>JAUUXB010000006.1 GCA_030588745.1 bacterium | reverse complement strand
CCATTGACCAATATTCTCGACTGCTGCCTCCCGTAGGAGTATGGCCCGTGTCTCAGTGCCATCGTTGGCGGTCAAGCTCTCACTCCGCCTACCCGTCATAGCCTTGGTAGGCCATTACCCTACCAACAAGCTGATAAGCCGCGGACCGATCCTAAAGCGGTTGGAAAACCTTCCGTTTGCTTATCTTCCCTTGTGAGAAAATAAGAACATCAGGGATTAGCCTGGATTTCTCCAGGTTGTTCCTGTCTTTAGGGTTCGTTATCCACGTGTTACTAACTAGTTTGCCGCTTGCCACCCGAAGGTGACCCGCTTGACTTGCATGCCTTATCCACGCCGCCAGCGTTCATCCTGGACCAGGATCAAATCCTCTAAATAAACTACGAGTCTCACCCGATAAATCGAGTTAAATCCCGTTAAGTCGGGACAACTCTAAAAAACTAATTACTAGGTCCTTATTATGATATTAAGTTTTAATGTTCTTTCCCTTAAAACTAAAAATCAGGAAGAGAACTCCTGACTATTTTCTGAATTTCTATCCAATAATCAAATTATTTACATCTGCTTTTCTTTTTTTTCTTCTTAGCCATTTATTTTTTAGTTTAGTCTCTTCAATTACATTGTATATTTTTAAAAAAACCCTGTCAATATCCTTATTCATCTCTTTCAACCAAGTAATTAATAAAGTCTTTTAACTTTGATTTGGCCTTTGATTCTTTTAAAACTTTATCTGCGCTCTGCCAGGTATCTGTAATAATGTTTTTAGTAGTGGTTTTGGCATATTCTATGCTTTTGTATTTTTCCATTATCCTGATCACTTCTTTGATCTCACTGACATCTTCAGTGTGCTTGTTTAATATTTCAAGCAATCTTTTTTTATCTTTATCAGTTGCTTTTTTAAGTGTGTAAATTACCATTAAACTTCTTTTTCCTTCTTTAATATCATTACCAAATAACTTACCGAACTTCTCACGCTCCTGGCCAGTTAAAGAAATATCTAAAATATCATCCTGAATTTGGAAAGCAACACCTATTGTCTCAGCCACTCTGCCCACTTTTTCAGTTAGCTCTTTATCTTTTCCTGAAAGAACAACAGCAAGCTTAGCTGCCATTCTTGACAAGCACCCTGTTTTAAAAATACACATTTGAAAATATTCCTTTTCACTAATTTCTTCTGTCTTGCCTTTGTGCCAAAAAATATCTGTGCCCTGCCCTAAATGAATATTTCTCATTTCCTGGGCATAAATATCATAAGCACTTAATAAGATATCTGGTTCAAACTTATTCTTATTGTTTTTAAAGACTATCAAAGGCAAGAAATACATAAAATTTCCAACATTAACAGCAACATCAACACCAAAAATTTTATGAAGACATGGCTTCCCTCTTCTTAGCTCACCCTCATCCTCTATATCATCAATAATTAAACTGCCGTTGTGAACTAATTCTGGAACAATTGCAAAATCTTTAAGTTTTTCAACATCACCACCAACAGCTTCTGCAATCAGCAAAAACAAAACTGGCCTCCATCTTTTACCTCCTCTCTCTAAAAAATCCCAGATTGGATTTAGTAAAACTTCTTGAACTGCTTTGGGAGTGTACTGATAATGAGAACTGCCAAAAACAAATTCAAGCCACTCCTGGCTTACTTTTTTAGGAACATACTTTTCAATAACTTTGTCAATTTCTTGTTTTAATCCTTTTAAATACTCAGTTATTTTATTGGGCATGGACTAAATAATTAATGAGATTGAAATTAATACAAAAGATAAAATGCTGTAAATATCCATTATCTTGTAATTTTTAACTATTTTATAATTTTTCCTTAAGAGAAAAAAGAAAAGAAAAATAAAACTAAAAGATAAAAACAAAAAAAGATAAACTTTGGGCACTAATAAAAACATGGGTATAAGAGCTAAAGGGTAAAGAAAAGCTAAATACCTTAAAAACTTTTCTGATTTATTATAGCCCAAAAAGCACACTGAAGTATTAACTCCTGCTTTTTTATCAAACTCATAATCCTCAAGATGATTTCTTAATTCTAGGCTTAAAGAAAGATAAAAAACAGAAAAAGCAATAAACCAGTGAATCAATGTTATTGTAGAATTAAAAACTAAAAAGGGAAGCAAGAATAAAAACACACCAGCAAAAAGCCCGTGTGAAATCAAATCAAGAAAAGGACGTGATTTAAACCGAACTGGTTCAGCAGAATAAAAAAACCCTATTAATAAACCTGCCAAACAGAATAAAAAAACATTCAGTCCAAACTTCATTGACAGAATCAATCCCAAAACTCCAAGAAAAATTGAAAAAATCAATCCGTTTCTAAAACTTATTTGTTTTTTAAGCAATATGTTTGTTTTTGATTCATTGTACTTATCCTCTTCCAAATCAAAACATTCATTTACTGAAAAACCAAGGCCTAAATATAAAACAAGCATAGAAAAAAAAAGAAGAATGTCACTTAGAGGAGATAAAAAGCCATAAGAAAGAACAAAACCCAAAAGCCCCATTAAAAAATATCCACCCCAGTCAGGAATTCTTAAAAGTTTAAAGTAAATTCTTAAGGTTGCTTCCATATTGATTAAAAAGTCTTTCTAATGCAATTCCCAACCAAGGAGCATAGTTTTGAGGATTTCTATTCAATTCCTGTTTAAGCTCATTGATTGTAATCCATTTAACATCCTTAACTTCCTCAGTGTTAAAATCTATGTTTTCTTTATCATATTTACCCACTAAAATAGCACAAAACTCATATTCTGCACCAATATCTTTGTAATAAGAATGGTATACAAACTTATCAGCTAGTTTAAGAGGCGTATTAATTCTTAATTCTTCTTTTAATCTTCTTTTGCCTGACCCCTCATAAGTTTCATTTTCTTTTGGATGGCTGGAGCAAGTTGTTTCCCAATAAAACGGCCAGAGCATTTTGGATTCAGCTCTTTTTTGAAGCAAAACTCTTTTTTTATTGTCAAATAAAAGAATAGTAAAAGCCCTATGCAAAATTCCTTTACCCTTATGGCATTTTACCTTTTCCTCAAGGCCAATTGCTTCATCTTTTTCATTTACTAAAACGAGTTTCTCCACTTTAAATAAAAAATAACTAATTAATGAGCCACCTCGCGGGATCGAACCGCGGACCTATGGTTTACAAAACCATTGCTCTGCCGTCTGAGCTAAGGTGGCTTTTAATCATTTAGTTTTTGAGTTGCGTTTTGTTGACTTTTTGATTTTCTCCCAATAATTATCGTTTTCTCTTATCTTTCTTTCCTTAATATTCTGTCTTAATTCCTGCAAAGAATTAGATGTCTTGCCTTCAAGCTTTAAAGAAAGTATTCTAAGACCTGTTAGAATTTTCTCCAGAACCATCTCATAAGACAAGCCTTTTAAGGGATTGCGCTTTTTAATTCCTGCTTTTAATCGTAAAACAAACTCTTGTTTTTTTTCAGAAGTTTGAGAATAATCATCAGGTAAGTTTCTTAAAACAGAGATTTTTTTAAATATAATGCCCCCTAATCCAATGGAGCTGCCAAAAAGAATAATTTGCAGGATTGATTCAAATTTCATATCGAATAAACTTTTCTACGATTATATTTTCCCCAAATTTTGCAATATATTCATCAATTAAATCCTTAACTGTTCTTTTCTGGTCTTTAATCCAAGCTTGCTTAAGAAGAGACTTATCTTCAACTGATGCAGCAATCTGAAGGCAAAGTTCATGCGCTAACTTAGAAAAATCATCTGAACGGGCAACAAAATCTGACTCGCACTGAAGCTTAAGCAGTACCCCAACCTTTTTATCAGAATGAATGTAACTGTCAATTATCCCTGCTTTTGTTTCTCTGTTTAATCTTTTGCGGGCAAAATCCTTTCCTGAATCTTTTAAAACTTTTCTAGCTTTTTCAATATCACCATTTGCTTTTTCTAAAGCTTTTTTGCATTCAGTTATGGAAACTCCTGTAATATTACGAAGTTTTTTTATTTGTTCAATAGATGCCATATTTATTCTTCTTTTTCTGATTCTTTTTTTTCTGATTCTTCTTTTTCTGATTCTTCTTTAAGTTCTTTTTCTTTTGCTTCTTTCAGCTCTTTCTCCAGTTCTTTTCCCTTCTCAACTGCAAGAGACAGCTTACTTAAAACATACTTTATTGCACTGATGGAATCATCATTGGCTGGAATCACCCAATCAATTGAACTTGGGTCAGAATTAGCATCACAAACACCAATAGTAATTATGTTGTTTTCTCTTGCTTCTTTTACTGCCAGGCTATCTTTTGTGACATCTAAAACAAAGATTGCCTCTGGCAGTTTTTCCAGGGTCCTGATACCTTCAAATTTTTTCTTCAATCTTTCCAGCTCCAAATCAATTTGACCTCTTTCTTTCTTTGTATATTTGGCCAGTTCACCCGTTTTCTTTTTCTCTTCTAAATCATTAAAATAATCAATTCTTTTTTTAATGACTTTAAAATTGCTGATAGTGCCTCCCAGCCATCTTTCATTGACAAAAGGAAGCTCATGCTCTTTGGCAAAGTCCTCAACCAGCTTTTTTGCCTGAACCTTTGTTCCAACAATAAGCAAGTTCTTGTTTTCAGCCACTATTTTTTTAACAGCCTCCAGGGCTTTTTCAAAGCTTTCTTTTGTTTTATCTAAATCAATTAAGTTAACAGTGTTTCTGGTTCCATGAATAAAGGGCTTCATCTTTGGATGAGTTTTTGAAGATCTGTGGCCAAAATGCAAACCTGCTTTGGCCATTTCTTTTATGTCAAGTTTAAAATCATTTTTTACCATATAATCATATAAATATATCATTTTAATATATTTTTGCAAGCCCTTTATCAACACTTTAATGAAGATTTTCTTGATTTTTAATCAATATGTGTTAATATTTGATTTGTAAAATCAATAATAAGATATGAAAAAAGATACTCACCCAAAATATTATCCGCACGCTCAGGTTAAATGCGCTTGCGGCAATACTTTTAACGTTGGTTCAACAAAAGAATTCATTGAAACTGAGATTTGTTCAAAATGTCATCCTTTTTATACTGGAAAAGAAAAACTACTGGACACAATGGGCCAGGTTCAGAAATTCAAGGAAAAACTGGCAAAAAAAGAAAAGTTTAAGAAAAAAAAGTGAAATGCCATCAGTAATCGTTGAAATCAGAGCAGGAGCAGGAGGTAAAGAAGCAGCACTTTTTGCTGCTGATTTATTAAAAATGTATTCTCGTTATGCTCAAAATAAAAACTGGAAGCAGAAAACTCTTGATTCACACCCCACAGAACTGGGTGGATACAAGCAGGTTGTTTTTGAATTAAAAAATGGTGATGTTTTTGATAAAATGAAATATGAAGCCGGAGTTCACAGAGTCCAAAGAATACCTAAAACAGAAAAAGCAGGAAGAATTCACACTTCAACCGTTTCTGTTGCTGTATTTCCAAAACCAAAAAAAACTGAAATAACTGTAAGAGCAGATGAACTAAAGATTGATTACTACAGAGCATCAGGACCAGGAGGCCAGTATGTTAATAAACGTGAAACTGCTGTCAGAATCACTCACCAGCCAACAGGTATTGTTGTTACCTCCCAATCTGAAAGAAACCAGCTTCAAAACAAAGAAAATGCTCTTGCAATTCTTCAAGCTAAAGTCTTAGAAGAAGAAGAATCAAAAAACATTGAAAAGTTATCAAAAGAAAGAAGAGCTCAGATAAAATGGGCAAGAAGAGCTGATAAGATAAGAACATATAATTTCCCTCAAAACAGAATCACTGATCATAGAATAAAAAAAAGCTGGCACGATTTAGCTAACATTATGGAAGGGAAACTAGACCGGGTATTTAAAACTTTAAAAAAACTTGAATCTAAAATTAGTTCTCAAGCTCCTTAATATCTTTCTCATAATTAGCAGCAATAGCTAAAACTGACCTGCCGTAGAACTCTTCCCATTTTGACCAACGATAACCTGAAAAATACCTCATCACAGCCCTAAACTCATTAGTTTTTGCTCCTAAATCTCTCAGATAAAGACCAGATGCTAAAAATGCATCTCTAATATCCCATGGATCAGCTTCTTTGCCAGTAACTTCTTTTACTTTTTGACCATATCCATATTTAGGATTTCCCCAGGTGTCAGGTATAAACTGAGCTGGTCCCATTGCTCCACCCCAGCCAATACTCATTGGGCAGGACACTGGAGTGTTCAAAGGATCGCGGCCAAGCTTTCGACATATCTCAAGAAAATATGGCAAATCTCTGGTAGGATTCATTGTTTTAATTTCTTTCTTTCCACTAGTTATTCTCACACCTCTTCCGGTTGTAGTATCTGTTAAATAACACTGGCCAACATTTTTCCCAATATTTGATTCTTGAGTTAAAACAGCAAGAATTAAAGCAGGTCTAACACCAGTAACACCTGACACATATTTTGCAATTTCATAGGCCTCGCCAAAAGTAGGCGCTTTAGGAACACCAATTAATTCAAATATCCTTGCCCTGATTTCACTGGCTTTTTTCTCTGTCTCTTCTTTTTCTTTTAATTGTTCCTGATATTGCTCCTCAGTTAATTTTAGATAACTTTCCTGCTCAGTTTTTAATTGACTGCTTTCTTGTCTTTGCAACATCCTTACCTTAACTATTGTTTCTAGGTCCATCTTCTCTTCATCTAAAGACTCCTTTTGCTCTTCAAGGCTGGATTTTAATGACTTAATGCTTGTTAAAAGTTCACGGCTATTATTATTTAAAGTTTCTAAAGCTATTAAGTCTTCGAAAAAATCAGATAGATTCTCTTCTGTAAGGAAAATCTCAATTATAGATTTTTCATCTTCCTGATTGATTTTCCTTAGAATTGCAGAAAGTCGGTCTTTTGATTCCTCCACTTTAAGCGAGGTTTGTTCAATTGAACCTTCTGTGTCATCTATCTGGAGCGTAAGATCCTGAATCATTGTATTGCTTTGCTGAATCTGAACATTTAAGCTCTGAATTTTTCGTCTTAAAAGATAAATATCATTTTGAAGAGTTTTCCTCTCTTTTTCAGTTTTTTCAATATCATTTTCAATAAGTAAAAGTTGCTCTTCTAGTTCTCTTAACTCCTGTTCAAGGACCTGTCTTTCTTCTTGAGGGCTTTGAGCTGAAGCCTGATAGCTGATGTAATTAAAAACAGGCAAAACAAATCCTGCTAATAAAGCAAAACATAATAGTGTTTTTAAAAACTTCTTGCTCAACATTTTTGTAATTATTTTTCTTTTTTCTCTTTTCCCTGCTCTTCAGACACAGGAGCTTCTTCTTTTTCTTCTACCTTCTCTTCTTTTTCTTTCTTTACTACTTCTGGTTCTTTTTCTTCAATTGGCTTTTCTAGTTCTTCTTCAACTTTCTGAGGAGCAGAAACAGTAATTATTATTTCTTCAGGATCCTTTAAAATCTTAACTTTGGAAGAAACAGGTAAGTCTTTAACCACAATATTATCTTCAAAGGTTTTTAAGTTTGAAATATCAACCTTAATTTCTCTTGGAAGGTCCTGAGGAAGTGCTTTCACCCTAATATCAGAAATCTTTTTAACCAAAGTGCCACCAAACTCTTTTATTACTGGCGCCTCACCTTCAATAACCAATAGAACAGTTGATTCAACTTCTTTTTTTAGGTTGGGCTGATAAAAATCAATATGGATTGGTTTTTCAGTTAAAGCATCAAACTGAATATCATGAATTAAAACTAAAAACTTTTCTTTTTGGCCACCAACATCAAGAGAAATTAAAGAGCTCTCCCCTGCTTCATTATATACTTTATCAAACTCTTTTAAGTCAACCTCTAAATTCAGGTTCTTTGTTTTGGGCCCATATAAAACAGCGGGCGCTTTACCTTGTGCCCTTAATTTCATTGAATCCTTTTCTTTTCTTTGTTTTGCTTTTAAACTAATCATGTTTTGTTGTCAGAGCCAAAAAGTTTAATCTTTGCTTCAACAATTTTAGAAACTATACTAACAACTTCTGGCATTAACTTGTATGGCGTGGTTTCCAAGGGCTTATTCTTCAGTACCTGCTTTAAGGCATTGGTATAAGCTATTCTTAGCTCAGTATTAACATTTATTTTCACAATTCCTTGAGCAATAACTTCTTTGATATCTTTGTCAGCTATACCTGAGCCACCGTGAAGAACAAGAAATTTATCAGAAGTCTGCCCCTTTATTTCTTTTAACCTATTAAAATCAATAACAGGACTTTTGCCAGTGGTTTCAATTCCATGAAAACTTCCAATATTTACTGCCAAGCTATCAACCTTAGTTTCTCTAATAAATCTAAAGGCTTGCTTGGGGTCAGTTAAATCTTTTTGACTGGCTTCTGGTATTTTTTCAAGAACCCTGGAAGTTCCCAATATAGGATTAATTTCACCTTCAACTAAAACTCCTTTTTTATGTGCATACTCTACAATCTTTTTTGAAGTTCTAATATTCTCTTCAAAATCAAAGCCTGAACCATCAAAATGCACTCCATCATAACCAGCATCTATTGCTTTTTCAATATAATCAAATGATTTGCCGTGGTCAAGGTTTAAAAAAAGAGCAAGATTCTTATCTTGACGATATGAATCAACTAAAGTCACAGCTTGTTTTAAACCAACAAACCTGCTTTCTCCTTCAGAGGTGCCTAAAATTACAGGTGAATTAAGTTTTTCAACAGCCTGGATTATGGCTTTAAGCTGTTCTAGTGTTGAAAAATTAAACTGGCCAACAGCCCAATTCCCTTTTTTAGCTTTTTGAAGATAGTCTTTAATTTTCATAGTTTTTGTTTTTTTACTTTAACCTTTTTCCATTTCTGTCCTTTTTTTAAAATTCCATCTTTTGCTCCCCACTCTTTCACGTTAGCAGTTGAATTAGCTATAGCAAATTGAATTGCTGAAACTATGTTGTTATTTTTAATATACTGAACAACAAAACCAGAACCAAATGAGTCTCCTGCTCCAGTTTCGTCAACAAGTTTTACTCTAAAGCTAGGAGCAGTGTATAGAAATTTTCCGTCAGAAACTGCTACTCCTTGTTTTCCTTTTGTCATAATACAAATGCCATCTACTAATCTATCAAGTTTTCTAAAAACAGCTTTTTCTTTTTGGAAAGAGGTTTTGGTAAGAAAACCTGCTTCTTCTTGATTAAGAATCAGAATATTCACTTTTTTCAATGCTTTTTTAATATCAACTGATTTCAGTTGATATTTGCTTGGATTAAAAGCAGTCTTAATTCTATTCTTTTTAGCAAAATCAATGATTTTTAAAAAATCTTTAACTAACTTTCCTGATAAAGAAGCTAAATAAAACCATTTTGCTTTTAAATCTTTAAAGGGAATATCTTTAACAGTTAACAGTCTTGATGCTCCCCTATAGGGCAGAATTACTTTTCCTTTTTTACCGCTGAAAATAACAGACATTCCTGTTAACTCTTTGTCTGTTTGAAAAACAAATCTCTTGTCAATATTAAATTTCTTTAAATCTTCTAAAACAATTTTTCCGGCAAAATCATTGCCTATCATTCCACAAAAAGCGGTTTTTAGCCCCTGGTTGCCAAAAGTAGCAGCTGAGTTAGTGCCTCCACCTCCAGAATAAAAGAATATTTTTTCTCCTTCAAGCTTTTCACCCAAAGGTAAAAATATCCCCTTTCTTTTATTTTTTAAAGAAACACCTATTTTCTCATAACTAACAAAAACATCTAGTGTAGCTGAACCAAAAGTTATAACATCAAACATAATTATTTTTCTTTTTTAGAAAGGTTAATTATAGTTTTTATTACGCTGCCTGGATTTAAAGAAATTGCATCAATCTTTTCTTTTATCAAAAACCTTGCAAAATCTACAAAATAACTTGGCCCCTCACCGCAAATTCCAACATATTTTTTTCTTTTTTTACACTTACCTATCACGTCTGATATCATTTTTTTAACTGACTCATCTCTTTCATCAGCAATATATGCTATTTTAGCATTATCCCTGTCCATTCCTAAAACTAATTGAGTTAAATCATTTGAGCCAATACTCATACCATCAAATATTTTTAAAAATTCATCAGCTGAAATAACATTTGAAGGAATCTCACACATTACAATAACCTTTAGCCCGTCATTACCTTTTTTAAGATTGCTTTTAGCCATTAACTCTAGTACCTTCTTTCCTTCCTCTGGAGTCCTGCAAAATGGAACCATTGCCCAAATGTTTTTTAGCCCAAAAACTTCTCTGGCTTTTTTAATTGCCAGACACTCCATTTTAAAAGCTGGCTCAAATTCCTTATCATAATACCTTGAAGCGCCCCTCCAACCCAGCATTGGATTTGACTCTTCTGGCTCAAACAATGCTCCACCTATTAAACTTGCATATTCATTTGTCTTAAAATCAGATAATCTAACAATTACATCTTTTGGATAAAATGCAGCTGCAATTTGGGATATTCCTTCAGCTAATTTATCAATAAAGTATTGTTTTTTGTCTTTGTAACCAAAAGTTAATTTCTCAATTTTTGCTTTAACTTTTTTATCTTTTAATTTATTAAAGTGATAAAGTGCTAAAGGATGAATTCTAATTTTCTCAGCAATTATGAATTCTTCCCTTGCTAAACCAACTCCATCGACTGGCAGAAATGAACTTTTGAAAGCAATTTCAGGTGCTCCTAAATTCAAACTAATGCTGACAGGTAGTTTTGGAATCTTTTTCAAATTATATTTTTTAACTTTAAATGGAATTATTCCCTCAAATACCCTGCCCTTTGTACAGTCAACAGTTATATTCTGGCCTGTTTTCAAAATCTTTGTCGCTTTTTTTGTTCCAACAATACAAGGAATGCCCAACTCCCTGCTGATTATTGCTGAGTGACAAGTTCTACCACCTTCATCAGTAATAATTGCTGAAGCTAATCTCATAATAGGAACCCAATCAGGATCAGTCATTCTAGTTATTAATACTTCTCCTTTTTTAAACTGATTTATTTTTGATACATTAGTAATAACTTTTGTTTTGCCCTGACCTATTTTATTACCAATAGCAATGCCAGTTAGAACTGGTTTTTTGTCAGTTTTAATTTTATATTCCTCGTAAACATTTTTACTTTTAACGCTGTGAACAGTTTCTGGTCTGGATTGAACAATGAATAACTTATTTGATTTGCCGTCTTTCGCCCATTCAATATCTTGTGGGAAATTATAGTGCTCTTCAATTTTACAGGCCCAATCAGTTAAAGTTAAAATCTCTTTGTCGGTTAAGGAAAATTTTTGCTGGTCTTTTAAAGAAACTTTAACTTCTTTCAAACCATTATCTTTGTTGTAAATATATTTTCTTGTTTTTCTTCCTAGATTCCTAACAATTATAGATTTATAACCCTTTTTAAAGGTAGGTTTAAAAACATAAAACTCATCAGGAGTTATTTTTCCCTTAACAATTAATTCACCTATTCCAAAAATTGAATTAATCAAAACCACATCTTTAAACCCAGACTCTGTATCAATTGTAAACATTACTCCTGAACAAGCTAAATCAGACCTAATCATCTTTTGAATTCCAACAGACAGGGCAATTTTCAAATGATTAAAACCTTTTTCTTCCCTGTAGGAAATTGAACGGTCAGTAAACAAAGAAGCCATACATTTTTTAATGGCTTCTAACAGTTCTTTTCCCCCTTTAATATTTAAATAAGTTTCCATTTGCCCTGCAAAACTTGCTGTTTTCAAATCTTCTGCAGTTGCTGATGAGCGTACTGCTACATCACTTTGTTTTTCAGAGTATTTTTTTGACAAAAGCGCATAGTTTTTAATTGCCTCTTCTTTTAATTTTTCTGGAAGCTTGCCTCTTAGAATTGCAGTTCTAGCTTGTTTTCCTGTTTTTTTCAAGCTTGTTAAACTTTTAGGATTAAAGTTTTTAAAAATTTCTTTTAATTTTTTATCAATTCCATTTTCTTTTAAAAAATACCAGTAAGCGCTTGAAGTTAAGGCAAATCCATCAGGAATGTTTATTCCTTTTTTGCTAAGTTTAGAAAACATTTCACCCAAAGAAGCATTTTTTCCACCAACCAGTTTTGTGTCTTTGTTTGAAATATCTTTAAGCCAGAGAGCTAGTTTTTTTGATTTTGGCATAGTTATTTTTTAATTATTTTTTTAATCTCTTTTACGCTTTCTGGATTAGCTAAGGTTGAAAGGTCGCCCAATGGTTCTTTTGTAAATAATCTTTTGAAAATTCTTCTCATGATTTTTCCACTTCTTGTCTTTGGCAAATCACTCACCAAATAAATTCTTTTTGGAAGGGCAACGGGACCAATCTTTTCCCTGATTTCTAAAATTAATTCTTTTTCCAGCTTGGACTCAGTTACTTTTCCTTTGGAAACAATAAAGGCAATTGGCACTTCTCCTTTTATTTTGTCAGGAATACCAACAATAGCGCATTCTGTAACATGTTCATGCTTGGATAAAACATTTTCCAGCTCTCCTGTTGTAACTCTATGGCCTGCCACTTTAATTACATCATCAACCCTTCCAACAATTCTGATTAAACCATTTTTATCTTTATATGCAGCATCTGAAGTAAAATAAATTTTATCCCCATAATCACTCCAGTATGTTTTTTTGTATTTTTTAGGATTTTTATACACCATTCTAAGTAATGCTGGAGCAAAAGGAGAAAGTAAAACTAAATTTCCTTTTTCATTCGTTTTTACTGATTTACCTTTATCGTCTAAAATATCAAATTTAAATCCTGGAAAAGCAAGACCTGTGTAAGCTGGTTTAAATGGACCAATGCCTGGCAAAGAACTAATTAAGATCCCTCCTGTTTCTGTTTGCCACCAAGTATCAACTAAAGGACACTTTTCTCTTCCAACATTTCTAAAGAACCAATTCCAAGAATGCTCATCAATTGGCTCTCCCACTGTACCTAATAATCTTAAAGTTTTGAATTTTGTTCTGGAAAGCTTACCGCATTGTTTTTTAAACATTCTTATGGCTGTGGGGGCAGTATAAAAAATATTTACCCCATGCTTGTCAATAATATCTGCCCATCTATCAGGCTTTGGCCAGTTAGGAGCTCCTTCAAACATTAAAAAAGTAGCTCCATTTAATAAAGGTGAATAAACTGTATAAGTATGTCCTGTAATCCAGCCCACATCCGCAGTTGACCAAAAAATATCTTCATCATGCAAATCAAAAATCCATTTACCTGTGAAATAAGCTTGAACAGTATAACCGCCACAAACATGAAGGCACCCTTTGGGACGACCAGTTGAACCTGAAGTGTAAAGTATAAACTGGGTGTCTTCACTGTTCATCTTCTCTGGACTGCACTCATCTTTTTCATTCTCAACTAATTCATACCACCACAAATCTCTGTCTTTCTTAAAAGCAACCTTATTATTAGCGCGCTTAACCACTATCACTTTTTTTACTTTTGTGTTTTTTAAAGCTTTATCAGCGTTTTTTTTCAAATCAATAACTTTTCCTCTTCTAAAATACCCGTCAGCAGTAATCAAAACCTTGGTCTCAGTATCTAATAATCTAATATTTAAAGCAGTTGAAGAAAAAGCAGAAAAAACAACTATATGAACTGCTCCAATTCTTGAGCATGCCAGCATTGCAATTACAACTTCAGGAATCATTGGTAAGTAAATTCCAACTCTATCTCCTTTTTTAACTCCTAATTTTTTTAAAGCATTGGCAAACTTATTAACTTCCAGATACAGCTCATAATAAGTTAGAATTCTTGGTTCTTCATTTAATGGCTCTGGCTCCCAAATTAAAGCAACCTTATTTTTTCTAGTTTCAAGGTTTTTATCTAAAGCATTATATGTAATGTTAAGTTTCCCACCTTCAAACCACTTAAAATATGGAGCATAATGAGAAAATGTTTTTTTTGGCTCTTTAAACCAGTCAATCTCTTTGGCTAAATCTTCCCAGAATTTTACTGGGTCTTTGTCAGCTTTTTTATAAATTGACTTGTCATTAATCCAGGATTTGTCTTTAAAGGCTTTGTCTGGGTAATATAGTTTGCCTTTTCTAATCATATACATTTATTCTACCAAAACACCGCTCAAAGAGCGATTTTCCTTAATCCTTAATTAATAATTAAATATTCTTACCAACAAACTCAGTAAACTCAGCTAATCTTGCTGCATAACCATACTCATTATCATACCAGGCAGTAATTTTAACCAAGTTATCCTTTGCTTTTGTCAGAGGTGAGTCAATAATTGCTGAAAAAGAGTTTTTAATATAATCAGTTGAAACTAAAGGCGCATCTTCAACTCCTAGAATTCCCTTTAATTCCTTGGTTTGAGAAGCTTTTTTAAAAACATAATTTAAATCCTGAGCAGTTGTTTTCTCACCAATCTCACACACAAAATCAAGTAAAGAAACAGCTGGGGTTGGAATTCTGAAAGACAAACCATCAAGCTTTCCTTTTAATTCAGGTATTACGTTCTCTATGGCTTTGGTTGCTCCTGTTGTGGTTGGCACAATATTTATTGCTGCTGCTCTTGCTCTTCTTAAGTCCTTATGAGGTGAATCTAAAATCTTCTGGTTGGTAGTATAAGAATGAATGGTTGTCATAAAGCCCTTTACAATCTTAAAATTATCATTTAATACTTTGGCAATAGGAGCCAAACAATTAGTTGTGCATGATGCCATGTCAACAATATCATGTTTTTTAGAATCAAACTTATTCTCATTAATTCCTAGAATAAAACAAGGGATTTTCTCAGGATCTTTAGAAGGAGCTGAAATAATTACTTTCTTAGCGCCGGCTAATAAATGCTTTTTAGCACTCTTATAATCCCTGAAAGCACCTGTGCACTCTAGAACTATATCAATTCCTAATTCTTTCCAAGGCAATTTTTCAGGGTCTTTTTCACCTAAAATCTTAATAGTTATACCATCTGAAGTGCCGTCTATTAAGATAGAATGATCTATTGCTTTTACTGTTTTCTTATAAATCCCATAAACACTGTCATATCTTAAAAGATGGGCTAAGGTTTTAGCATCTGTTAAATCATTGATAGCAACCACTTCTAAATCAGAGTGGTTGTCTAAAATGTTTTTCAAGGCAGCTCTTCCAATACGGCCAAAGCCATTTATTGCAATTTTAATCATAAATATGTTTAAAAAATTACTCTTTAATTCCTAAAAGTTGTGAAAGTTTAGGTTTGTCAAAACCAACTATAATTTCATTATCAATTTGTATGACTGGCACACCCATTTGACCTGTTTTTTCAACCATTTCTTTTCTTGCTTCTTCGTTCTCAGAAACATCTAAGTCTTCAAACTCAATTTTATTGTCATTGAAAAACTGTTTTAAGACAATACAATGAGGGCAAGCTTTTGTAGAAAATACTCTTACTTTTGCCATTTTACTAAAGAATATTGGTTATTAGTTATTTATTGACCACAACCTTGATTATTAGAGGATCCGCTTTCTAATCCAAACCCAGAAGAAAAAGCTGTGTCAGAAAGAACCTGTAAGCATTCTTCAGGAGCAGAAACAAAGGCCCTGCACACTGCCTGCTTGAATGCTTCTGGTGAACGAGATTCAATGTTTATAATTTCGTCATTAATAACAATTGTTGGAGAGCCAGCAATTTCATATGCCTTATTTAACCCATCATGGACATCAAACTTAGGAAAAGTTCCATTTAACCAGGTGTTTTTGTCCTGATATTGAGAGTAAATACTGAACTGTTCATCAGTATTCTTAATACAGCTATTAAGCTGGGTTTGGTCTATTTCTGCGCTTAAAAGACAATTCTCTGAATCACCATCTTTAACAAAGCATGACAAATACTCATCATATTTCCCTATCTGTTCTTTTTGTATGCAGTATTGGGTTAAGTTTTCATCAATCTCTATTTTCTCATGCATTATATAATTAACAAAATAAACACCCATGTCTGTTTTATCAGCTAGTAAATCATATACTGGTAAATACATCTTTTGTGTTTGAAGGCCAAATGGACAATAGCTCATCACAAAAAGCTTTACATCAGGGATTTCTCTTTTAGAAAACTCTTGAGGCTGCCCTTTACCTTCATTTTCAGCATCCAAATCAAAAGCATCAGGGAATAAATACTTTCCATCCTTGCTCACATAGGACTGGTATTCAGTTCCTTTAACTTCAACGCGGATTTTATAAACCTCACCTTCTTCACTAATGTCAATCAAAGAAGCAGTAGTTCCTGCTGGCAAAATATTGTTATTAAGATAATTTATGGCTTTCTCAGCCGCTTCATCAGCTGATAAATTGTTTTTAAAAAATGAATTCTGACCAAAATAAAACAAACCTGCAATTAGAACTAATCCAATTGGAAGCAAAAAAATTAACCTATCCTTAATATTTTTATCCATGTGTTTTATTTTTACTAATAATAGCTTAAATTATCACACCTTTTATTTTTTGTAAAATATTTTGTGAAATTTTATCTTTTCAGTTTTTAAATCTATTTTTCTTTATTTAAATCCTTTAAAAGATTGTTAATGTCAATTCCATACATTTCACAAATCTTGCCGATTTTTAAATCCTCCATTTCAGCACCTGCAAACGGACATGTCAAACAAGGCAAGTTATATTTTGCCAGAATTTCTTTGTTTTCTGGTTTTTTCAAAATTTCAGCTAATCTTGTATTTTTTGTTATTTTATTTTTCATTTATGTTGCCAACCACCCTCCATCAATCACCACCACAGAACCAGTCATGTAAGAAGATTTATCAGAGGCTAAAAATAAAACCAGTTCAGAAACTTCTTCTGGTTTACCTACCCGGTGCATCGGCACTCTGGCCAACATTGCTTCCATGCTTTTTGGATCTTCTTTTATTGTATCAATCATTGGAGTTTCAATCATTCCAGGAGCGATAGCATTAACACGAATATTATAAGGAGCTAACTCCACTGCTAAAGCTTCTGTCATCCCAACAATTCCTCCTTTTGAGGCACAATAATGAGCGATATTGGGAAAACCGATCCCTACCTGACCCATAGCCACAGAAGCAATATTAATAATTACTCCTGATTTTTGTTTTGCCATTTCCTTGGCACAGGCCTGAGCGCAGAGAAAATATCCTTTTAAATTAATATCCAAAGTTCTATCCCATTCTTCTTCAGTCATTTCTAAAAATGCTTTGAATTCAGCAATTCCAGCGTTGTTAACCAAAATGTCTATTTTCTCAAACTTATCTAAGGCCTCTTTTACCATTTTTTCAATTTCTTGTTTTTTTGTAACATCACACTTTACTGCTATTGCTTGTCCACCTGAACTTTTAATTTCATCAACCACTTTTTCACAATCTTCTAATGATATATCAGAAACAACAACTTTGGCTCCTTCTTTAGCCAAAACCAAAGCATGGGTTCTTCCCATTCCCCTTCTTGCGCCTGTAACGATTGCTATTTTATCTTTTAGCTGCATATTTATATAACTTAAATTACTAAACCAACCTTTAATTATTACGTCTTAATTATAGCTTATTTTGAAATTGTTAAAAGCTTTGTTGCTTTAAGCGCTTTTTTAATCAATTCTTTAATATCAAGTTTTTTTTCTTCTAACTTTACTTGTTTTAAATCAGCTTTTGTTTCAACCCGAGCTGGCAGAAACCTAGCGCAACAATCCTGATGAGGTAAAATTGAAACATCAAAAGTATCAATTTTTTTTGCCAGATCAATTATTTCTTCTTTATCAAAACCAATTAAAGGCCTTAAAACTGGCATACTTGCTACTTCTGAAATCGCAAATATATTTTCCAAGGTTTGAGAAGCAACCTGTCCAATACTGTCACCAGTAACAAGCGCTAAAGCTTTTTCTTTTTTTGCAACAGCTTCAGTAATTCTTAACATAAACCTGCGGTAAAAAACAACACGCAGTTTAGCTGGCATTTTTAAAACAATCTGTTTTTGAATATCAGCAAAAGGAACTAAATAAAGTTTTGAATTAAACTGAAACTTGTTTAAAATTTTTACAATTCTTTTTACTTTATCAATTGAAGCTTTATCAGTGTAAGGATGAGCATGAAAATGAACAAAAACAACTTTTGCTCCTCTTTTCATTGTCAAAAAACCAGCAACAGGCGAATCAATACCTCCTGATAAAAGAACTGCTGCCCTGCCCCCTGTTGAAACAGGAAGCCCGCCAGGCCCTTTTATTTTTTTTGTGTATAAAAATGCCTGATTTTTAGTTATCTCAATAAAACAAGTTGCCCCAGGTTTTTCCAACTTAACTTTTTTATTCAAATTATCAACAATAAAAGCCCCGACCTTTTCATTAATTTTTTGAGAAGTTAAAGGAAAATCTTTATCAGACCTTTGAGTTTGAATCCTAAAAGTTTTAAATCTTTTTGATTTCAAGATTTCAAGAGCTTTGTTTTTAATGACTTTAATTTCCGGTTTGCAACTATCAACAAAAGAGAAGTTTACTATTCCAAAAACATCTTTAAGAATATTTTTAATTTTAGCTTGCTTTTTTAGTCCTTTATCAGTTAACTTTACAATTATTCTTCCTGAAATTCTTTTAACAAATTCAAAATTAGCTTTTGGCAAAGCCCTTTTAATGTTAAAAACAAGCTTTTCTTCAAAAAACTTCCTGTTTTTTCCTTTTAATGCTATTTCGTGATAATGACAAACAATGTAATTCATGGTTTTTACAATACAATAATTCCTCCGCCTAACAGCCTGTTTTTCTCGTAAAAAACTGCTGATTGGCCTGGAGTAATAGCTTTCTGGGGCTTATCAAATATTAAAACATATTTATTCTTGATATTCACTATCCTAGCTTTAGCCAATTTCTGACGATAGCGGATTTTAGCTTTAATTTTTAAAAACTTTGGGGCTTGTTTTGATATCCAGTTAACTTCTTTTAGGATTGCTTGTTTCTGATACAAATCTTTCTTGTTTTTACTCACAATTAAAAGATTTTTCTTTTTATCTTTAGCTACAACATAAAAAGGTCCTTTGGAAAGTTTAATCCCCTTTCTCTGACCAATTGTATAAAACCACAAACCCTGATGTTCGCCCAGCACCTTTCCTTTAACACTAATAATTTCCCCTGGTTTTATTTTAAGGTATTTTTTTAAAAATTCAGTGGTTGTTCTGGGAATAAAACAAACCTCCTGGGATTCTGCCACATTAAAAACAGGCAGCTTAAAATCTTTTGCCATTTTTCTAACCTCAGACTTCATATATCCTCCAACTGGAAACAGAATGCGTTTTAACTGATTTTGATTAAGTTTCCACAAAAAGTAGGATTGGTCTTTTTCTTTGTCTTTTGCCTTTACTAAAGTGAATGAGTCATTTTCTTTTTTAATCCGGGCATAATGACCAGTAGCAATGAAATCAGCTCCCAAACTCTTTGTTTTTTTCAAAAGCAGGCCAAACTTAATTTGTTTGTTGCAAACAACACAAGGATTAGGGGTTATTCCTTTTCTGTAAGCAACTAAAAAAGGATCAACAATTTTCCGTTTAAACTTTCTTTTAAAATCAACCACATAAAAAGGAATTTTCAAAATATCAGCCACTTTTCTGGCTCTTTTTTCTGACTCTTTAGAGCAGCATCTATTGTACTCTTTATTTAAATCATCTCCTGCCCAGAATTTCATGAAAACACCAATTACATCAAAACCAGCTTCTTTTAAAAGAGCTGCTGCCACCGAGCTATCTACCCCGCCCGACATTGCCACTACAACTTTTAAATTCTTTTTTTGTTTTGTTTTTTTAATCATTATTTTTTCGACAACTCCTTGTATCTTTTCTCAATTATCTCTAGTTCTTTTTTAATTGTCTTGTGTCTTTTTTCAAACTCAGCAGGAATCTTTCTTTTATTCTTTTTTAAATAATCATAAATTGCCTCAGAAAGTGCATCTATTACTAAAACAGAGCAATGTATTTTAATCACAGGCAACCCGCCTAATGATTTAACAATATTATCTTTGTTAATTTTCAGGGCTCTGTTAAGAGTTTTTCCTTTTGCCAGGTCAGTGACAACGCTACTTGTAGCCAAAGCTGCCACACAACCAAAAGTTTCAAACTTAATGTCTTTGATTATTTCTTTTCCTTTTTTGTCTTTTTTAACCTTAATATATATGTGCATTACATCACCACACACTAAGTTACCCACCTTGCCTATTCCATCAGGGTTTTTGATTTTTCCAAAATTATGTGGGTCCTTGAAGTGCTCCATTACTTTTTTAGTATATATTTTTGTCATAATTATTTCTTATATGGTGAAATCTCTCTTAATTTTTTAACAATGCCAGGTAAAACTTTTAAAACACAATCAATATCAGATTCTTTTGTCCATCTTCCTAAAGTGAATCTTAAAGAGCCGTGAATCTGATAAGGTTTAAGTTTAATGGCTGAGAGAACATGGCTTGGCTCTAATTTATCAGAAGAACAGGCTGATCCAGTTGATACAGCAACACCCATTAAATCAAGCTGAATTAACAGCGATTCTCCTTCTACATAAAAAAAAGAAAGGTTAGCATTATTAGGCAGTCTTTTAACAGAATGACCATTGAGCTTGCTGTTCTTTATACTTTTTAACAATCCTTTTATTAATTTATCCCTTAATTTCTGGAGTCTCTTTGCTTCTTTTTTCATTTCCTTTTTACAAAGCTCAGCAGCTTTAGCAAAACCAACAATACCAGCCACATTAACAGTTGCGCTCCTTAATCCTGATTCATGTCCTCCCCCATGAAACAAAGGTTCAATTCTGGCTTTTTCCCTTACAAACAAACAACCAACACCTTTAGGTCCATATAATTTATGAGCACTGGCACTTAACAAATCAATATTCATTTCATTAACATTAATTGGAATTTTGCCAAAGGTCTGAGTTGCATCAGTATGAAAATACACTCCTTTTTTCTTACAAACTGCACCAATTTCTTTTACAGGCTGAATTGTTCCTATTTCATTATTAGCATGCATTACTGAAACTAAAATTGTTTCCTTTTTTATAAGCTTTTCAATTTCTTTAATATCAACCATTCCATTTTTATCAATACTTAATTTATTTATCTCAAATCCATTTTTCTCAAGCCATTTACTGGCTTCTATAATACAAGGATGCTCAATTGAAGAGATAATAATGTGGTTTCCTTTTTTTCTATTAGTAAAAGCAATGCCTTTCAAAGCCAAATTATTGCTCTCAGTAGCAGAGCTTGTAAAGATTATTTCATTTGGCTTGGCATTTATTAAATCAGCAACTTGTTCTCTTGATTTTTCTAAAGCCAATTTCGCTTCCTGGCCAAAACTATGAAGCGACATTGTGTTTCCAAATCTTTTGTCAAAAAAAGGAAGCATTGCTTTAATCACCCTCTTGTCAACTGGAGTGGTGGCCGCATAATCTAAATAGATTCTTTTTTTTACCATAAATGTTTAAATTATTTATTAATTAAGTCAGCTAATGTTATTGAATTTAAAGTAGAAATTAAATTATCCTGAACTTTTTTCCAAACAGTTATGGTCTTACAAACTTTTTTCCGCGGACAATGATAATTTTTTTCCACTGAAACACATTTTACAGGCGCCATTGTTTCTTCAAGGACTTTAATAATTTCCCCTACTTTGATTTTATTAGGTGAACGAGACAAGCAATATCCTCCCTTAACCCCTCTTTTTGATTTAAGTAATTTATTTTTTTCAAGTCGTGAAATTATTTTTTCCAAATAATCAAAAGAAATATTTTCTTTTTTAGAGATTTCTCTTAAACAACAAACTTCACCTTCATCAAAAATGCTTGCTAAATAAACCATTGCTCTTAAACCGTATTGTGTTTTTTTAGAAATTCTCATACTTAAACTACAAAACCGACGATATTTGTCGGTTTTAGTATATATTAATCCAAGACAATGTGTCAATATATGTTATTCTTGCTCCTCAATCGCACTATAAGGACAAAGTGTTTCTCCCCCGCATTCTTCCACTTGTTCTAGATTTTTAACTTTTGCTTTCCCGTCGTCATCCCACTCCATTCCATTAAGGCAAGCTGAAATACAAGCCCCACAACCAATACACTTATCTTTGTTAACTTTAAATTTTTTAACCATATATTAATTTATTATTTAATAATTATAATTTCTAATTTTAAAAACAATTTTTGTCGGTTTACTGTTTTCAATAGTCATTATCATAACAAAGATTAATAATAAACGCCAATTCAAATATCTTTCTGTCTTATCTTTTTACCCTGTTCATATTTTTTCTTTAGTTTCAGAATCCTTGACATTAAATCGGTTTGTTTAAATTTACCAAGTCTACCCTTCCTGCAAGCTTTTTCCGAAAACTCACTTATTTTATTCCCTCTATACTTAATGCATGATTCATAAATCAAAACAGGGACCAATGACCTGCAGTGTCTTTTAAGCTTACAACAAGTTGAGTGGTCAGCAGTTACAACAATTAAGGTGTTTTTAAGGCCTATCAAGAACTTCATATTCTTGTCAACTTTTTCAATAAACTTTTTTTTACCCAGATAATCACCATCTTCTGATAAAATATCTGCTGCTTTTATGTGACAAAAAATAAAATCATACTTTTTTAAATTTCTTTTAACACTAAGGATTTTCCCTTTTAAGTTTGTATTAATATTCCCAGTAGCCCCTTTAACATTAATCAAATCCATGCCCAAAACTTTAGCTACTCCTCTGTAAACATGACCAGCAGCAATGCAAGCTGCTTTAAGATTGTGCTTTTTATTAAAGCCAGGGGTTTCTTTAAACTTACCTGCACCTCTTACCAGTAAATAATTGGCAGGTAATAAACCCTGTTTTTTTCTTTTTTTGTTTAAAGGATGATTTTCTAGAATTCTGTGAGCTTTTTCTAAAAACTTATTTAAAACATCTGCTGTAAATTCAGCTTGTTTTGATTTTTCCAAAGCAACAATCTTTTTAACTCTTATTCCTGTTTTTTTAATATCTCCTCCGCCAATTTTTTCAGAAAGATTTTTTCCTTTTAAAAACAGAACTGCCCTGTGTCCTAAAGAAGCAGTTATTTTAAACTTAACATTATCAATTTCTACACCAGCCAGCGATTTGACCAAAGACTTTGTATTATCAATTCTTCCTGCTCTTCTATCAATAATCTTAAGATTCTTATCAACAGTGCCAAAGTTTGCTCTTAAAGCTATGTTTCCTTCCTCCATTTTCATACCTTCACCAACTGCTTCATAAACACCTCTGCCCAAATAATAAACTGCTGGATTGTAACCAAATAAAGCTAAATGAGCACTGTCTGAACGGGGATATTTTTGCCAGGAAAAATAAAAAGGCTCAATTAATCCGCAAGCCCCATTTGAAGCTAAAGCGTCTAAATTAGGAGTAATGGCAGCTTCAAGAGGAGTTTTTTTGTCTAATTCGTCAATAGGACTGTCTCCTAAACCGTCAATAATAATTAAAGCGATTTTCATTTCAAACCTTGTTCTATTTTTAGTAATCTATTGTATTTTGCCACTCTTTCCTCTCTGACAGGAGCGCCTGCCTTAATAAAGTCAGCCCCAATACCCACAGCAAAATCAGCAATAAAATCATCGTCTGTTTCTCCTGACCTGTGAGAAACTATGATTTTGAAATTAAAATCTTTTGCCAGCTTGGCTGCCTGAAACGCTTCAGAAACTGTTCCGATTTGATTAATCTTTAAAATCATACCATTCACAGCTTTTCTTTTTTTTGCTTCTTTTATTCTTTCTGGATTTGTCACCAATAAATCATCTCCTATAATGAGGATTTTCTTGTCAAACTTTTTAGTAATTTGTTCAAATCCCTCCCAGTCATCTTCTGAAAAAGGATCCTCTAAACCCAAAATTGGATATTTTTTCAATAAATCTGAATAATATCTTAGGAGTCCATCTCTGGTGAAAACACCTATCTTCATTTTATACTTTCCATTGTCAAAAAACTGAGATGAAGCAACGTCTAAAATAACTTTTGTTATGTTCTCATAACCTAAATCTCTTGCTGATTTAAAAATAAACTCCAAAGCTTGTTCTGGGGCAACAAAAGGAGGTGCAAAGCCCCCTTCATCACCTATATTAGTTGCCAACTTGCCATATTTTTTCAAAAGAACATTTTTAAGTTGGTGATAAATCTCAGAACATATCTGTAGTTTTTTTGAAAAGGATTCAGCATTAATAACAAGCATAAATTCCTGAACATCTAACTGGCTCCCAGAATGAACCCCGCCATTAATTACATTAAATAAAGGGTTTGGCAACTCAGGATTTTTAAGTTTTAACCTATATACTCTTTTTGCAATTTCATTAATATATTTAAAAAGCTCTATTTTTTTAGAGCCTGCTCCTGCCCTGCAAACCGCCAAAGATACTGGGTAAATTGCATTAGCACCTAAATTAGACTTGTTTTCAGTTCCATCCAGTTTAATCATTAAAGCATCAATTTGTTTTTGAGAGCTTGGATCTTTACCAATGATTTTAGGAGCAATAATTTCATTAACATTATTTACTGCCTTTAAAACTCCTTTCCCAAAATACCTTTTTTCTTTATCTCTCAACTCAACTGCCTCATATTTTCCAGTTGAAGCACCAGAAGGAGTGCTTGAGACAAAAACTCCATCATTGGTTTCTAGTCTAACTTCAACAGTAGGATTTCCACGAGAATCCAAGATTTCTCTGGCTTTAACTTTTTTGATTTTAGAGCTTCTCATGCTCTGATGTTTGTTATTTCTTAATTATATTTTTTCAAATAATCAAAAGCGGCTAAAAGTGCTTTTGTTCCTTCACCGCAACTGACAACAATTTGTTTGTATTTACCTTCATTAACATCACCAGCAGCAAAAAGACCAGGTGTTTTTGTTTCACAATTTTCTGATTTGATTTTTATTTCATTCTTATCATTAAAATCAACCAAATCTTTAACAATTGAACCTGCTGGAAGCAAACCTATTTCGACAAATACTCCTTCAATTTTTAATGTTTTTTCTTTTTTACTGACTCTGTCTTCATAAACTAAAGAATGAACAAACTTATCGCCTTTAATCTCCTTTAAATGGGCATTAGCAATAATCTCAGTTTTTTTACTTTTTTTAATTATTTCCTGGTTTTCTTTATCAGCTTTTGGCTGAGAACCATACTCTAGAATATATATTTTGTTGGCAATATTACTTAAAAAAAGAGCTGTTTCAAAACCAGAATTACCTCCTCCAATAACAGCTACATCCTTGCCAGAAAATATTGCACCATCACAAACTGCACAAAAACTAACACCTTTACCTATAAATTCTTTTTCGCCCGGAATATCTAAAGCTCTGGGACCAGCTCCTGTGGCAATAATAACAGTTTTTGATTTGAATTTAATATTATTCTTTGTATAAACTAAAAAAACATTATCCTGCTTTTCAACTTTTATTATTTCTTCTATTTTAATTTCAATATGCTCTTTGAATTTTCTTAAATGATTTTCAAATTTTTTAATCAAATCAAACCCTGAGATTTCTTCAAATCCAGGATAATTCTCAATAGCTACAGCTTTTTTTATAATCTGCCCTCCAAAATTTTTAGTAATAAGCAATGTTTTAATTTTCTGCCTTGCTGCGTAAATGCCTGCTGTAATGCCAGCTGGACCTCCGCCAATTATGATTAAATCGTACATAGCTAATAAATTATTAGTCTTGTGATGTTTTTCTCCTTAAAAAAGCTGGTGTTTCCCACAACTTCTCTTTTGAAACTATCTCTGCCTCCTCTTTTTCCATTTCTTTTTTTATCTGAAGAGCATTTTTCCGTATTTTAATGCTCTTTTGTTTAACTGGCTGGATTGCTAAGGATGAAGTTTGTTGGTTCAAAGATTTTGTTTTTTTAACTTTAACCTTAACCTTAATTTTCTTAACTTGTTTTGTTTTCTTTGCCTTTGGCTTAGTCATTTCTTTAACCTTTGACTTAGCCATAATACTGGGCTTTGTCCTTTCAAGAATATCCCTTCCATTACAGCCAGTACCAAGTAAATTTATTTTTATTTTTGAACCCTTGCTGTTTTTGGAAATACCAAAAATAATCTTGGCTTCTTTACTTGCCAGTTTAAAAATGGTTTCAGAGATCTGATTAACCTGAAGCAGAGAAAGATCACGTTGCCCTGAAATATTAAACAACACACCTTTGGCTCCCTGAAGATTATAGGGATAAAGAGGATAACTGATTATTTTATCAAGCGCATCCTTATCATCATTTTTTGAAAGCTCTATTGTGTTTAAATAAGCTAGCTTTCCTTTACTCTCAAAAATAGTTTTTAAATCAGCAAAATCAATGTTAATTATTCCTGGCTTGTAAATTATTTCAATTAATCCCTGAATACTGTTTGATAGATTTCTGTTAATGGCTGAGAGAGCTTTTTTAAGTGGTGCACTTCTATCAACAATCTGAAAGATTCTTTCATTGGGGATAATAGAAAAAGCATTTAATTCTGCTTTTAAGCTTTCTAAAGACCTCTTTGCTGTCTGCATTTTCTTTTCTCCTTCAAAATTAAAAGGCAGGGTAAAAATACCATAAGTTAGATTATTCAAATTTTTTGAAAGGCGGGCAAAAATCGGAGCTGCACCAGAACCCAAACCCCCACCTAAACAAGACACTAAGATAATAAAATCCTGGCCTTTTAATATTTCTTTAATCCTGTCTTTTTCATTTCGGGCAGCTTCCTTTCCTATATCAGGATTCATACCAGTTCCCAAACCACCAGTTAAAGCTTCGCCAAACTGAAACTTTTTAACTTTTTTTGACAAAGCACCTAAGGCCTTAACATCTGTGTTAGCTGCATAAAAAGAAGCTCCTTTTATTCTTTGAGCAATTTCAGAAACTATTGAGCCCCCTCCTCCACCAATACCGATCAATCTGATCTTGATTTTTTTGATTTGCTCTTGGCCTTTCTCCAGTTTAGTTTTTCTGGGCCTTCCTCTTCTTCTTGGTCTTCCTCTTTTTCTAAGTATACCTATTTTTCTAGGTCTCCCCCTTTTTTTGGGTCTTCCCCTTTTCCTTCTTGAGATAGTTTTTCTACGCTGAGTCATTTTTGTTTTTTTTCTTCTTCTCATTGTTTTAGTATAAGATTTTCATTATAAATGGTCAAACTACAAGAAGGTTTTTTGTCTCAGAAAGCAACCGTAAATCCTCAACCCCTTTCTGAATCCTCTGTAAAAACTCATCTAATGATTCAGCGTCATTCTATCAAAAAACCGCTGAGAGAGCGGTTTGATTTGTTGGAGAGCCAGGATTCGAACCTGGAATTTTCACGTCCAGAGCGTGACGTCTTACCGTTCGACTACTCTCCAATATTAAACTTTCAAATAACGTTTGATTGCTATACTGCTTGAGAGCGTTCCTAAGCTTACTCCAGTAAGAAGCTGTAAAAAGAGTAAAACCCAGAAATTATTTCTAAACACTGAGAATAAGTTAAATCCGTACAAAAAGCTTTCCAGATTAGAATTCAGAGACCAGCTTAACAAAGCAAAAAGCAAAAAGCAAATTGAAGTAGCAACTACACCAGAAATGGCTCCCTGAACCAAGAATGGACCCTTAATTGACCAGTTAGAAGCACCAACCAATCGCTGAATCTTTATTTCCTGGCTAGAATTATAAATTGACAACCTAATAGTATTGAAAGCAATTAAAACCGCAGTGATTATTAAAGCCACAGAAACAAAAACTCCTATTTTAGTGACTGAAGAGCTTAAAGAAGAAATTTTGTCAATAACTGATTTGCGCTCATAAAAATCAATCTTTTCAATAAGGTCACCAAAATCAGCTGTTTCCAAAAAACTAGATACTGCGCCATACTGGCTTAATTCCCAGGCCCTGATACTTAAAGAAGCTAAAAAAGGATTTCTTCCAATTTCCTCAACTGATTCTATTAAAGTAGGGTCTTTTTCATGTCTTTCAATAAATTCTACTAGTGCCTGGTCAGGAGATACGTACTCAACTTCTTTTACTTCAGGAAACTTGGATATTTCTTTTCCAATGCCTAATATGTCATCTTCATCTGTCTCCTGTTTAAAATAAACTGAGATATCAATCTTTTCCTGGGTACTTGTAATAATAAAGTTTGTTAGATTTATAAAAAGAAAAAGTGAACTCACCAAACAAATTGTTAAAAACAAAATAAAAACTATGGCTAAAGAAACCTCTTTATCCCGGGAAAAAATCTGCCAGCCCGAACGAAATATTCTTTTAATTATAAGCATATATCTAATAATTATTAAAGTATGAATCTTCCTTTTTTTTCATCTCTTACTACTTTACCATTTTCTAAAGTAATCACTCTTTTGCCAAGCTTATTGATTGTTGCTTTATCATGGGTGGATAAAATAACAGTGGTTCCCATCCTGTTTATCTTAAGCAGCAGTTCTATAATATCTAAGGTATGATATGGGTCTAGATTTCCAGTTGGCTCATCAGCTAAAATCACTTCAGGTCTGTGAGTCAAAGCTCTGGCAATAGCTGCTCTCTGGCGTTCTCCTCCTGAAAGCTGGGCAGGAAAATTATTAGCCCTGTCCCCTAGACCAACTATTTCCAAAATTATTGGTACAGCTTTTTTAATTTCTTTGTCTGAAGCACCAATAACTTCCATAATATAGGCAACATTTTCATAAGTGGTTTTTGAAGATAACAACTTATAATCCTGAAATACTGCGCCTATTTTTCTTCTTAAATAAGGCAGTTCTTCTGGTTCTATGCTGTGAACATCCTGTTTTTTAAAAAGCACTGTTCCTTTTGTTGGTTTTTCTTCAGCCAAAAGAAGTTTGAGTAGTGTTGTTTTTCCAGCTCCTGATTTTCCTACAATTGAAACAAAATCCTTTGCTTTTACTTCAAATGATACATCAGCCAAAGCTATTGTGGGTTTAAAACCAGGTGCATGGGAAGGATAGATTTTTGTAATGTTTTGAAACTTAATCATTTTTTAAACGAATTTCTGCTTCAATAAAATTATCTAAATCACCATCTAAAACTTTTTCAACAGTACTAACCTCTACTTTAGTTCTTAAATCCTTTACCAGTTTGTAAGGATGAAGAACATAGCTTCTTATCTGATTACCCCAGCTAACAGACTTTTTTTCTCCTTTAATTTTAGAAATCTCCTTTTTTTTACTTTCTTTGTAGAACTTATATAAACGGGAATAAAGAAGCTCCATTGCTCTTTTTTTATTATTGGCCTGGGATCTTTCTGACTGACAGGAAGCAATAATTCCTGTTGGCAAATGCTTTATTCTAACAGCAGTTTCACGCTTGTTAACATACTGACCTCCTGGACCTGATGCTCTAAAAACTTCAATTTTTAAGTTCTCTGGTTTAACTTCAATTTCCTTTTCATCTAATTGTTTGATTTCAGGCATTACTTCAACTAAAGCAAATGATGTATGTCTTAATTTTTTTTGTGAAAAAGGAGAAATTCTTACTAATCTATGCACGCCATTTTCTTTTTTCAAAAACCCGTAAGCGAACTTTCCTTTAATTTCTATTGTAGCTGATTTTGTCCCAATTCTTCCCTCAGGTCCTCCTCCTTCGCCAAAGGACTGATCTAAAACCTTAGTTTTAAAGCCCTTACTCTCAGAATACCTTTCATACATTCTAATAAGCATTGTTGCCCAGTCCTGGGCATCCAATCCCCCAGCCCCAGAATAAACTGATAGAATTGCGTTTCCCTGGTCGTATTTTTCCAAAAAAAGAACTTGGATTTCTTTTTGTTTTAATTTATCTTCTATTGCTTGAATTCCTGTTTCGTTTTTTAAATCTTCAATTTCTTTTTCTAACGCATCAAATTCAGTTAATTCCTCTGTTAACTGACTTAGTTCTTGAGAAATCTTTATTGCTTTTTCCTTGTTTTTCCAAAGATCTGGGTCTTGAACTTGTCTTTTTAATTCTTTTAATTTCTTTTTTTTATTTTCAATGTCAAAGCCAGTCCATCAATTGATGGAGTTTACTTTTTAAATCTTCAATTCTCTCATTTAAGTTTTCCATATTAAAAACAATAACATAAATTTGCTTAAAATAAAAGAAAATTACTGAGCCAGTGGTCAGGATTGAACTGACGGCCTAGCACTTACGAGGTGCTTGCTCTACCAACTGAGCTACACTGGCAATTTCAAGCAGGTGACGGGAATCGAACCCGCGTAACTTGCTTGGGAAGCAAGCACACTGCCATTATGTTACACCTGCACGCTTCTAGGAAGCTATTTCTTTAAAAAAATTCTTAATTATTTCAAACAACTCTTGTATAAAATTCTGTTCTGTTTTAACTTCTTCTTTTTGAATTTCTCCTGGCCCTAAAACAACAACTTGCTCTTCTCCCTCTTTAACATAACCCTGTTCTCTGATTCTTTCTTCCCAGTAAACATCTTTCTGAGTTTCTACAATACCAGCTTCCAGTCTTTGCTTTTCAACTTCAAGCTGCTGGATTTCCTCTGTTAAACTCCTGATTCTTTCATTTAATTGACCTCTTTTTTTAACAATTCTGTAATTTGAAACTGCCAAATATCCAACAAAAAATACAAACAAAAACACAAAAATTATCTGAAAAATTAAATCTTCGTTTTTTGAACTGGGCTTTTTTTGTTTTTTAAGTTTTGCTATCATAAATTAATATATATCTATGAATAAAAAACGATCTCAGAAATTATTGAAAGCAGTCTGGATCTTCCTGGTAGCCTTGGTTGTTATAAGCATGGTTTTATTCCTTCTAGCTCCTTTGCTTTAATACTAATAAAGCTTGAAATTAATATCAACCCTCTTTAAACATCTCTAAAAACACCTTTGAAGGGATATTGATTTGGCCCCTTGCTTTTAGTTTTTTCTTTCCTTTTTTCTGCCTTTCAAGCAGTTTTCGTTTTCTTGTAACATCACCTCCATAAAGAGGCGCTGTTACATCTCTTCTTCTTGCTTTTATTGTTTCTCTGGCAATTATTCTTCCTGAAATTGCTGCCTGAACAGGAACAGTAAAAAGCTGGGCTGGTAAAATCTCTTTTAATTTTGAAACAATCTTTCTTCCTTCTTGATAAGCTTCATCATTCTCAACAATTTTTGAAAAAACATCTTCTTTTTTTCCTGCAATTAAAATATCAAGCTTAACCAAGTCAGCAGTCCTATAACCCAAAACCTCATAATTCATTGAAGCAAAGCCCTGACTAACTCCTTTTAACTTATCAAAAAATCCAACAATTATTTTTCTTAAAGGCGCCTCATAAATTAAAAGTAATTTTTCACTGCTTAAATATTTATTTTCAATCTGAACTGCCTTTGAATATTTCAAAAGATCAGAAACATTTCCTAAATAATTAACTGGAGTAATTATTTCTAATTTCATCCAGGGCTCCTGGGCCTCTTTAATTTCAACTCTTTCCGGCCAATCACCAGCTGAATAAATCATTTTTTCATTATTTTTTTTATCAATTATCCTGTAAAGAACAGATGGAGTAGAAATTATCAAATCCAAACCAAATTCTCTTTTTAACCGCTCACAAATTATTTCAGCATGAAGGGTTCCTAAAAACCCGCAGCGAAAACCTCTGCCCAAGAACTCTTTTCTCTCTTTCTCAAAAGTAAGTGATGCATCGTTAAGTTTTAATTTCTTGAGAGCATCATCAAGCATTTCAAAGTCATTTGGATTTTCAGGATAAATTGAAGCAAAAACCATTGGCTTTGGCTCTTTATAACCAGCCAAAGGTTTTAATTCTTTAGTTCTTTGACCAGTAATTGTTTCACCCACTCTAACACCCGCTGTTTCCTTTAAACCAGTGGCAATATATCCTATTTCACCTGCTTTTAATTCTTTAGATGTTTTTAATTCTGGAGAAAAATATCCTACCTCTTTAACTTGGGTCTGGCTTTTATCTTGGATTAAATAAATATTGTCCCCTGCTTTTACTTTTCCATCAAACAACCTAACATAAGCAATAACTCCTTTGTAAGAATCGTATTTTGAATCAAAGATTAATGCTTTTAAGGGTTTTTTAACATCTCCTTCTGGCGAAGGAATCTTATCAATAACAGATTGCAAGAGCTTTTCAACGTTAGTACCTTTTTTCCCTGATATTGCAAGAATCTCATCTTCGGAAATATTAAGTATCTTTGACATATCCTTTTTAGTTTCTTCAACCTGAGCATGAGCAAGGTCAATTTTATTAGCAGCTGAAATGATGATTAAGCTTTGCTTTTGAGCTAAATCTAAGTTAGCCAGAGTTTGGGCCTGAATTCCTTTTGTTGCATCAACAAGTAAAATTCCTCCTTCAACCGCTGCCAAGCTTCTGGAAACCTCATAATTAAAATCAACATGACCAGGTGTATCTATTAAGTTAAGAATATAACCTTTCCAGTTCATTCTTACTGGCTGCATTTTGATGGTGATTCCCTTTTCTCTTTCCAAATCCATCATATCTAAGAACTGAGAACGCATTTTGTCTTTGGGAATTGTTTTTGTGATTTCTAAAAACCTATCAGCTAGAGTTGATTTTCCATGGTCAATGTGGCTGAAAATAATAAAATTTCTAATATTAGTCATAATCATCAACTCTAGGAAAAAACTTGTTAAAAAACAATGCTTTTATACCTTGAATCTCAACTGAACCAAAAATAAAAGTAATAATAAGGTAGGTTAAAAAACCAATGAAACTAATAAGAATTAATTGATAAAGGTCAGAATCTATTAATCCAATCTGTAAGAAACTAAACTGAACAATAAATACCATTAAAATGCCTGCAACCAAGCTTTTTGAAAATGAATTAAGAATTTCTTTTGCTCCAAAATCACCCAATCTTTTTCTAAGAAAAACAATAAATAAACAAAATTCTAAAGCAAGACTTATTAAATAAGCCAGGGGAAAACCAAGTATAGAAATATCATTAACCTGATAAAGAGAAAAGTTTTTAATTAAAAAATCTTTCAATCCTGCTGCTTCTAGGGAGCCTGGTTTTAGGGCGCTTGTTAGAACTAAGCTCAAAATAATATTAACAATCACAAATATCACAGCAAGAAGAGTTGGTGTTTTTGTGTCTTTTAAGGAAAAGAATGCTCTGAAAAATAAAGGTCTAAGTGATGCAAACAAAATCCCAAAACAAAACAAGCCCACACTAGCACTAACAAGTTGAGCTGCTTCAGCACTGAACTGACCGTGTCTCAGAATAAGATTAACGAGTTGATTTCTTAAAATAAACATTAAAATAACTATTGGCAGAGCTAAATAAATAATCTGGCGGAAAACCAAAGAAAAACTATTAACAAACTTTTCTTTTTTGTTTTCTACCCAGGCACGAGATAACTTTGGAAAAACTGCTGTTGCAAAAGAAATACCAATGATTGCAATTGGAAAAAGACGGATGTTGTTAGCAAAATTAAAAACTGAAATAGAGCCAACAACTAAAGTTGAAGCAATGGCATTAATAACAATTGCATTTATCTGCATACTGGAAACCCCAAAAGCCCGGGGAATCATAAGTAAAAACACCTTTTTAATTTTAGGGTCTTTAAAATTTAAAATAGGTTTATACCTAAACCCGCAGTTTATTACTGATGGAATTTGAATTAAAAAGTGCAAAAATGCTCCAACAATAACTCCCAGCACTACTCCTAATATTCCTAAACGTGGAGAAAGAAATAAAATGCCAAAAATGATTGATAAATTATATACAATTGGAGCAAAGCTATAAATTAAAAATCTATAAAAGTACTGAAGAATACTGGAAAAAATTGAACTTAGTCCAAAGAAAATCGGACTCAACAGCATTAATCTTGTTAAAAATATTGTTTTGTCTATTTGCCAGCTATTGAAGCCAGGCGCAATAAGTTTTGTAATATACGGAGTAAAAATAAAGAGAATTAAAGATAAACAGACCAGTAAAACTAAAAAAATATTTAAAGTATTTGATGTGAATTCCCATGCCCCATCAGAATCTTTTGAAAAATATTCTGAAAATAAAGGTAAAAAAGTAGCAACAATTCCTCCTAAAATAAATATCTGATATACAAAGTCAGGAATCTTAAAAGCAGCAAAATATACATCCAGCTCCAGTCCAGCTCCAAAACTCCTGGCTAAAAGCCAGTCCCTAATTAATCCTAAAAACCTGCTTATTAAGTGCGAAAAAGCCAAAATCACTGCAGCAAAACCAACTCTTTTTGTTTGATGATTTAAAAAATCCAATTTCATATGTTTTAATTCGCAGAATCAATGTTCTGAAACACAAAGTGTTTCATGCTTCTTATAAAGGTATTTTACACAAATTATCTTATTTGACAAAGTCTCTTAAAATTAGTAGAATATAGATATCCTAACAAGTCGGGTAATCGCTCTTTATTTAAAGAATAAAGAGAGGAAAGTCCGAACACTTACTCTCCATTTATTGGGGGTTAAAAAGGTAGCGGCTAACAGCCGTCGCTTCGGATAAATATAACTGAAGTAGAGGTGCGAACAGAGACGTGTGAAACCGAAAGGTTGAGCAGCCCGTTTAAAAGCGGGATAGTCCTATAGCAATATAGGAGTGAAACGGCTAAATCCTTACCAGGTGCAAGAACAAATCCTTTGGCTCTTGCTAAAGGAAAAAAGTAGTTCGCATGAGCTCTGAAGTAATTCAGGGCCAAGACAAATGATTACTTAAAACAGAATTCGGCTTATGGGCTTGTTAGGATAAGCAAAAACCGCGTCGTTATACGTGGTTTTTGCTTTACTGAGACCTTAAAGAAGTTTCTGTGTTTTAGCTCTCTCATCTAAAGATTGATTGGCTAGGGCATCAGCTCTTTTGTTCCTGCTTCTTGCAATGTGAACAAACTTCACTTTTTTAAAATCAAATTTTAAATTCCAAACCTCTAGAAACAACTCTTGAATTTTCTTATCTGTAATTTTGTATTTTCCATTTAATTGTTTAACCAATAAATCTGAATCAGATTTAAGCTCAACTTCACTTGCTTTTGCCAGTTTCTTTCCGAACAAAAGCTTGAATTTCTTAAGAGCAAAAATCACTGCCAAGTACTCTGCTTCATTATTTGTCAGTTTGTTTCCTAAGAACTGGGAATACTCCTTAAAAACTTGGGCTTTTTCATTTTTAAAAACAATTCCCAAAGATGCTGGGCCTGGATTGCCACGAGAAGCACCGTCAGTATAGATTGTGATTTTTTTCATAGGTTTGAAGTATTTTTAATTAAACAATTTTTAAATTTCTCAAGATTCTCATTTTTTACTCTGAAGCCAGATGCCTGAGCATGACCTCCATAAGTAATTACATGCTCTTTACAGTTCTCCATTAGAGCCACGCTGTCAATATCATAAGTTGACCTTACTGTACCCTGGCTTTCATGTTTTAATTTTTTGAAGATAAAAGTTGGCTTTTTAAAATAATTGCACAGCTGAGAAGCAACAGGTGAAATTATTGTGTAGTCCCAATCTGAACCTCCTTCAAAAACAATTGGCAAAGTGCTTTTTAAAACTTTTAGCTTTATTACTGCAACAACTCTTTTAATTTTTAATTTTCTTTCTTCGGTTTTTATCTGAAGCTCTGGAATTATTTTTCTAACCTCTTCTATAGATGGTTCTGTTAGAATTCTAAAGGAAACTGGAAGCCCATTCTGAACATCACGCACATTTAATATTGAAATTATTTTTGAAATCTTCTGGCGAAAATCATATTGTTTAAAGAATTTATCTTCAAAAAAAACTTTGATTCCAGGCCTCCAAGAATCTTCTATATTGCTTAATCCCTCATCAATAAATTCTTTATTCTCATCAACCTGGGGCATCATATCACCAATAGTAGCTAAGGCAACCAACTCCAGAAAGCTTTTTCTCAAATTATTACTCATTTTATTTTTCAACAATAGCTCTGCAAGCTTAAAGATAATTCCTACAGTGGCAAAATCTTTGAAGGGATATTCTTCTCCCTCTTGTTTTGGATCCACAACAATATCAGCTTCAGGTAATTTGTCTAAAACCTTATGATGGTCAATTACTATTACATCAAACCCAAGCTTTTTTGCCAGCTTTATTTCTTTAAAATTACCAATCCCACAATCTAGTGCCACTAAAAGTGCAGGTGAAAATTCTTTTAATTTCTTTAAGGCTCCTTCTGTTATTCCATATCCTTCGTGTTCTCTGTCTGGAAAATAAACTGCTAAAATCTTACTACCCAAGGTTGTAATTGTTTCTTTTAAAATAACAACTGAGGTTGTTCCATCTAAATCATTATCACCATATAAAATGATGTTTTCTTTATTCTTTACTGCTTTTAATATTCTATCAGCTGCCTTTTTTAAATCCTTTATCATCATAGTTGTCAGCGTATAGCTTCAAGTCCAGGAAGCTTTTCACTTGCTAAGAATTTTAGCATTGCTCCTCCGCCTGTTGAAAGAAAATCAAAACTATCAGTTAAGCCAAACTTAGTTATTGCTGAAATTGTATTTCCTCCACCAGCAATCTTAAAAGCTGATCTATTATTTACAACAGCATTTAAGATTTCTTTTGTTCCTGTTTCAAATCTTTCATCCTCATACATGCCCAAAGGGCCACTCCATAGGATTGTCTTAGCTTTTTTAATTATTTTCACAAACAGCTTAATTGTTTCTGGACCAATATCATAGATATCTTCTTCTTTTTTTAAAGTTCTTATTGCTCCTATTCTTAAATGGTTTTTTGAATCTTTTGGTCTGATAAGCCCATCCAAAGGCAGATGAATTTTTAAATTAGTTATGTCAATCTTGGCTATAAGCTCATCCTTTTTGAAATCTCTGTCAGTTAATATTCCTTTCTGGCTTAGTATTGCTTCTCCAACCTTACCTCCTAAAAGCATGTAATCACTTTTTTCAAGAAGATTAAGAATAGTTTTTACTTTTGTTTGTACTTTCACACCACCAAGTATAACTACAAATGGACTCTTAGGATTCTCTGAAACTCTTGATAAAACTTCTAATTCTTTCTCAAATAAAATACCAATTGTGCTGGGCAGATATCTTGGAATAGAAACAATAGAAGCATGATTCCTATGAGAAACAGAAAATGCTTCATTAATAAAAAAATCTGCCAGCTCTGAAATCTTTTTGGCAAACTCTTGATTATTCTCCTTTTCCTCTTTGTAAAATCTTAGATTCTCCAGCAATATTATTTTATCAAAGTTCATTTCCTTTATTTTTTCTTTTGTATCAGCTTCAAGATAATCAGTTAACAGTTCCACTTTTTTATCTAGAAGCTCATTTAGTTTTGGAATAATACACCTCAAGCTTAAATCCTTTTTTTTAACTTCTAAATGGCTTATTAAAACAATTTTTGCATTTTGTTCTATCAAATATTTAATGGTGGGAATAGTTTTTCTGATTCTAAAATCATCTAAAACTTCCCCATTTTCTGAAATAGGGACATTAAAATCACATCTTAGAAGAACTGTCTTGTTTTTAAAATTAAATCCACTAAATTTCTTCATTCTCCTTTTTTAAGCGCTTTTTCTAAACTCTTCTTTAGTTCTTTAACATCAACTTTTCTTTTCTCTCTTTTTGGTTTTTCTTTTCCAACAGCTTTTTGGGAACGAGAAAATGAAACTGGTTCCAGTTTTTCTACTTCTTTTAAAGAGAAAACTTCTTTTTTCTTTCGCAGATTCTTAAAACATTGCTTGCAGTAAACAGGCCTTCCTTTTTCCGGCTTAAAGGTTAGTTTTGTTTTTTTTCCGCAGGAAGAACATATTGCATCATAGAGAACAGTTTGTTCTGACTGAAAGGTTTCAGAAAACTCTGTTCCTCCCATCCATCGTTTAATTTTATCTTCAACAATACGCCTTTCAATGCCGTATCTTTCTCTTGTAAGCTTGATGATTTTTTCTTTATGTGAATCCTCAGTTAATTTATAGGGCTCAATGGTATGAGCTGAAAAAGGCCTTCCTGCTATCCCATCAACCATTAACT
>JAUUXB010000026.1 GCA_030588745.1 bacterium | reverse complement strand
TTGCTGACTTCTTAACTTTTTTCTTTTTCTTCTTTGCAGGATATTTTTTAAATTCTAGCTTTTTCTTACTAAATGAAATATACCATACACTACCTGACATTCAATTGTGAATCAAAAGCCAATCATAAGAATTAGGGACTGATTAGGGCCTTAAATCGCCGTTTTTAGGCCCTTTTGTATATTTTTTCAACAATAAAAATTAAAGCAAGAAGATGTCTTTTTTTTCATTATAAAAACATTTTTAAACTCAAATTGTTTAATTAAATTAATAATTATTTAAAAATGAGGAAGATAATGAAAAACAAAAGAGGTTTGTCGGCTATTGTGGCTACCCTGATAATTATCCTTTTGGTTTTGGTGGCAGTGGGTATTATCTGGGTGGTTGTAAGGAATCTTATTCAGGAAGGAGCAGAGCAAGTTGATGTAAGCACAAAATCTATTGCTGTTGATGTAAGAGCTGTGAGTGTTGCCCCAGTTATAGGAAGCCCTGAAAGTTATTTTGTTACTCTAAAAAGAATTGCTGGCGGAGAGGCAATTGGTGGAGTTAAAATATCTTTGTTTAATGAAACAGCTAATAGCGGAGTTCTTGACGGCTTTCTAGTTCTGTCAGAACTTGAAACAAAAACTGAGACAGTTGCAGCTAGAATTACCAATGCAAGCAGACTAGAGTACACTGTTTATTTTATAGATGACTCAGGAAATGAAAGACTCTGTTCACAAACAAATTCCTTTAATTTTTAATTTTAATTCTTTTTTTCTTTTTTTTAACACCCCTAACATATGTTATATACCAAAAAATTTCTATTTTATCATTCCATTCAAAAAAATTTGCCATTAGAATTTTAGAGTGTAGAGGCAGATGCCGAAGCATCCAATATCAACCGAAGTTGACACCCCTACCCCAGAAATATGATTTGAAAGTATTTAAAATTAACTAGATAAGTTTTTCTTAATTTTAAAATTTATAATGACTGTTCCTTTTTTAAGCATATTATTTTCTGGCAAAATTTTTTCTATTTTTCTTAAATAATCAGCTGTTAATTGTGGCAAAGAACGTTGTACTTCCTGCATCTGATTTTCTGTTAAAGGATATTCTGAATCCCAACTAGCTGTTCCAGTATTTGTATTTATATTTGAAGGATTAACTGTTTCTCCAGACCAAGGGATTATGTCTGTAACCTTTCTTATATTGTCTAAGTATGTATTATCCCTCTCTCTATAAAGCTTAGCTACACCTTTTCCAGAAGTTATATAAGAGAAATATGTTTTTTTTTCTTTTTCCATTTTTTGTATATTTAAAAGTCCTTCTTTACATAATTTTTTAATATATTTTTTAACAGTATTCTTATGAAAAACGGCTAATCTTGATATTTCCATTGTTCGTAGAGCTTTACCACAACAAACTTCTAAAATCTTTTTTTGATCCGACCAATTTCCACGAATTGGAGAATTGTATAATCTTCTATCTTCTACCATATGGGTGAATAGAGAAACCCATATATATAAATTTTACTATGTCATATTATGGCTCAGTGTAAATTTTGTGGATACGATTGGAAGAGTTGGTTAGAGCATCCGAAAGAATGTCCAAGATGCAAAAGGCGGTTAGATCGACCAGAAAACCCAAAAAAGGGAGAAAGAAAAAATCTTGAAGAAGATGGGGAATCAGAACACTAAAGAAAATATAGAAATAATAGCTAAATTATTTGAAAAAGCAAAATGAAAGAAAAGCCAATTAAGGTTGACCAACACGAGAAAGAGAAAATTCCACAAAAATTCAACACTTTAAACAAAAATAAGACTAATCAGAGTGGAACTTCTACAAAAGCTGTGCCCCTTTCTCATTTGCGCTCTTTTGCAATTTTGAGATGTGGGTCAATCAATCAATTTTCTCAGGAACTTGGAGTTGACCGGTCAATGGGGTGGAAGATACTAACAGGAAATTATATTCCAAAAAAAATCAGCACCATTGAAAAAATAGCGGAAGTTCTGGGACTAAAATCCGTTGTAGTGATTGAAATATTTCGGAACTTACAAAGTTACATAATCCATTCCAAGAAATTACAGTAGAATAAATTTTTGGAAGGGGACATACATACAAATGGATATAGAAACAATACAAAAATACATAGATAAGAAAGTTTACCTAATTTTAAAATCAGGATTTAAATATAAAATAATCCTCAGAAGGGCTTGTGTTAAAGGAACAACCATTTCTTTTTTAGATAAATTTAATGTTCCAGTCGATTTTGATGTTTCTGAAATCGCATTTATAACTATCTCAAAATTTAAAGAGAAAAATAAAAAAATTGAGGATTTAGAGAACGAAAAGAAAAATGGATAAACAACAATTCGCAGAACAATTTGGAAGGTGGATTAAACCTGATGAAATCGTTTTTGATTTTGATAACAGGGATTGGGGTTTTCATGGAATAAATTTCATAGGGATTAATTTAGCACATGCTGATTATTATTTTCAGATTTGGTATTGTGAAGGGGGCAAGAGTCCTCATCTCCACGTTAAAAATATTCAGGGTTTGGAAGATTTGAGAGAGGAGCAATTACAACAATACAAAAAACTTTTTATGAGAAAGTATGCACCGACAAAATATTTGAAATTCTTGGATATTCAACTAACAGGAAGGCACCGGATAGCAGAAGAAAACAAATTGCATTACAAATATAAAACCATAAAAAAATTATGTGGTGTTTGGAATGGGGATAAAAGCAACTTTGTAGAGTCAGGACTTCTTGAAGAAGCAAAGCAGGAAGTAAAGATTGAGGTTTCAATAGATCCAAATGCTGTTCTTCTTAAAGACAAAATAAAGATTACGGATATCGCCAGAAAATATGGATTGAAGGTAAAGGGGAATATGGCTGTCTGTCCTTGGCACAAAGACCAAAACCCCTCGTTATCTCTTTCAGACGAAAAAGGCGTGTTTTTCTGTCATAGTTGTCATGCAAAGGGAGATATAATCACTTTCGTAAGAATGCTGGAGGATTTAAAGAATGGTTAAAATAATTTTAAAAAAGTGGGAAATTCCCCCAATGCTAAAAAAATGTAAGTTTTTGAAAGTTAGAGATACTAAAACTAAAGAAGAAAAGAATTACATATATAAAGCAAAATTAGAAAAATCAGTAATAGATAAAGGAAGTGACG
>JAUUXB010000007.1 GCA_030588745.1 bacterium | reverse complement strand
GTAATCTACTGTTGTAGTTGTAAAATATAGGTTGGTGGATCCTTGAGCTAAAGCATCAGTTGTAGTTCCTGCTAAATCAGCAGCAAATCTGGCAGTAGTATAATAATAATTAGTTCCTCCTTCTGCTATGTCTTCAGTGGTAGTTGAATACCAGGCTGTTAATTGTAGGTAGTTATCAGCAGTAATAGTATCTACCAGCATATCGTCAGTAATACTGTTGTTTGGCAAGAAAACATTTCCTGTAACTTCAAAATTAGTTGTAGTTGCATCGTCAAACAAAGCTCCTCCATCAACTTCAAAAATAGCTGAATCTGAAGTTGTAGTATCTGCCCCTATGATAACTACATCTGTTAAATAAGCTGGGAATATTCTTAAGTTGTCTGAACTGCTAGCCCACAATCCTGAACCTCCTCCCCCTCCTCCACAAGCAATACCTGCTCCTGATACATTACCACTATTATCTATCTGCAAACATTGAATTGAACCAGCAATTCCGCTAATTGATAAATTAGTTGTAGTTGCATCGGTAAATAAAGCAGATCCAACAACTTCTAGATTTGCTCTTGGAGTTGTTGTAGCAATACCTACTCTGCCTGTTCCTGAATCAACATATAATGTTGGTGTTGTTGATGTGCCAAATCCAGCTGAACCCCAAACATGGAGTGGATAGGAAGGTGTTGTAGTGGCAATGCCTAATCTTCCTGAAGTATCAATCCTGACTCTTTCTACACCTGCTGTAGCAAAAATCATTTCATTGGTTGATGAAGCAGTTAGACTATCTCCAGACACAATTTCTGTTGAGCTGGCGCTTTGAATAGTTAAACTTCCATAATCAGTTGTCTGCCAGGTAGAAGAACCAGAACCTGTTAAGTTAAGAGAACCTGTAGAAGCTAATGTAGTAGTGCCTTGCGAAGAAACAGAACCAGTAAAATAATTTGTTGAATCATACCTAATAATAAGTTGAGGTTGAGTGGTAGTGGTAATCTGAACAGGTCCTGCAAAAGTAGAGGTAGTATATCCTTGTACATCTAAGATACCTTCAAACACAGCATTTCCTGAACCCAAGATATTACCTACTACATGAAGGGCTTGGCTTGGTGTTGAAGTGCCTATGCCTACATTCTGTGTTCCAGTGTCAACAAATAAGGTGGGTATAGTTGAAGTGCCAATGAATACATTACCCCAGGTTTGTAGTGTGTATAAAGGTGATGAGGTAGCAATGCCTACATTGCCAGATGAATCAATAACAAAAGGTGATGAATCAGTATCTTGACTCTCAACAATAAACGATTCACCAGTACCTAAGTTAGTTATTTTTATTGCTGGCTGGGTTGTTGATGAAGTAGTAGTAGCTATTAATACTGAACCGGTTCCTTGTTGATACAGGGCTAGGATTGCATTAGTAGTTATTCCTGTTATTGTTCCTAAGTTTTGGGTTGAGTTGGCTGTAGAAGTAAAGTTGAAGATTTTACCATTTCCTGTTTGAGTTACTGTTAGTATTGATGAAGATGATGAGGCATTAAGTGTAAGTGTTCCAAAAGTTTGATTGCCTGATACTGATAAGTCACCAGTAATAGTAAAATCTCCAATTAAAAGAGCTGTTCCAGCATTATCAACCGAGAATTTAGAAGTACCGCCTGATTGAACATCTAAAATTTTACCTACAAAATCAGATGGAGCATTTAAAGTAATTCTTTGAGCTGTTATTGGCCCATCAACTCTTGTTTCGTCAGCCAAATATATTAAAGGATTTAATATGCTTGTTGAATCTATTACTACCTGGCTCCCATGAAGCTGTAAACCAGTGGCAGCTGATAGAATGATGTTGCCTGAACCTAAAGTTTGCAAAACTATGTCACCATTTTCTTGATAAATCTTGGGTGATTGAATAGGTTCTGTAACATAGATCTGCTGGGTAATGACTCCTCCTGGAGCATACAATCTGTTAGCTAGTTCTGTTTGAACATATTGTATATCAGATCTTAGCTGGGCTAGTGCTGCTGAATCTACTGTTCTTACTTCTTTTGTTATTTCCTTTATTGGTTGGATTTCTGTAATAATTTGTTTTGATGGTATTCCTTCTCTTGTTAGTTTTTCAAAGCCTTGTTGGAATGCTTCAATTAATTTTTCAGTTAATCTTTCTTCTGTTTCTATAAACGTTTCTTCTGTTAAAAGTCTATCTTTTGAAATTCTTTTGTCTCGGCCAATATCAGCAAAAAAATTCCCTATTGCATCAAAAAAACTAAGTATAAAATCTTTAATTGCTATAAAACCTTGTTTTGTATTTTCATTAAAAGAATTATGAATAGCAAAATAAGTTTTTGTGATTTTTTGAGATATTGATTTAAAGGAATTTCCGAGCCAGGAAAAATATGCTCTAAAAATATCGCCAACGCTTTCTTCAACTACTGCAATACTAAACAAAACATTTCTTAATATTGGAGAATCTTCAATTATTGGCAAGACTAAACGATTTAAAAACTTACCAATAATGCTATGTGTTTGGGCAAAATGAGGCATTAAAGTGTTTGAAAAAAAACCTTTTCCAGCAAACACTCCTGAGATAAGTAAACTCACTATTAAAACTGAAACAACTCCTGTGCGGAGCATTCTAACAATTGATAGACTTCGAAAAACTTTGGTGTCTGGCTGAAATTCTTCAAGAGGTAAATTATCTGGAGGAGGTAAAATTTTTACAACTTCAGTTTTAATAATTTTTTGTTTTAGTTTTTTTTGGTGTTTTTTTAAATAACTATCCAACCACTTTTTTTTAGTCATCCAATTCTTAGCCAACTTCACTGCTTTTAATTTTCCCTGTCTTGCTCTTAAACTCAAATAATCATGGGAGTAATCGCAGTACTCTGCTGCCTGTTTTAAAGAAATATAGTTGCTTGGTTGTTTCAAATATTCTTTTAACCATTCTTTTTTTGTGAGCCAGTTTCTTTTAAACTTCACCGCCATTAACTTGCCTTGTCTTGCTCTTAAACTCAAATACTCCTGTGAATAATCACAATATTTTGTTGCCTCTTGAAGTGTTATGTATTGGTTTTGATTTTCTTTTTTATTCATTGAAAATCTTGACAAAAAATAAAAATTTGTTATTCTTAAATAAAGAAGGCAACAAAAAAACAGTAAGAGCGTTTTATTTGGGGCCTTCTTTTTATTAATTTCAAAAAGCTATAACTTATTATCTTATTATCTTTAAAACAAAAAACGCTGTCAAGCGCTTCTTGTGAATAACTTATAAATAAATCCGATACTATTAATTATATCGGACTAAATCCGATACTTTATTTTATTCGAGATGATTGAGCATATATACTTTGTAAAATACCCAAACTAATAAAAATAACTAATAAGCCTGAACCGCCATAACTTACTAAGGGCAATGAAATTCCAATAATAGGGAGAATGCCAAGATTCATGCCAATATGAATAAAGCATTGAACAAGCAATAAAATACTTAAACCAGAAGCAAAAAGACGAGAAAAATTAGAATCAGTTCTTATAGCAATTTGAAAAATTCTCCAAATTAGAAAGGAAAAAAGCAAGAGTAGTACTATAATTCCCATTAATCCTGTTTCTTCAGCAATAGCAGAGAAAATAAAATCAGTCTGAGGTTCAGGTAAAAACCCATTTTGTGTCTGTGAACCACTATTTATTCCCTGACCAAAAAGCCCACCTGAGCCTATAGCAATCTTTGCCTGTCTTTGATTCCAGCCAATTTTAAGGGGATCCGATAGTTGAGGTTTAATAAAGCTTAATAATCTTTGCTTTTGGTAGTCTTTTAGAACTGTAGACCAGCTTAATGCTAAAACTAAAAAGCCACATATAAGTAAAATAAAGAAATGACGCAATTTAATGCCTGAAATTAAAAGAACCCCTATCCACAAACTAATTAATACTAATACTGAACCCAAATCTGGTTGAAAAAAAATAAGAACTGAAGGAAGTAAAACATACAAGCCAGAAATCAATATATGAATTATTCTATATATCTCAATGTGGCGCATTGAAAAATACTTTGCCAGTAAAATTATTAAAATAATCTTAGTTGGCTCAATTGGATCAAAAACAATAGGTCCTACTTTATACCAACCCTTAACACCTCTAATTTCTGGAGCAAAGAAAAAAATACCTAAAAGTAATACAATGCACAGAAAGTATAAAATCAAAATTAAGTAAGGATCTGTTTGAAAAACTCTCCAGTCAAAAAAACTTATAAGCAGCATTGATAAAAAGCCTATCAAGACAAAAATGATTTGTTTCTTAAAATTTAAAAAATTATTCCTGCCAAAAGAAGAGCTGTAAATAGACATAAGCCCAATACCAATCAAAAGAAAAACAATGGTTATAAGGTTCCAGTCTAATTTTTTAAAATGAGAAAAGATAGATTTCATTGCCATAAGTTTTAAATCCTGTAAGGCTATTTTATCATCTTTAAGAACTCTTTTTCTGTAAGTGTTTTGGTGCCAATCGCTTTTGCTTTTTTGAGTTTGGAGCCTGGCTCCTTACCCACTACTAAATAATTTGTCCTGCTGGAAACTGATTCAGATATTTCCCCGCCCAGAGCACGTATTTTTCCTTTTACCCCTTCTCTTGTTATTGACTCTAATGTTCCTGTCAAAACAAATGTTATTTTTTTTAATTTTAATTTTTTATTTTTTATTTTTTTTAATTTAATTTTTATTCCTATTTTTTTTAATTTTTCAATAAATTCTAAATTAGTTTTATTTTTAAAAAATTCATAAATTGATTTTGCTGAAACTGGACCGATATCTTTAATATTTTCTAATTTTTCCATTGAAACTTGTTCTAATTTTTCTACAGAACCAAAATATTGAGCTAAGTCATTGGCAGTACGCTCCCCCACACTTCTAATACCCAAGGCATAGATAAATCTCTCTAGGGTAATACTCTTTTTTGATTGAATAGCTGATATTAAATTGCAAGAAGATTTCTCTGCAAAACGCTCCAAAGGCGCAATGTCCTCCTCCTTTAAACTAAACAGGTCTGCTGGATCAGAAACCAGCTTTTCCTCTATTAACCTGTCAATGATTTTAGGCCCAAGACCAGTAACATCAAAAGCTCCTTTTGAAATAAAGTGATAAAAATACTTTCTTTTTCTGGCAAAGCAATTCTCGTTCTGGCAGCGCCAGACAACCTCTTTTTCAGGTCTAACTAGTTTCATTGAGCAGGAAGGACAAATCAAAGGCATTTTAAACTTCTTCTCCTCTCTTGTTCTTAGTTCTTTAAAAACTCTGGTTACAGCGGGTATCACATCACCTGCACGTGTAATAGAAACAGTGTCATTTATTCGTATATCCAGTCTTTTAATCTCCTCCTCGTTGTGTAAAGTGGCTCTGGAGACTATAACACCGCCTATCTCAACAGGCTTTAAAACAGCCACTGGAGTTACAGCTCCGGTTCTTCCAACCTGAAGCTTTATGTCCTTAATAACAGTTGTTGCTTCTTTTGGTGAGAACTTAAATGCCCTTATTGCTCTTGGGCTTTTGCCAACCACACCTAGTTTTTTAAAAGTTGAAATGCTGTTAACACTAACCACTACTCCATCTATCTGAAAAGGAAATTTGTCTCTTCTTTTTTCAATATCCTGCCAGTATTTCATGATACCATCAATGCTTTTGGTGGTTTTACCGGAATCAGTTTTAAAGCCCAAAGAAAGAAGAATCTGATGAGATTGATAATGAGTTTTCTGGCCTAAATCACTAACAAGGTCATAGGCAAAGAACTTTAAAGGACGAGAAGCTGCTAATTTGGGGTCAAGCTGACGAATTGAGCCAGCTGCTAAATTTCTTGGATTGGCGAATATTTTTTCTTTTTTTTCTTTTAATTTTTTATTTAATTTTTCAAAATCTTTTTTTTCCATATAAACTTCTCCACGAATTTCAATTATTTTATTTTTAATTAATAAATTTTTTATTTTTTTTTCAATATTTTTTTTAATTTTATTTTTTAAAAAAATAATTTCTAATTTTAATGGAATACTTCTGATTGTTTTAATGTTTTGGGTGACATCTTCACCAATCCTACTATCTCCTCTTGTTGCAGCTTTTGATAAAAGGCTTTTTTCATAAATCAAAGACACTGCAAACCCATCTATTTTGGGCTCTAAAAAGTACTCGAATTCCTGCTCTGTTATTCTTCTTAAATAGTTTTGCCAACTTTGAAGCTCTTCCCTAGAAAAGATATCTTCAATAGAAAGCATTGGAGTTTTATGCCTAATCTTTTCAAACCCTTTTAAGGCCTTGCCAGCCACCCTTTGGGTAGGAGAGTCAGCTGTAATAAGCTCAGGAAACTGCTCCTCTAATTTATAAAGTTCGTGTTTTAAAGAATCAAAAGCCTCATCAGAAACCTCCTGTTTGTCTAAAACATGATAGAGATAACGATGGTGATTAATCAGTTTTTTTAACTTATCAATTCTTTTTTTAGCTTCTTCTTTTTTCATATAATATGCCAACGCAGGGCTTTAATATTTAATTTCAATTCTCCGCCTTGTTCCTTTAAACGCAGGGCTTTAATATTTAATTTCAATTCCCCACTTTATTTCTTTAAACGCAGGGCTTTAATATTTAATTTCAATTCCCCGCCTTGTTCCTTTATAAGTACCTGTTGATTTTATACAAAAATTAGCAGCATCGCAATCTGGATCATCACTGTCTTTAACATCCACTTTATAGCTGGCTCCATTTAATTGAGTTTCAGGAACATTAGAGGGAATTGTCATTAGTAACACTTCCTCAATTCCATTGTCAGCAGCATAAAACGCAGTTACAGAATAACCAATTTTTCTTATGGTTTTAATTTGACTAATCAAAATAGTGCTTGTTCCTAAACCAATTGCTAAAATAACACTTAAAATTGAAACAGCAAATAATATTGAAACTCCTTTTTCTTGCTTTAAATACCTCATAACAAAGATTTATAATGTTTTACAATGTTTTTAATATCTAACATCTAAATTTCTTTGAGAAATTACGGTCTGAATTTTTATTTTTGGCGATAGAACCTCGCTTTTTTTTGTTATTTCTAAAAAAAACACAATCCTTGGCTGATCATTATCATCCTGAGTGAAACCAGATTCTTTGAATTTGAATAAAACAACCTCTAAATCATCGGACGTTAAAGCAATAGGCTCTGAACCGTTTTTTGATTCCTTTAATCTATTATCTGTTGTATCCCAAAAGAATTCCTGGCAAACAGAGGGTTGTTGAGAGGTTTTAAATTTTATTCCCTTTTCATTATGTGTGATTTCATAATTAAAACCATAACCATCATCTTTTAAACATGCGCAGGTTTCTGGCTCATCTCTCGTATCGCAATCCAGTTCTTTTCTCGCCATTCTTAAAGCCCTGCTCATATATTCAAAAACATGAGAACTGTTATCAACAATTTCTCTTGTGCCAAGAATTCTGTTTTGATTTTTAAGTGAGAAAATAAAAAGTCCGGTTGGACCAGCAACAACAGTGAAAAAAATTGCGATAGATATCAAAACTTCAATTAATGTATATGCTCTTTGTTTTTTAATCTCAGAATTCATACTCTTTATTGTCTGTGTTGTTCGTACCAGTTAGTAATATGTTCTACAACCTCAATTTGATGAATTTTACCCCTATCCTGCCATTCTACTATAACCACTACTTTCATTTTATCAGCACTTATTCGCTCAATGAAAATTTTTCTTTTAAATTTGGTCTGCTCGCCATGAGAATAGCTGTAAAAACCATTACTATCAATATTAAGATAACTAAGGTCATCAAAAGCGCATCCAGTAATAGTGGTTAAAGGAGGATACGATGAAGGCGTATCTGTCTCATTATCAGCCTCACAACAACTACTAGGTGGCGAACAACTGTTTAAACCTTCATTCCATAAAGGCAAGGGGGGAGATTCTCTTTGCTCTAGCCAATTATTGTCCCTTATATTTCTAATTATTTCAATTCCCTCTTGAGCCAAATAAGCAGCAATTATTCTTGACTGAGCCATTGTAGCAGTAAAAAGTGTCTGCTGAATTAAAGCAAAAGATCCTCCAACCCCCACTGTTAAAATAAAAATAGCTACAATTACCTCTAAAAGCGTGAATCCTTTCTTAAAGAATTTATTCTTTTTCTGATCTCTATTTAATTTTTTATTCATTTTAATCCACATCAATCAAGCCAACATTATTAATAGTAATGGTTTTAGTTTTACCAGCAAGAGTTAAGGTAATAATTGCTTGATTGTCAGCTGGCAAAGGTTTTATTGTAATAATTGGCGTAGGCGGAAAGAAAACAATATTTATAGGAGTTACAGGGATAATACTTGAAATTATAACTCCTGGCTCTAAGGGAATATCTTTAATTTTCTCAGGATAAGATTCACCAGGCGCTGAATCTGCTTCAGGACAACTGGCAGCTATTCCTGATGAATCATATTCATTATCACCATCACAATCAGCAAAAATGATATAAGAATTGGTGTTGGACTCAAAATAAAGCCCGTAGCCCCCTCTTGGAAAATTCTGCCCAAACTGAAAAGGAGTTGTTTCCCCGGTCATTGCCATTTCTTGTACATTTCTTAAATCCTGAGCCAAACTGTGGGCTGATCTGTAAAGAGAGAGTTGTTTTTCACCTACATTATAATTAGTAAGAACCATTGGAAAAAGCAAAAGAACAATAGTAATAACAATGAGAAGCTCAGCTAATGTAAAGCCAGCACCATTGTTCTTTCTTGAAAAATGATGCTGGATAGTTTTAATACTATTTTTTAAAAACAGTAAAAGCTTAAAAACTTTATTCTTTATCATATTTAAACAGAAAAATTATCAGAAAGGAACAACTTCCTCCCATTCAGGCAAAGGAATAGTAATCTGCAATTGATACTGTTCTGAATCAGTTCTTCCAACATTATCTATAATATCCAAAGTTATTGTGCCAGAACTAGCGCTAAGATTAACAAAGGTTGCTAAAGGATTTTGAATATTATCGGTTGCTGGGTCGCCGTCTTCAAAAGCCCAGCTCCAGCTGCTAATCCCTGTTGAACCTTCAGAAATCACAGAAGTGTCCTTAAAATACACTACCTCGCCTTCAGAGACCACAAAACCATTGCAACTCTGCCAACCTTCTTCAGGATTCAAAGAACACTGGAAATCAGCAGCTATTTCTCTTCTAACGTAAAAGTTCTTACTAAAGCTATCAGTTGCTCCGTTTGTATCTTCAACAGTTAAAGTAACATAATAATTTTGACTGGCTGGCAAGGCAGACAGCAATAAGTCACATATTCCTTCATTTTCTGGTGTTTCTGGATTATCAGTACAAACTACATAAGGATCCTGCCAAGGAGTTCCGCCATCGTAAAAGATTGACCAAATTGATTTTATAATATCATTATTATCAGGTGGATTTGTTGAATCAGGATCAGTAGAGTCATTTAAGAAATAATACTGACAATTCCTGTTATAAGCAATCCAGCTTCCATTACAGGTTGAACCAGGACCGCATCCTGACCCGTCACAAGAAATATCAGCCACAGGAGGATTATTTTCACTGATATTGATTTGTTTAGTACAAACATCCGGGCAGTCGCCTGGAATTGAAGTCCATGCTCCGTCATTATCTTGAACTCTTAATTTAGCGCAATAAGTGCCTGGATTATTATAAATATAATTAATACTGCTTTCTGACGTAGTGCTTGAACCTCCATCTCCAAAAACAAATCCGTATTGAGTTATAGTTCCATCATTATCATGAGCCGAACCAGTAAAGTATAAACTCAAAGGCGCTACCCCTGAATCAGGCGTTGCATCTAAGGAATCGCATATTGGCGCTTCATTACATTGAGGGTCATTGGTAATAATGGTTGGTTCGCACGGTTCTCCTGATTCAGTGCTAGTATCACAAGAACAATCTGTATTACAATCACCAAAATCAGGATAATCATAGTAATCCTGACCTATGCAAACATCAGGAAGACACAAGCAATCAGGACAATCTGGGCTTGGTGTACACTCACCTTCACCACTGCAAGTTCCCCACTGACAAGTAGACAAGCATGTCTGTTCTCCGCAATCTCCACAACCTCTAACGTTATCTTTAACACATTCATCTGTTGGGCAATTTGGCCAAGTCATATCCTCCTGACAGGTTATTGTATGAGAACACCCTTGAGGTGATGTACAATCAACTTGCTGACCAAAAGTACATTCTAAAGCCACTACATTAATATTAGCAGTATTCTCAGCACTTCCTCCTCTTTCAACAAAAACTTTGGCTGTATAATCGTCTGGTAAACCATAGTTGCAAAGGTCAATAGCAGTATAATCATCAATACTTTGACCTGAGGCTTCCAATTCCCAATCGCCGTCATTTGTACAATCAAACTTATAATTTATGGTTCCATACATTGAACCACTTACAATAGCTCTTAAATCAACATTTTCTAAAGAACCAGTGCCAAAAGCCGGGTCAGCAGTAAGGCCAACTGAAAGAGTGGGGTCAGTGACCACAACAATTACACTTTCTGTTGTAGTTACTGTTCCATCAAACACATAAACAGTAGAAGTATAAGTATTGGGACTATCGTAATGATGCGAAGGGTCTTCTTGCCACAAAACATTCCCATCGCCAAAATCCCATTTATAAGTTAAAGGGTCATTATTAGGATCAGTAGCATCTACCTCAAAATAAACATTGCATCCAGATTGAGTAGTAGGTGTAGCACAATAGTCTATCCCAGCGATACCGCCATTGGGTGCAGTGGTAAAAATAGGACCATAAGTAATCACTGGATCATCAGGGGATTCGTTTTCAGCAACACTAACTGTTACTGGACCACCCCATCCCACATTTAGTGCTGCATCCATACAGGCAAATTTCATGAAATAATCACCAGAAGTAGCAAAAGTATAATTAACTTCAATGGAAGTAGGAAAAATAGAAACAGGATTTGGTTGTGCTTGATAAACTCCATTTTTTTTATAAAGCCAACAATCAGAAACACTGCCAAGGTCATACAAAGATGCAGTAAATGTTTGTTCTACTCCTTGAGTGGCAGTTAAAGGTGAAATCTCGCCGACAACAGGATTTTCCCAATCAATGCTATAAATCCTAATTGAAGGAATTTCTTGTTCTCGATTTGAAATATGTTCATTGCCAGCAATGTCTTTTGAGCTAACAAATACCCAACAAGCATCTCTTCCCTGGAAAGGGCACCTATTGCTGCCCGACCCTACTGTAATGTTTTGATCTAGGCTACATGATGCTCTGGTTTCCCAACCACCAGTTGAATATTCACAAGTAGGACCAGGAGGATAACAATCATAAGCAAGAGTTTTATATTTACAATAATCTAATCCTGAATGTAAATCTTCATCTGAAATATTAATAGTAAAATTACCAGATTGCCAAATCCTGGGTGGATCCCATGAATTAATTTGGGAACTTGGCTGATCTTTATCAAATAAGGCTTTAATTGACGAACTTTCAGTTCCCATATTATCTAAATTATCCAAAACATGAAGTCCGTACCAGTAACGTTTGCTTGCGCTAGGAGAATCAGAAGCAGAGCTTGACCACAAATCAAAATTAACTGGAGCATTATAATCTGCCCCGACTTGACTCCATGTGCCAGGAACGCCACCAACATCATTCGCTCTCCAAACTTCAACATGGCTCAGATGAGAGCCGCCCGAATCCATAACAGTCCAGGAGATATCAATTGAAGTGCTGCTCCAATCAGGATCTGATGGGTTGACATTAAAAATACCAACAACTGGATCAACTGAATCAACATCAACTACTACCTTATAATCTGGTATAGGCGTCCCGGCTGAAGGACAACCAGTTGGTGTTCCATCTGAAAAACCATCTCCATCGCTGTCACAATTAGTAGAATTAAAACTAATCCAGCCAATTACTGTATCTGACCAAGCCCAGCCCCAGAGCTCATTAGGTAAAGTTAAATCGTCACGCCAAACCCCATAATCTGTACCTTTCAATTTTATCCATACATCTATATCTAAGGCCTTTGCCCAGCCAGAAACCTCGTTTGTTGAAAAATCAAGTTTAGCAATAAAATCTTCGCTACCATTATAAGGAGGGTCGGGTGGAGTTCCAGTATCGCTGCGATCGAAACTAATCCAACCAATATTTTCTGACCAGGCATGGCCAGAAAACTTTTCTGTTGATGTACTAACATGTACGCCATAATCAACCGAACAACGAGGCTCTGGTAATTCTGGGTTATTACAATTAAAACTAATCCAGCCAATATTTTCTGACCAAGCCCAGCCAGAAACATTATCATTTACTCCTGCAATTACTATTTGAGCAATAAAAAAACCCAAAACAAGAAAACCTATCAATAAGAATATTTTGTTTTTCTCTAAAAAAAAGCTCATTCTAATATAAGGATAGAAATATTATGCTTGTTATTATTTTAGCAAAGACACACAAATTAAGAAACACTAAGCAAAAAAGTTGTAAATAAAGATCAATACAACTTTAGGGTTTAGAATCTAGAATTTAGGATTTTAATAGGACAGGATTAGCCTGTCTAAAGAGATTAGGCAAAATGTAATAAAAAAAACAGCTTCTTAAAAACTGTTAGTGAAAGTGATTAATGTTCCAACTTTACTCCTAGTTTTTCAGCAATTTGTTTAATCCATTTTTCGTGACGATCTACTTTACGGGCTAACATTAACATTTCCTGAAAGTAAGTATCAGACTTTTTGGCATAGGCATCAATAGCAGTATGAAGATTTGAAAATTCTTTTCTTATTTCTCCCCTAAAATTTTCGAATTCTTCTTTACTAACTATTTCTTCCTTGATAGGAAAAACTTCTATAAGTTTTTTGATATCTTTATCGTCAAGCATAATTTTAATTTCAATTTCATTATAACTTTTTTAAAAATGACGTCAAATAAAGCCAATTTTGGATAGGCTTAACCTGTCCAAGCTATTCATTAATAATAAGCTGACAAATAGAAATTAATAATTTCATACTCAAAGAACAAGGCTAAAAAGGTTCCTGTAACTAAAAATGGACCAAAGGGAACCTCTGATTTAAAGGTTTTTTTGCCTAAAATAATCAAAATTATTCCAATTATTGCACCAATAAAAAAAGCTAAAAACAAAGCGATCATAATTTTAGGAAAACCCAAGAATAAACCCATTAAAAAAGCTAATTTTACATCGCCCATGCCCATCCATTTGCCCCTAGAAACTAAAACTATTGATAGAAAAAATAAAGAGCTGACAATTGCTGATAAAATAGGGTTTAAAAGAAGTTTCAAAATATCAAAATCCAAAGTCCAAATACCAAATGAATTCCAAATATCAAATAACTGATAGGAAAAAGCAATGATTATTGCTGGAAAAATTACTTTGTCTGGAATTATGTAGTGTTTTAAATCATAGACAAAAATCACAATCATTGAACAGACAACATAAAGCATAAAACATAAATTTAAAAATCTAAACAGAGTAAAGTCGTAAATTAAATCTATATTTTGCCAAATTAAAATAATAAATAAAACCGCAGTAGCAAACTCAACTAGAATGTACTGAATTGATATTGGTTTTTTGCAATAACGGCATTTACCTTTTAATATTAAAAAGCTTATTAAAGGGATCAAATCAGACCAGCTTAAATCATGTTTGCAGTTTGGACAATATGATTTGCCGAATAAAAAATCTTGGCTTATTGAAAGCCGATAAATTACTGAATTTAAAAAAGAGCCAACAATTAAACCGAAAAGAAATGTTAAAACATAAACTAAAAACAACATTTAAACATTTTAGCATTTTACATTATAAAAATGAAAACCAGCAGGAAAAACCTGCTGATTCTCTTTTTTTATCTGAACTAAAACCTATGGCCAAATAAAGCAAGTACAACCTAGTGTAACGCTTGGCGCAGCAGCTAAATCCAATTTCTTACTTCCTAGTTGAGTAGAAACAAAATACACTGTATTTGTTCCTGATTCTTCTAAAGTTGCGTAAGCGCAGAACCATTGGCCAGCTGAAGCATCATAATTAGTACCATCACAATCTAAACCTCCTATGTTATTTGTCCATACATATACATTAGGGGATGTGTTCAAAGGATCGCTAACAGCTTGCAGATAAGTAGAAATTGCAGGAACAGCAGTACCTGCATTTGTGAAGTAAGCATTATTGTCTGCATAATATATTTCCTGGCCAGTAATAATCTGACGCATATCAGACTGCCTTACTGCATCCCTTGCTTTTTTCCTTGCTCCCCCCAAAGAAACTAAAACAATTCCAGATAAAGTTCCGATAATTGCAATAACAACTAATAATTCAACTAAAGTAAATCCTTTTTTATTGTTCAACATATTTTTGATAACTATCTACTAAAGAATTCGACCTTTGTCTTTTTTTATATAAAATAATTTTATTGGGTGACATCAATTCCGCAACAATCAGCGTTTGAAGGCGTATAAGTTGGGGCTGTTTTTGAAAAAACTCCTTTATTTGAACTGCAGAACCAAGTGTCAGTCAATGATTCTGATTTAACATAAAGACAATAGTAAGAATCAGTTCCATCTGTCCATGTAAATTGATAAGGCGCAGTATTTAAAGGATCAAACGGTACTGAGGAAATGAAATTACCAATTGAAGTTAATGTATTTGCTCCATGGGTTGTATCAATATAGTTGTTAGCACCATTACCACAATTATTGTCATTATAACATACCTCCATAGCAGTGTTAATTTGTTTGAAGTCTGCTTTTCTTCTAGAGTCCCTGGCCCTTTTTCTGGCAGGACCTAAAATAACAAAAGCAACACTAGCTAAAACACCGATAATAGCAATAACAACTAAAAGTTCTATTAAAGTAAATCCTTTTCTTGCTCTCACAATTCTAATGCTTTCCTTATTAATAGTATAATTAATTTTAACACTTTTTTAAAAAAATACACAATTTAAATACCAATGATTTGGTAAAGAGGCATTAAAATTGCAAGCATCATGCCTCCAACAACAATTCCCAATATCATAATTAGTGCTGGCTCTAAGATTGCTAAAAAATTATCAATTCCTCTTTCAACTTCTTTTTGGTAGAAATTGGCAATATTCATTAAGCTAGTATCCAAACTTCCTGTTTTTTCACCCACTAAAGCCATTTGAACAAAAACTGGTGGAAAAATCTCTGGAGAAAGGGATAAAACTGATGAAATAGGTGTGCCTCTTCTAACCTCATTTCTTACTACAAGTATTGCCTGCTTATAAACCGAATTGCCAACAATATCGCCAGAAAGTTCTAAGGCTTTAGCAATCATTAATCCCCCAGAAATTAAAGTAGAAAGACTTTCAGCGAATCTAGCAAGGTAAATAGTTTTCAAGAGCGAGCCTAAAACAGGCATCTTAAGAAAAATTCTGCCAAAAAAATCTTTTCCTTTTTCAGTTTTGTAATATTGATAAATTATAAATAAAAGCAGCACTAGAATTGAAAACAGAACAAGGGTGTTTTGTTTTAAAAACTCAGAAATTGTAATTACTCTTTGGGTAATCACTGGAATCTCAACAGCACTCTCCCTTATCACTATGCTCAATTGAGGAATAACAGTATAAACCATTAAAAACGTAATGAAAAAAACTAGTAAAAGAACTAAAGATGGATAAATAAGCGCTCCTTTGGTTTTTGAAGCTAGTTCATATTCTCTTTCCAAGTGGTCAGCTAAATAAATTAGTGATTCAGATAATTTACCAGAAGCCTCTCCTGCTTTTACCATTGAGATATAGAAACTGGAAAAAGTTTCAGGATATTTAGCAAGCGCTTTGGAAAATGAACTACCCCCTTCTATTTCTTTTGATAAATCAAAAACTCTTTCTCGAAGCACAAAATTCCTGATTTGACCAGATAAAACTCTTAAAGCCTCTGCCAAAGGAACCTCTGAACCAAACATCATTGATAATTGCCTAGAAAACAAAACAATGTCTCTTAGAGAAATTCCTTTAAAGAGCTCAAGTCTTTTTGCATAAAAAGGAACCTTGGCTTCTTCAAGATAAGTAACGTAAAATCCATGCCCCTGAAGCAAAGAAAGTGCTCCTTCTTTTGAAGAAGCTTCTATAGTTCCAATTCTAATTTCTCCTTCTTTTGTTCTGGCTTGATAATTAAACTTCATTTGCTATCTAATAAGCATTCTTAGTTCGCTTGGTGAAAGAGAATAATTGAGCGCATTTTCCAAGGAAATCTCTTTTCTTTTAACTAAATCAGCTAAAGAACGATTAAGGGAAATCATGCCTATTTCAAGACCTGTTTCAACCATCATTGGAATTTCATGGATCTTATTCTCTCTTATTAAATTAGCAATAGCAGGTGTGGCAATCATTACTTCACAGGCAGGTATCAACCCTCCCTTGATTCTAGGAATCAATCTCTGGGAAAGCACCCCTAATAAAGAGCCGGACAACTGAGCTCTAACCTGATCCTGCTGTTGAGGAGGAAAAGAATCAACTATTCTGTGAATTGTTTGAGAAGCAGAATTTGTATGAAGTGTTGCAAAAACCAAGTGTCCTGTTTCAGCAGCAGTAATTGCTGTAGCAATTGTTTCTGGATCTCTCATCTCACCCACCATAATTACATCAGGGTCTTGGCGAAAAGTAGAGCGAAGCGCTTTAGCAAAGCTTAAGGTATCCTGTCCAACCTCACGCTGGTCAATAATTGCCTTGTCAGCAGTAAAAATATATTCTATGGGGTCTTCAATAGTTACAACATGGTCAGCCCTACTATGATTGATTTCATCAATTAAAGCAGCCAGTGTTGTAGATTTTCCCTGAGAAGAAGGACCGCATATCACAACAAACCCCTGGGTTGCTTTTGTGAACTCATGAAGTATCAAAGGAAGATTAAGCTCATCAATTGTTCTTATATCGGCTGGAATCAATCTTAAGGCACAAGAAATATTTCCTTTTTGATGGAAAACATTTACTCTAAAACGAGCCTTGTCATTAAAGTTATATGAAAGGTCAATTTCTTTTTCCTTTAAAAACTTTTCTTTTTGAAAGTCATTCATCAGCGCAAAAGCAAAACTCTTGGTATCTTCTGAAGAAAGCTTCGACTCTTTTAATAAAGGAATTAAAGCTCCTGAAATCCTTAAAACCGGAGGATGATCTACAGATAAATGCAAATCAGAAGCCTGTTCTTTAATTGTCAGGTCAAAAAGTTTTTTAATCCTATTATTATAATTTGGCATATATTTATTTTAACACCTTATTAATCTCTTCTATAACTTCTAAAGGGGTATAATGGGCCTTGACAAGATATTTTACTGCACCCAGCTTTAAACCTTTTTCAATCTCTTCTTTCTGGCCAAGATTGGAAAGAACAATAACTTTTAAGTTTTTTAGTTTTTCATTTTCACTGATTTGCTTTAAAACCTGCCAGCCATCAACATGAGGCAAAACTATATCAAGTATTAAAAGATCAAAATCTTTTTCTTTTAGCTTTCTTAAACCCTCTTCACCATCACTGGCAACGTCTGCAAAAAAACCAAGCTCTTTAAGTTTAGTAGTGTAGATATCTACTAAAAATGGGTCGTCTTCTATTAGTAAAATGTTTTTCATATATTTTTCTCAAGTAAAGTAAAATTCTTAATTCTACAATTATGAAGAATGAAGTTCTTACTTCTCTTGGGTTACTCTTAAAACTTCTTCTATTGTAGTAATGCCTTTTAATGCCTTTAATACGCCGTCTTGTCTGATTGTTGTCATTTTTTGTCTTTTTGCCTCTAGCTTTAACTGTTTTTCAGAAATTCCCTTTAAAATTAATTCAGCAATCTCATCAGTCATTTTTAATACTTCAAAAATACCAATCATCCCTGAAAAACCCTGGTCATTGCAATGCTTACAACCCTCTGCTTGCCAGACAAACAAGGATTCTGGTTTAAAATCTTTTCTAACTTCTTCTGGTAAATCTTCTATTTCTTTTAGAATTAAGGTTCTAATCTCTGTTTTCAGCTTTATCTTTTTTTTGCATTTATTACACAACTTTCTTACCAATCTTTGAGCTATAATCAAGCTTAAAGTTGAGGGAATTAAAAATGTCTGAACCCCTAAATCAATTAATCTTGGAATCACGCCTAGAGCGTTGGATGTATGAAGCGTTGATAAGACAATATGTCCTGTTAAGGCAGCATGAGTAGCTAAATTAGCAGTTTCTGAATCCCTTATTTCTCCTACCATGATTATATCAGGATCTTGCCTTAAAATATGACGCAGGCCCTTGGCAAAATTATAACCAATATCTGGTTTTATCTGAGACTGGTTTACTCCTTCCATAAAATACTCTACTGGATCTTCAAGCGTAACAATATTTACCCCTTCCTTATTTAAAAGCTGTAAAATCGTGTAAAGGGTTGTTGTTTTTCCACAACCAGTAGGACCAGTTGCCAAAACAAGCCCATAAGGCCTTTTTATCATTTTTTCCACTGTTTTTCTATCTCTTGAAAAAAGCCCTAGTTCTTCAAATTTCTTTAATCCAATTAAAGGGTTTAAAACCCTGATTGCCACTTTTTCCCCTAAAGTTGTAGGAAGAGTTGAGACCCTGAAGTCAATATTTTGTTCTTTCACTTTTGCTGAGAAACTGCCGTCTTGAGGAATTCTGGTTTCATCAATCTTTAGATTAGAAAGCACCTTAATTCTGGCAATTACTGCCTGATGAACTTTTAATGGTAAAAAAATTGAAGAGTGAAGCAAGCCAAGCAGCCTAAAACGAATCCTTAATTTATCCTTTACTGGTTCAATGTGAATATCAGAAGCCTTTCCCTCTACTGCATATCTTAAAATAACAGCAACAACTTTTGCAATTGGAGCTTCCTCAACCAATCTTTCTATTTCTGATCTGCCAACAGCTTTTTTGACCTTCATTTCTTCCTCAAGCTCTTCTAAGGCCTTGCCAACCTCTTTTCTTAAGGTCTGATGCTGCTTCAAAAGCTGGTTGAATGTACTAAAAGTTATTAGAAAAATCTTATAGTCAAACCCACCTCTTCGTGCTAAAAACTTCAAAGCTTCTTGGGCATCTAAATCTTCAGGAAAAACCATGCCAACATCCAAGACATTATTCTTTCTTCCCAAAGAAACCATATTGTAATTGCTTGCAGTTTCCTGAGGAATAAGTTCTAGAATCTCTAAAGGAATAACTTTGGGATCAACACTCTTTAAGGGAATTTCTAAGTAATCTGATTTTGTTTTAAATAAAAAATCCTCAGAAACTATTTCTTGCTCTAGGACTATTTCTTCTTCTTTTTTTGTAGAAGTTTTAATTTCTTTTTCTAAAACCTCAGCTTTAGATTTATCTAAAACTCCTTTTTTAACTAATTCTTGTATTAATGACATATTAAAACGGAATAAATGGATTCTCTCTTCCAATAATTCCTTCAAAGGACGGAGTTTTCTCAATTAGGTTTAATTGTTTTAGTAATGGGTTTTGAAAAATATCAAAGTTAATTTCAATTTTTTTAAGGCGTTTTAAAATTAATATCTCTGATGGCTCCTCTTTAGGCTTAAACCCCCACCAAAGAATAAAACCAGCAGAAAGAATTAAAACCACAAAAATAATTATTAAATTCCTTTGTCTTTTAACTTGTTGTTGGAATGTTATGACCATCTCAGTATGAATAAGCAGTTATTTTAAGATTGAATTTAAATAATTCTCCTTTTTCAGGATAGGAAAAATAAATGCTGTTTACATCTGTTAATCTTGATGAGTTCTCAATAAAAGAAATGAATTTTTTCAAACCAATATAGTCGCCTATCAGGATAAAATTAACCTTTGTTTTCTTAATATTGTCTTCTGCGCTCATAAGCCCTAAATTTATATCACCCAACATAAGACCTGACTGGGAGGTTGACTTTTGAATAAAAGCTAAAAGCTCTGGAACTTGGGGACTTTTGGGTAGAGCAGACTCAATTTTTAGAAGTGAGTCCTTGTTCTCCTGAAGCTTATCAGAAATGTTTTTTAGTTTTTGAAAATATTCTTCCTGATATTGAAGTTCATCTTCTTTAATTGAGATTTGGCCTTTTACTAAATTCAAGGTCTCATATTTTTTAAAAACCAAACTAGACAATAGTACTAAAATCACGGCAACAAAAACAACAATAATATTAAAATATCTTTTCATCTTAATATTTAAAAATTTCTTTATTTAAAAAAATGTTTAAGTTAAAATCAATTCCCCCTTCTTTGTTTAGAGTAGCGTTTGTTAGCACTAAATTTTCAATTATTGATTCTTTGTTTAAAATCGAAAGCTGCTGCTGTAAAGTTGAAAAACTATCAGTTTGACCAGATAAAATTACCTTTTCTTCCTGAACACTTAAATTAACTCTGGAAAAGAAAACCCTAGGATGAACTTTTTTCTCTAAGAATTCAAAAAACTTTGAACTTAAAATATGGATTTCTAAAAAAGGAACGATGGCTTCTATTTTCTTCTTGTAATTTAAATTTTCCTCTTCTAGTGTAATTCTTTCAGCAGTCCTTCCTTGTTTTAATCTTTTCTCCAATTCATCAACATATATTTTTGAGCTTTCCTCAAGATTATCTAATAAAAAATATGTGCCAATTAAAACAATGATCAAAAATATAAAAAGATAAATTAAAATCTTTTGCCATCTATCTGTTTCTTTAACTGGTTTTGGTATTATTTCAACCATGTATGTTTATTTTAATTTTAAATTATAACTCTAAACCCCTTAAAGCTGCGCCAACAGCAATAGCATAAGCAGGTCCCATTTCTTTGAGAGTTTCTTCAAGAATGGGTGAAAAAAAGATATTTGAAAAAGGATTGGCAATTTCAATTTCTTTTTTGAAATAATCCTTAAATGAATCCTGAAGGCCTGGCAGCATAGCAACCCCACCAGCTAAAATTATCTTTTCAACCTCCTTTTTTTTCCTCAGATAAAACTCTTTAAATACTTTATCAATTTCCCTAATAATCAAGGCAATCAAAGGAGTTAAAACTTCTTTAACACTTTTCTTTTCAAAATTCTCCATTAAAGGAGAAATTCCGTATTTTGTTTTAAGGCGCCTTGCTGTTTCATAATCTAAGGAAAGCGCTTTTGAAATTCTTTCTGTTAAAATATCTCCTGAAATATCAAAACTATGGGAGATTTTTAAAACTCTTTTATCAATTATACTGCAAGTGGTGCTTCTAGCGCCAATGTCAATTAAAGCAACAGTTCTTTTTTCCTCTTTATCAATCAAGGATCTCATCAGCCCAAAAACCTCTGCTTCCAAAGCTAAAAGCTCTAAATCTGAATCTTGGGCAATTTCTTTATACTGGTTAATAACTTCGTTGGGAACAGTAACCAGTAAGATTTCAAATCTCTGGCCCTCTCTTCTTGTCTTTTTATTAAGCAGCTGCCAATCAAGTGTGACTTCACCCAAAGGAAGAGGAACATGACGCCTGGCCTCAGATTTTACTGCCTGGGGAAGTTCTTCTATACTCATTGAAGGCAATTCAAAAGAAGTAAAAAAAGTTGAAAAATCAGGAATTGTAAAAACTGCCTGGCGAGTCTTAATCTTAGCTTCTTCAATCACAGCTTTAACTGCTTTAGCAATATCTTTACTCAAAAGAGAAAGTGTGTTTTTCTCAAAAGTTCTGAATGGTTTCTTGTACAAAACTGAAGCTGAAATCTCACCATAATTCTCCAGCTTTTTCCTTCCAGCCCAGCGCGATAATTCAACTATTTTTACTGCCGAAGTACCAATATCTATTCCTAAAAACTTTTTTGGAATTAATCCTAAAAACTGCATTGTATGTTATTATATCACAATGAAAGACAAACTAAAAAGATTTTTTCTTGATTTATTGTTTCCAAAAACTTGTTTTGGCTGCCAGAAGCAAGAAACCTATCTTTGTCAGGACTGCGAAGCCATTCTTGAAATATCAGATATTCATAAAAGGCTAAAAATTGAACAACTCTCTGATTTATACTTTGCTCTGGAGCATAAAAAACCTCTTATTAAAACATTAATTTCTCAGTTTAAATACCAACCCTTTGTTAAAGAACTGGCTAAACCCCTTTCTTCTTTAATAATAAACCATTTTAAATTAATAGAAAAGAATAGAAATGATTTTAAAGATTTTATTATAATCCCTGTTCCTTTGCACATTAAAAGATTAAAATGGCGGGGATTTAATCAAGCAGAAGAATTAGCAAAACATTTATCAAGTTTTTTTGAAATTCCTTTAATAAACAATGTTTTAATAAAAAAACATAAAACCTTAGTTCAAACTGAACTTACTGGAATAAAAAGAGAAAAAAATGTTTTAAATGCTTTTCAATGTGAAAACAAAGAAATAATTAAAAACAAAAACATTCTATTAATTGATGATATTTATATAACTGGCTTTACAATAAAAGAATGCGCCAGAGTTTTAAAAAATTCTGGCGCTAAAAAAGTAATTGGAATAGTTGTTGTAATAACTGAACCAAAATAAAAAATTGTTAGTCAAACTTAATATAATATTGTTTTGGTTTTAACTCTTTACTATCAGTTCATAATTTAAAATAAATCTGTAGCTCTTGAAAGCGCTAATTTGTCCATTTTACTGTCTTTATAATTTTTTACATGATCAGTAATACAAAGAAAAGCAACAGTCGCTCCGCTTACAACAAACCATATTCTAGGAAATTGGTTTGTACGTAATCCAGACTTAATTACAGCTAACTCTATTTTCCACATTGTCCAAATATCATTTTGTGTAACACGATGTAATTTACCAGGGTCTATTCTCACCTCTGGATTTGTTGGATGAAAATGAAATTCGCATAATTTTTGGAAACCATATAAACTTTCTTTTATATACCGTAATCGCCGCTTTTTAAGGGCGGCAATTTCTTTTTCAAACGCCGGATGATATCGAAATTCAATCATAGGTCACTAAAATCAGTTCCTCGATAGTAAGTAAATTCATAAGGTATTTCTTTATACGATTCTGTTGCTGCGTAGGGTGCTTCAGCATGCGAAAGTTCGGCTAGCTGTTCGCCATTTAAGGACCCATATCTACGAACAATACGATCAAGCATTTTTAACTCGTTTTTATTAAAAACTGATAAATCTGGTTTTACGGAACATTTATATACTTCGGTCGGTGCATATTCCTCGCCCCATTCTTGCACTGAGTCAATTTTAAGCAGCTTCTTCTTAACCATCATTGATGTGACTTTGCCCAGCATTACAGGTAATGGTCCTTTTGGATAAGCATTATAAACATCACCTGTTATGGATTTTTGAAATTTTTCAAAAAAATCAAAATCAGAATAATACAAAAGCTTCGCCAGTTTCTTTTTACCCCTGACTTCTCCTTTTAATTTTGAACATAAGTAAATAATTACTTGTTCGTATTTTTTCTTATTTATAGGCATATTATTCAATTCAATTTTATTATACTAAAACCAGTAAAATTCAACAATACCGTAATACCGTGGTTTGAAGTTAGACATCTGGCGGAGAGGGTGGGATTCGAACCCACATGTCCTTTTGAGACTCCAGTTTTCAAGACTGGTGGAATAGCCGTTATCCGACCTCTCCTTTACGAACGAGAGCGGAAGAGGTGGGACTCGAACCCACAAACCCCGTTTCCAGGGTACACCTTAGCAGGGTGGTGCCTTGCCAATTCGGCGCACTCTTCCTATAAACACGTATATTTTACATCTCAAAACTCTTTAAGTCAATTGATTTGAAGCTGATTTTATGATATTTTTATCATATAAACAAGTAGGTCCCCATAGCTTAATGGATAGAGTGGTTGCTTGCGGAGCAATTGGTAGAGGTTCGACTCCTCTTGGGGACACATGAATCTAAACACTCCTGTTGAAAAAACTCCTAGAGTTGGGCCCCAATATCAGAAAAAATTAAACAGGTTGGGTATTAAGACTGTTTCTGATTTATTATTCCATTTTCCTCATCGTTATGAGGATTTTTCTAATTTAACACCCATAGCTGAAGTTAAACCTGATGAAAAAGTCTGTATTCAGGGAAAAATATTAGAGATTCAAAACATCATCACAAGAAAAAGGAGATTTGTCTTAACAAAAGCAGAAGTTGAAGACGAGTCTGGAGCAATAAAAATAATCTGGTTTAATCGACCTTATTTAGTTGATAGCTTAAAGCCAGGTGTTTCGGTTTGCTTAGCAGGAAAAGCAGCTTTGAATAAAAAATACTTTCCTGGAGTTTATTTATCAAGTCCGGCTTATGAAAAGATATCTGAGTCAGAGAAAAAAGCTCTGATTCATACTGGAGGATTAATTCCAGTTTATCCAGAAACTGAAGGTCTTTCTTCTCGCTGGTTAAGATATATTTTAAGGCCGCTTTTAGCTAAATTTAAAAAAACAATTAAAGATCCTTTGCCAGAAGCAATTAAAAATGAGAATAATTTACTACCTTTAAATAAAGCTCTTTGGCAAATTCATTTTCCGGATTCAAATGATTTAGCTAATCAAGCAAGGAAAAGATTTTCTTTTCAGGAAATTTTCTTTATTCAACTTAATGTTTTAATGGAAAAATTAAGATTAAAACAAAAACAAGCAATACAAATTCCATTAAATTTAGAAATTACCAAGGATTTTGTCCAGTCTTTGCCTTTTAAACTTACTGATGCCCAAAGAAAATCAAGCTGGCAGATTTTAAAAGATCTGGAAAAACCAAGACCAATGAACAGATTATTGGAAGGAGATGTTGGTTCTGGAAAAACAGTTATAGCTGTCATGGCAGCTTTAAATACAGCCAAAGCTGGTTTTCAAACAGCTTTTATGGCCCCGACAGAAATATTAGCTGAACAGCATTTTAAAAGCATTTCAAGCGCCTTAAAAGGCTTTGGTTTTAAAATCGGACTGCTAACCAGAACTAACTATAAAACAGCTAATAGAAAAACAACAAAGGAAAAGCTTGTAGAACAAATTAAAAACGGAAAAGTTGATATTTTAATTGGAACCCATGCTTTAATTCAACAAGATGTAAAATTCAAAAACTTAGCTTTAGTTATTTTAGATGAACAGCATCGTTTTGGAATAGAACAACGAGCTAAATTATGTCAGCAGAAAAACATTGTCCCCCACCTGCTTTCAATGACAGCTACTCCAATTCCAAGAACCTTAACTTTAACAATTTATGGAGATTTAGACTTATCAATTTTAGACGAGCTTCCAAAAGGAAGAAAAAAAATAATTACTAAATTAGTCAGACCAAAAGGAAGAGACAAAACTTATGAATTTATTAGAAGTGAAGTTAAAAAAGGAAAACAAGTCTTTGTGATTTGCCCACGAATAGAGCCAAGACAAACAAGTAATGATTGGTCAGAAGTAGCAGCTGTAAAGGAAGAATATGAAAAACTATCCAAAAAAGTCTTTCCTAAGCTAAAAGTGCGAATGCTTCATGGAAAATTAAAAAGCAAAGAAAAGCAACAAGTAATGAAAGGTTTTAAATCAGGAAAAACCAATGTTTTAGTTTCAACTTCAGTAGTAGAAGTTGGTATTGATATTAAAAATGCAACAATAATGATTATTGAAGGAGCTGAAAGATTTGGTTTAGCCCAGCTTCACCAATTCAGAGGAAGAATAGGAAGGGGAAAAGACCAATCTTATTGTTTTTTATTTACCAGCACTGCAGAAATAAGAACCACCCGGCGCTTGCAGGCACTGCTTAAATCAAATGACGGCTTTGAGTTAGCAGAAAAAGATTTAGCTATAAGAGGACCTGGTGATATGTTTGGTGTCCGGCAATGGGGAATTCCTGATTTAATAATGGCTTCTTTAAAAGACGTGGAATTAATTGAAAGAACTCGTTTGCACGCAAAACAAGTATTACAACAGGATCCTAACTTAAAAAAACATCCGCTCTTAGCAGATAGAATAAAACAATTTGGCAAAACAATTCATTTAGAATAAAAGTCAAAAAAAAACACTTTCGTTTTAAAGTGCTTATCGTTTTAAGGCCTCGAAATATTCTTCCATTATGGCCTCGAGAATATCAATAAAGCTTGGCTTGTATTTCCTAGCTACCGGACGTAAATCTAAAGAGACAATGTCGGGTTTTATCTTAACATCTTGTTCACTGCTTTCCATTATTCTTTTCACCTAATTTTATTGTATTTCTGTTATAGCGTTTTAGTTCAAGCTTGTCAAATCAAAAACAAAGGCTAGTGGATAAGCCCTTTTTTATTGAAAACATTAAGTATTTTCTATTTATTCAGGCCAGTCCTCTATCATTAAAGACTTTTTCTTGTTTTTAATAGGAAGATTTTGATAAATTTCTTCAGTAATAAACGGAATAAATGGATGAAGTAATTTCAAAGAAGAAACTAAAGTATAAAGCAATACTTTTTTTGTTTTTAATTTTTCTTTTTCAGTTTTTGCTTTAGTTAATGCTTTTTTAGAATCTTCAATACATTTACCGCAAAACTCACGCCAGAAAAAATCATATAATGTTTGTGATGCTTGACCGAATTCAAACTTGTCTAAATATTTATCAACAGATTTAGTTGTTTTTTTAATTGAATTTAAAATCTTTTTTTCTTTTTTTGAAAGTTTTAATTTTGAAATCTGAGCTTTTGTTGGAACTTGTATTTCCTTGTCTCCAATTTGCATCATTACAAATCTTGTTGCATTCCAGACTTTATTACAGAATTTCTTGCCCATCATGATTGTATCTTCATTAAATCTAACATCCTGTGCTCCAGTTAAAATCCAAGCTAAACCAAACCTAGTAGCATCAGCCCCATATTTATCAATTAATTCTAATGGATCAATTCCTGTTCCCAATGATTTGGACATTCTTCTGCCGTCTTTAGCTAAAATAGTTGGATGGATATATACATAAGAGAATGGCTTTTTTTTCATAAATTCCATCCCAGAATAAACCATTCTTGCCACCCATAAATTAATAATGTCTCTGGCAGTTGATAAAACATCAGTTGGATAAAAAGTTTTCAAATCTTTAGTTTTTTTAGGCCAGCCGAGCGTTGCAAACGGCCAAAGAGCTGAAGAAAACCATGTATCCAACACATCATCTGAACTTTTAATAGGAACTTTATGTCCCCACCAGATCTGTCTTGAAATACACCAGTCCCTAATATTTGAAAGCCAGTCAAAGTATGTTTTTTCAAATCTTTTAGGATAAAATTTAATCCTTCCTTTCTTAACTTCTTTTTCAGCCATTTTTGCTAACTTATCCATTTTCACAAACCATTGAAGAGAAGGAATAATTTCAATAGTAGTGTCACAACGGTAGCATTTAGGAACCTGATGAGCATATTCTTTGATTTTTTCAATCAGACCAAGTTTGTTTAAATCATTAATAATCTTTTCTCTTGCCTTTAGAACTGAAAGTACTTGATAATCCAAAGGCGCTTTTTGAGTCATTTTTTTATCTTCATCAATCACTTTTATCATTTCCAGCTTATGTTCAAGAGACATTAAATAATCTTTCTGGTCATGAGCGGGAGTCACTTTCACAGCTCCTGTTCCAAATTCAATATCAACCATTCTATCAGCTATAATTGGAATTTCCCTTTGGACCAAAGGTAAAATAACTGATCTCCCAATTAAATTTTTGTATCTTTTATCTTTAGGATTAACTGCTACTGCAGTATCTCCTAACATTGTTTCAGGCCTTGTTGTTGCAACTACAATATATTCCTGTTTTCCTGTTTTTGTTTTTTGTTTCTTAACAGGATATTTAAAATACCAAAGCTTTGAAATCTCTTCTTTATATTCCAGCTCAAGGTCAGATAAGCTGGTTTTACATTTAAAACACCAATTAATTGGTCTTTCTTTCTGGTAAATCCATCCTTTCTTATAATAATGAAGGAATGTTTTTTTAACTGCTTTGGAATAATCTTCATCCATTGTAAATCTTGTTCTTGACCAATCTAAAGATGAACCCAGTTTTTTAAACTGATCTAAAATAATATTTCCGTATTTTTCCTTCCAATGCCAAACACGCTTGATAAATTCTTTTCTGCCCAGTTCTTCTTTTGTTTTTCCTTCTTTTAATAATTGTTTTTTAACTTTAGCTTCAGTAGCTATTCCAGCATGGTCTGTTCCAGGAAGCCATAATGTTCTATAACCATTTAGCTTTTTCCACCTTATTAAAATGTCCTGAACAGTTGCATTTAAGGCATGACCCATATGCAAGTTTCCTGTAATATTTGGCGGAGGAACAGTAATACAATATGTTTTTTTTCTTTTTCCAGGAAGCTTA
>JAUUXB010000028.1 GCA_030588745.1 bacterium | reverse complement strand
TATGATAAAAACAAAATTCCTTTAGCCATAAACATACCTAAACTTGATTTAGTAGTTGTGCCAGCTGACTTAGCCAAAGAAGAAGGTTATGAGGAAATAAAAGAAAAAGTTAAGGATAATATTTATTTAACTTATCCTATTGTTATTGAAGAAGATATAGACAGAGAAAGAGCTCTTTTATTAGAAGCAAAATATGCTGATATTCCATCTATCAGTATAAGAAAAGATAGTTGGCGTCAGTATGAAAGCCCTTATTTCTCTCATATTTTGGGTTATTTGGGGAAAATTAATCCAGATGAACTTAGCAAAGAAGATTATTTTCTTGATGACTATATTGGCAGAGAAGGAATAGAAAGATTTTATGAAAACCTGCTTCGAGGAAAAAATGGTGAGGAATTAGTAGAGATTGACAATTTAGGCAGAATTCAAAAAGTTTTAGCTACTAAAGAAGCTTTTACAGGTCAAGACCTGGTTTTATCCATAGACGCTGATTTGCAGAAAAAACTTTACCAGTCCCTTAGAGGAATGTTAAATGGTCTTTATACTTCTCGAGGAGCTGCCATTGCTTTAAATCCTCAAAATGGAAAGATTTTAGCTTTGGTCAGTTTTCCTGGTTTTGATAACAATGATATTGTTAAAGCATTATCTTCTCCTAACGAACCCCTTTTTAATCGGGCAATTGCCGGAATTTATCCACCAGGTTCAACCATAAAACCATTAATTGCTTCAGGCATTTTACAGGAGGGTTTAGTAAGTCCTAATAAGTCGCTTTATTGTCAGGGTCAGGTTACTTTATTTGATAAGTATAATCCTAATGTTTTCTGGACTTTTCATGATTGGAAAACTCACGGCACAGTAAATATGTACAAAGCCATTGCTGAATCCTGCAACATTTATTTTTATACTTACGGAGGAGGGTACAAAGATATTGAGGGATTAGGAATTGAGCGAATTGGAAAATATTTGAAACTTTTTGGTTGGAATGAGGTCTTAGGAATTGATTTGCCAGGTGAGAAAACAGGTCTAATTCCTAATTCAGAATGGAAAGAGAAAGTAAGGGGCGAGGAATGGTATATTGGCGATACTTACAATGTTTCTATTGGTCAGGGAGATGTTAGTGTTACCCCTTTACAGCTTGCCATAGCTACAGCTGCTGTGGCCAATGGGGGCAGAGTTCTTGAGCCTCAGTTATTAGAAAATAAACTTTCAAAAACCCTTGAACAGGATTTTATTGATGAGGACTTTTTAGAAGTAGTAAGAAGGGGAATGCGAGAGGCAGTGATTTATGGCTCAGCCAAGTATCTTTATGACTTGCCAGTAAAAGCAGCTGGGAAAACTGGCACAGCCCAGGTATCTAAAACTAAGGCGCCTCATTCCTGGTTTACGGTTTTTGCTCCTTATGAAAATCCCGAGATTGTTTTAACGATTTTAGTAGAAAACGGAGGTGAAGGAAGTGCTGCAGCCGTGCCAGTGGCAAAGGAGGTATTAAACTGGTATTTTAGCAGATGACTTGACAAATGATTTTCAAAAAGTATTATTAAAAATAAACCCATTTTCATGAAATACATTAGTTCCCAAAAATTAAGACAATTAAAAAAAGAGCTGGAAAAATTAAAGGATAAAAGAAAAGAAATTTCTAAAAGAATTCGTGAAGCTCAAGATAAAGGAGATATTTCCGAGAGCGTTGAATATACTGAAGCAAAAGAAGCTCAGGCATTTAACGAAGGACGAATTCAGGAGTTAAAGCAATTAATGAATGAAGCAGTTATTGTTTCTAAGAAGAAAAAATGTGATTCAGTTAATGTTGGCTGTGAAGTAATTGTTAAAAATAAGCAGGGCAAACAAGAATTTAGTATTGTTGGTTCTGAAGAAGCTGACCCAGCTCAAGGAAGAATTTCCAATGAATCGCCTTTAGGGCGAGCTTTTTTGAATAAGAAAAAAGGCGATGAAGTAAAAGTCCAAACACCCAAAGGCAAGGTTCATTATAAAATTTTACAGATTAAGTAGAATGAAAATTAAGGAGATTAAGGCAAAGTCAATTATTACAAAATCTGCTTTAACTGATTACGTGATAAATCCTTATACTGGCTGTATGCATGGCTGTATTTATTGCTACGCCCGTTTTATGAAGAGATTTACAAATCACCCTGAACCATGGGGTGATTTTGTTGATGTTAAAATTAATGCTCCTGACTTAATTCCAGAAAAAACAGATAAATATAAAAACAAGACCATATTAATGGGTTCAGTTACTGATGCTTATCATCCAATTGAAATAAAATATAAACTTACCAGAAAAATTCTTGAAAAACTCATACCTCTTCAGCCGGATTTAAATATATTAACTAAATCCGATTTAGTTTTGAGAGATATTGATTTGCTAAAAAAATTTAAAAATTTATTAATTACTTTTTCTTTGTCGTTTTTAGATGAAAAATACAGAAAGCAATTGGAACCATTGGCATGTCCTTCAGAAAGAAGAATTAAAGCCTTAGAAGACCTATTTAGGGCAGGTATTAAAACAGCAATTTTTATTTCTCCGATTTTTCCTGAGATTACTGATTGGCAGGAGATTATAAAAAAGACCAAGAATTTTACTAAAGAATATTGGTTTGAAAATTTAAATCCTTATTTTTCCATCAGACATAATATTATTAAGTTTTTAAAAAACAACCAGCCAGAATTAATTAATAAATATAAAGAAATCTGGGCAGGGAAAAGTGATTATTGGAGCAGGGAAGAAAAGAAAATAAAACAATTTTGTAAAAACAACAAACTCATCTGCAAAATCTATTTCCATCACAAGAAACAACAATGAGGGAATAAAAAGTCTGCTGGACCACTGGCCCAGCAGACGTGG
>JAUUXB010000009.1 GCA_030588745.1 bacterium | reverse complement strand
AAACAACTTTCTTAGCAGCAATCGGTAATATCTTATCTTTGGGAACTGATAATATTTGGATAGGTCTTTTCGTAGGGGGAATAATTTTGGCAATTTTAGTCTATTTTATTCGAAGATTACGTCGTGAAAAATCTTAAGGGAAAAACTCATAAAATCGCTCTTTGAGCGGTTTTTTGATAGGATAAAAGTATAATTAAATAAGATATTATTAAATATGTTAAATACACTTAAAACAATTGCAGCTATCATAATTGTCATTATACTTGGCTACATAATATTCCAAGCACCAAGTGAACTAACTGATCAAGCTCAAACTTGCATAGATTCTGGAGGAACAGTATCAATATCAATGGCTTGCAAGTCAATTGAAGGTTTTCCTAATTCATGCTTAATTGGTCCTTTTGGTTGCTCACCAGACAATAGTCATGAAGTTCAAGTCTGTGATTGCGGACCTGGTAAATGTTTTGATGGAAATGAATGCGTAAGTTCAAATAAAGCTATAGAGACTCTTGAAGAGCTTAAGCAAGAAACTGGAATAGGATTTTCAGAAATAAAAGAAATTGAATTTAAATGGATTGTCAGAGTAGATCCAGCAATAGCTGAAGAAGCAGTAATTGGGAAAGAGTTTGAAGCTAATGTAATATCAAGCGAACAATATGATAGCATTCATCCTTTTTTTATAGACAATGGTTTTAAAACAGATGTTTACAATTTTACAGCTGGCACTATTTCAGAATCAAGAGGATATAAGAAAGATAAAACTATTTGTATGGTTGCAGGGGGCCTTACTGGATATAAAGAAGCAGAAGGACAATGGATTCCAACTGATACTAATAATTGGGATATAGCTGTAAAATGTGGTGAATTAGAGAAAACCGATATCGAATATGCAACTGAGGATTGGCAAGTTTATACAAATGAAACACATGGATATTCTTTGAAATATCCTACAGATTGTCTTTATGGGCCTTTACCTGGTTATTGCAAACAAAGCCCTCCAGAACAAAGGCCTAGAGAATGTTTGTGTTATTTTAATGCTGAAGATGAAAACGACGTATCTCTTGGAACATATACAGGAACAAAATCAGATTTAACAGGAGCTAGCTTTATAATATTTCATTCTATTTATGCTGATTATTATACTCCTCCTGCTGATACAAACCTTGTTGAATGGATTAAAGAAAACGTTCCTCATTACGAAGATATTCCAAATGAAATAAATGCAGACATAGACAGAATACCAGCTCTGAAAATATACACTCCTTTTTCAGGAATGGCTTTGTCTCAAGAAGACATTTATTTTATAAAGGATAATAAATTATTTCAGATTACCTTATTAGATGTAGACAATGAAGACAATAGGGGATTATACGATAATATTCTTTCTACGTTTAAAATTTCTCAGTAAAATATTTTATATAAAGAAAATGTGCCGCTTAATATTGTGCGACATTTGTTAAGTGAAAAAAGCTGCTAGAGTAGAGAACTAGCAGTTTTTTATATCCCGTTCTATAAACTAAAACGGGATTAATTATTTTAACTAATATTGACAAACCTTCTGGTTTTTTTTATTTTAAAGTAAAGATTTATCTTTATTCAGATCTTTTAAAAAACAAAAAAACATACATAAAGGAGGTGACTACTAAAAGGTCATGTATATATTATTTTGTAAAGGATGCAGTAATCAACTCCTAAAATTTAAAGGAGGAAAAAGGTTTGCAAAATTAGTTGTGGCAAAAAATAGAAAAGGGAAGTGGGTTGAGGTAAGAAATAAAGAACCTGAGGAAGGAGTTGATAAAGATGAAAAGATTTTTTTTAAATGTCTCAATTGTGATTTTCTTAATGAGCTTCCGGAGTATATTTCCAGAAGAATACAGAAGATAAAAAAATAACTCCACTGCATCCTAAAATATAAAACCGTTAGTCAACATAACTAACGGTTCTCTTTAGTGGGGAGTGCTTGACACCGTGTTTTGACACGGTACAATATATATAGATATAATGTCGCACAATGAAGGTAAAGCGACTTCTTGAATATAAAAAAGACCACTTCTCTCAAAACACTCAAAAATATGAAAAAATCAAAGATACCAATAATCAAACACATTTCTGATTTTTTGGATTATTGCGAAGTTGAAAAGGGTTTATCTGATAAAACACAGGAAAATTATAAAAGATATTTAAATAAATTTGAACTTTGGTTAAAAAAGACAAAAAATGAAAAACTACTACCTCATCAACTTACAAGTGATAATATTTGGAAGTATCGCCTATTTCTATCCCGTTTTAATACATATAAAGGCAAGCCACTTCGAAAAATCACTCAAAACTACTATCTTATCGCTCTCAGAGTCTTTTTAAGCTATTTTTCAGCCAAAGACATAGTTTCATTGCCAGCAGACAAGGTAAACCTGCCTAAAGACGCTAAAGGCTCTGAAGCTATTAAATTCCTTAGTTTAGAACAAATTGAAAAGCTTTTATTGGCTCCTAATACTAATACTAAAACAGGCATGAGAGACAGGGTTATTTTAGAGTCACTTTTTTCAACAGGTCTTCGTATTGCTGAACTTGTTGCTTTAAATAAAGAACAGTTTGCGAATATAAAAAATAAAAAGGATTTAGAGCTTTCAATAATTGGCAAAGGTGGAAACGCTAGAACAATATATTTTTCAGGAAGAGCTTTGTCCTGGATTAAAAAATACTTAGATGCTCGCAAAGATAAAGCAAAAGCTTTATTTACACATTACAGAGCCAGAAAAGATGCTGAAAATCGTTTAAGGCCTCGTTCAATTCAGAGAATGGTTAAGAAATATGCAGTTGCAGCTGGAGTTCCTATTTTCACTACACCTCATGTTCTCCGTCATTCTTACGCAACTGATCTATTAAACCAAGGAGTTGATTTAAGAACCATACAGGAATTTTTAGGCCACAAAAGTATTACTTCAACTCAAATCTACACTCATGTAACAAGTAAACGCTTAAAAGAGATTCATCGTAAGTTTCACAGCGGTAAAAGATTAAAAGAATACTAGTTCTCTACTCTAGTGTTTTTCTCCATCTAATAAATGTCGCACAATATTAAAGCTTAATATAAGGTTGCATAATGTAACCTTTTTTAGTTAAAGTTACATATTATTAATATAAAGCAAGATAATGGAGCAAAACAGTGAAGAATTGAAAATACTGGTCGAACAAGCTCAAAATGGCGACAGAGATGCCTTTAAAGAGATATTCGATCGTTTGAGTGACAGGTTTTTTGCCTATATTTTTTCTCGTACTTCAAACAGAGATGATGCTCTAGATATTTGTCAGGAAGCATTTATTGAGCTGTGGAAATCTTTAAAGAGATTCAAGTATAAATCAGATCAGTCATTCCACGGCTTCTTGTTCAAAGTAATTAAACGAAAGCTTTATCATCATTACAAGAAAAAGCAAAAGATTATTTCTCTAGATAGACTTGATGAAAAACAATTAGTCCAGCCAGCAGCAGAACAAAATGATTACGGATATATACTAGGATATGTAGATATGCTCACATCCAAAAACCAGGATATTATAAGGTTACGTTATTGGTCTCAAATGACATTTAATGAAATTGCAGCTGTTCTAAATATTACAGAATCAGCTGCTAAAGTAAGGCATCATAGGGCTTTGCAAAAACTAAAAATTAATCTAACTAAAGATAATTATGCAATCTAATCTTGAAAAAAAATTAAAAGAAACAGCAAAAGCAAATCCTTTAACCAAAGCTGAAAAAAACATGCTCTGGACTAAGATTGAAAACATCATTAATCAAAAGCATTCATTTCAGCCATTTACCATTTTTAGATTAAAACCAAAACTTGCTTTTGCTTCATTTATGAGTATTGCTATTATAGGAGTTTCAACTGCAGTAGCAGGAGCTTCAAATGATGCTGGTCCAGGAGACTTACTCTACCCTATTGATATTGCTCTTGAGAGAGTTCAACTCGCGCTTTCAAGAGAAGAGAATAAAGATAATTTACGCTTAAAATTTGCCGAAGAGAGACTTAAAGAAGCTCAAAGAGCTTTAGCTTTTCAAAATGGTAATGATTCAGAAAGCACAACTATTTCAACATCAACCGAAAACAATTTTAAAAGAATAAAAAAGGCTGATAAAGTCTTACCAGCTGCTCTTAAAAAATTAGAAAAAACAAAAGACTTTCTTGAACGAAAAGGAAGTGAAGAAGCTGTAGAGTATGTGAACGAGCTTATAGAAAAACTAACAGATTTGGCGCAAAGTCATGTTTCTGATCTTGATGAGCTGGAAATAGAAATAAATAATAATAAAAGAAAGCAAGAAGTTAGAGCTTTTCGTGAAAAAATAAAAGTTAACTTTAAACTAAACCATTCAAACAATAAGGGAAAGGTTGTAATTTGCCACATTCCTCCAGACAATCCTGATAATGCTCATACAATAGAAGTAGCAAAGCCGGCTGAACAAGCTCATTTAGCTCACGGCGATTATTCTGGCCAATGTGGAGGCGAAGATAATTCAAATCTAGACACTACAGCACCACTTATCTCAAATGTCAGTTCAAATGTTTCTACAAACACAGCAGATATAACCTGGAATACAAATGAAGAGTCAAACTCAAAAGTTTGGTACAGTACTACAACACCAATAGTTTTAAGTTCTAGCTTATTAACTGAATCCGCTGATTTAGTTACAAGCCACACTATTTCTTTATCAGGTCTTAGCGCTAATACAACATATTATTTTATTGTTAGTTCTCTTGATTCATCTGACAACAAAGCAACTTCAACAGAATCTTCATTTATTACAACATTAACTCCAGATACCACAGCGCCAATCATTTCCAATATAAGTTTAAGTATTTCTACAAATACAGCAGATATAATTTGGAATACAGATGAGCCATCAAATTCAAAAGCTTGGTATAGCACCACAACACCAGTAGTTTTAGGCTCCAGTTCATTTATTGAGTCTACTAATTTAGTTGCAAGCCATGCAGTTTCCTTATCAAGCCTTAATGCCAGCACAACTTATTACTTTATCGTTGGTTCAACTGATGAATTTAATAATGAAGCAACTTCAACAGAATCTTCATTTACAACCCTTTAAAAATAGTTTTAAAAGAATAAAAAAAAGAGATTTCTCTCTTAAATACCCTAAGTCTAGTAGGAAAAACGCCTTAGCAGGCGTTTTTCTAAAGTCTTTTATTTACTTCGTTCCACCTTCAGTTCCTGTTTCTGGAGTTTCAGTTTTTTCTCCTTCAGTTCCTGTTTCTGGAGTTTCAGTTTTTTCTCCTTCAGTTCCTGTTTCTTGTTCAGGAGCTTTGGTTTGTTCTTCTTCTTGCATTAGAAACATAATCTTTTTTTTATTTAGTCTTTAAGGTAAAAGGAAATAATCTTACTATTCCTTTCAAAAACGGCAATGGGAGACTAATCCCATTTAACCTTCATAGTAGATTCTATCTTAATTATTCAAGTATTGTCAAGCAAAAAATGGCTCTAATTCAAAATAATTAAGACAGAGTATATAGTATATATTGATTATATACAAAGCTCGCTTGAGAAATCCTGATGGCCGCGGTTTGGCTGACACTTATATTCATCAAGCACTATTGTTCCTAATTCCCAATTATCATTTATATAATGAACCCAGACAATCTTTTTTCTGACTCGTACTGAATCATCTCTTAATCCGTCATAAATAGCTTCTATAAACCAAACACCATCTTTTCCATCTAATCTATTTGTTGTTAATTCCTCGCAAACATCTGGAGCGCAGTCTCCCCAAGATTCTTTAATTAAAGAAGCAGCAGTTTCCTGTGATAAAACTGGCCTGTCAATTTCTTTCAGTTCATCATTCTCAATTTCTAAAATCTTTGTTTTTTCAACTGATGGTTGCGCAGAAAATGGTTCCCATGGAAATCTATCAGTATAATTTAACTCAACTCTTCCTCCATAAACAGAAATATTTTGCGGTGCCACTCTATCTCCTAAAAGCACTGCATTTGTACCAATAGCTTGTCCTGTTTCAGGATTTTTTAAAGCAGCTGCTATATAAAAGAAAGTGCCGCTGCCTCCTGTGTCATGAACAAGAACTAAAGCAGCGTCATCAGCGTCATCAGTATTTAAATCACCAATAGCAGGCTTGCCCCATGCCATTGTTTTAATTTTTGTTGCTGAACCAAGAATAATTTCTTTTTCTGATTTACAATTTATTAATGTATACGAATCATTTTCAATTATATAAGTTGCATTTAGAGGGTCAAAAATAACATCAGGAGCAGGAGCAAATATCTTATTATAAATAAAAAATCCAATTGCAACGCTAATGATTATGATAATAATGTTTTTAAAATTCACAGGTTATATTTATTACTTTAGTAAAAAAAGTTGAAAACTATTTCTTGAATGAAGTTCAATTCTTAAACTGGATTACAAGCAAGCCTTTTTCTTGAATTTCTTTTTTCTGACCAAAATCATTGAGCTTAAACTTTAATACATAATCTATTGTTCTTTCTATTGTTCTTCCAGTATATTGTTTGGTGTTTGGATCCCACTCTTCTAATATTAAAGTATCTCCTTCTTTGATATCAAAATCATTTAATCTTAATTCAAACTTCTTTTTACCAGAAGCTATAAGATTAAAGAGTTCCGGCCAAATTTTCTTTTTAATAATTGCCATAATCTTATTGTACCAAAAAACCGCCTTTAAGACGATTTTTTGATTAACACTAGTTAAGAGGACTACTCATCTTTACTTTCTTCCTTTTCCTCTTTTTTTTCCTCTTCGTCATCTATAAGAAATAAAATTTTTGCAATCATAGATGTTTTCTAATATTTGTATTTAGAATGGAAGACTATCCCCATTAACACCTTATAGATAAAATTGTATCTCAGCTAAAAATATTGTCAATACCCATTTATTCCTTGTCAAAAAACCGTCCAAGGACAAAAAATTACATCTGCATTCTCTACGTATTACTTTAATTTTTAAGGGATTTCTTGTATTCTAACAACGCTGGTTTTTCCCAGGGTTCCCCAGTCCTCGGCATAAACAATAATCACTTTTTCTCCTTTTTTAACATAGCCACTTTTTTTAATGCAATATAAGATTTTCTCAACATCAAGTATGTTTTTTTTCTTATACAAATCACTTGATTTTTTTAAAAGCAAAGGGACAACCCCGTAAAGCAGACAAAGTTGATCCTTTACCTTCTTGTCATCGGTAAGAGATAAAATAGGCAGGTTGGGCCGGAGACGTGAAAGCATTTGAGCTGTCATGCCTGTCTTTGTTATTACCACAAAAGCTTTAACATTTTCTTTCTGGCAAAAAGGACTCCTCCAGAGTTCATAAGCAGAATAACAAACAGAAGCAGTTTGATGAGTAAGTTCAAAATTAAAATCTTTAACTGGCGGTCTTTTTTCTTCCCAGAAACGGCAGATTTTTTCTGTAACAGAAACTGTTTTTACAGGATACTTGCCTATAGTTGTTTCTTTAGCAAACATAACAGCATCTGTGTAATCAAGAACAGCGTTAGCAATATCTGAAACTTCTGCCCTGGTGGGAAAAGGGCTGTAACACATTGATTCTAGCATCTGGGTAGCGGTTATAACCGGTTTTCCCATTTCAACACACCTTTTAATAATCTTTTTCTGATAATAAGGCACCTGTTCGAGTGGAATCTCCACGCCCAAATCTCCCCTAGCTATTATAATGCCATTACAAGAATCAAGTATCTCCTCAAAATTATCCAGACCTTGACGGGTTTCTATTTTAGCTAAAATCTTAGTTGATAAAGAAAATTTTTTAACTTGTCTTTTTAAGAGTTCAATGTCTTTTTTATTGTTTACAAAAGAAAGGGCCAAATAATCAATTTCATGTTTAACTGCCAATGATAAATCCTTTAAGTCTTTAACCAAAAGAGAAGGGGAAGAAATTTCCATGCCTGGAACATTGACTCCTTTTTGACTTTGAATGTTTCCTCCTTTTATTACTCTGGTTAAGAAACTATCTTTTTGTTTTTTCAAAACTTTAAATTCAAATTTGCCATCATCTATAAAAAACTTTTTGCCTTTTTTCAGCTTTCCCTGGAAGAAAGAGTCTGAAACAGGAATAACATTATCTAAAGAGTGTAAAGAATTCTCTTTAGTAAAAACAACCCTGTCGCCCCTCTTAACTTCTATTCCTTGTTTTGGCAATTTCCCAACTCTTATTTCAGTTCCCTGCAAGTCTAAAAGAATGGCTACTGGCTTACCAGTTATTTTAGAGGCCTGTTCAACTTTTTTAATGCAAGCACTGTGCCAATGATGCTTGTTGTGTTTTAAATTAAAACGAAAAATACTCGCTCCAGCCTTAATGAGCGAAACAAGAGTATTAGTTTTTTCAACAGCAGGTCCTACTGTAACGACAATTTTGGTTAAGGACATGATATCTATTCTATCAAAAAATCATTCAAAGAGCTATTGACTTTTAAAAACAATATGCTATTATCTTACCATTAGATTATAAGTCGAAATATTTAGAACTTAGATAGAGCGACTTAACAATCGAAAGGTCGTTTCATTATAAATTTTAAACGTTTCGAATAAGCTTTAACTAAAGCTTAAATCGTGATCTTAATATACATGTTTAATGATTTTAAAGATCGTCCAAAAAGAGATTTTGGTGACAGACAAATGTTTAAAGGAAATTGGAAATGTGCTGATTGTGAAAAGGAAATAACAGAACTTCCTTTTGAACCATCAGAAGACAGACCAATTTACTGCAGAGATTGTCATGCCAAAAGAAGACCTCCAAGAAGGGACTTCAGACGATAAACTAGAATGAATTTAAAACTCCGTAAGAAATTACGGAGTTTTATTTTTTCTTTCATGTTTTTTTTATTTTCAGAGCAGAAAGTTTGTCAATATTAGTTAAAATAATTAATCCCGTTTTAGTTTATAGAACGGGATATAAAAAATAAAAAAATTATTTAATTATTAAAAAATTATGCCTCATTAGCTTTTTCTATGTATCAGGACGATCTATGTCCCAATAATTCCTATGTTCTTTATTATATCGTTTATCATCGTGACCTTTACTGCTCTTCACTACCTGGACTTCTATATCCTCAATAGTATTGTTAAGCTTCTTGTTAGAGTAATATCTTTTATTTTTTGGAATCGGGAAGCTTTCATTACAGACTCTACAGTAGAAAACTTTCTCACCTTTTTTATTTCTTGTTGACTTGAGAGAATTTCCACAAATTTTACATAACAAATCTCCATCAAAAACTGGCATTTTATTTCTATCCTATTATTTTTTAATAGTTTATTTGTAAAAGATCTATTTTTATTTAAATGGCTAATATTTAAATATAGAAAATTTTTAAAAATTTATCAACACTTCTCATTTCACTCCAGCAACACAGTCATTAAAATCGCCCCCTTGTCTGCTGTAGCTTTCTTGTCATCCGTAGCTAAAACTTTTTAAATTCCGTTTTACTCGTAATCTTCTAAAACATCTTTTTTCACAATATCTATAGATTCTTGATTGGTTAAAAAACCCATCTCTTCTGTTGCTCTAAGAACATAACCAATCCAACGACCCGCTTTACCAGGACTATTTTCCATCTCTTCTATTTTATCTAACATCCATAACAAATGAGATGGTAAACTATCAATTCCTTTTTTAGCTTTTTTGTCTGGATACTGTTTATTAAGAATATCTCGGATAATTTTTATAGTATTAGGATAATATCCCATTTCTTACCTCCCTTTTTGAGAACAATTATTATTGTTATGAAATAGCTATTTTCAACTTATCAAAATAACAAAATTAGTCAAACAAAAAGAGAGTATTAATCCTCTAGTCGTAGCTCCCCTTATTGGATGCGTTTAGAACCATTGATTGGAAAGAAATTGAGGGAAGTCTTAAGAGGTTAGAACCTGTTTGACTACCAATTATACTCCCAATATGGCTGCCACTTAAACGAACCGAGACGTCTCGGTCCCTCAAGCCAAACACTAAGTTGTTGCGGGGCTAGGATTCGAACCTAGATTGATGGAGCCAAAACCCATAGTGCTACCATTACACCACCCCGCAATGTCTTTTAAGCGTTTAAAAACTCAACCACCTCTACAACTGCCAACTCCAATGGCAGCTGCGGTATTGAAGCATATCTTATCTTATTTTGAGCTTCAAGAAAAGTGTTTAAAACTCGTCTTAAATCAGCTTCTTTAAACGTTGAAACCTGTTTTTTAAGCATAACTATTTCTTCTTTTGTTAAGCCAGACAAATAATCACTTGAACTTATAGGATTCCCCTCCCCCATTATTTTTAAAATCAATCCTTTTCTTAAATAATTAATCAGGGTTTTTGAAAACTCTTCCAAATCTAATCCTTTATCAGTAATTTCATTCAAATAATTTATTGCTTCAAAAGTTTTTTTATCAGTCATAAAGCCAGTGAATTTGCTGACCATTTCTATTTCAACCAAACCAAGCAAATCTTTAATATCATTAGATTGAATTTCATTTTTTGAACCCTGGAAAAGAATTGCAACCTGATTTAATAAACCTTCAGCATCTCTCATAGCGCCAGATGAATTCAAGGCAATTAATTCCATGGCTGGCTTTCCAATTTTAATGTTTTCTTTTTTACAAAGTATTGATAATCTTTTAATAATTTCAGGCAAAGTGGATTTTTTAAAATCAAACCTCTGGCATCTTGAAATTATTGTTGAAATCATTTTATGGATTTCTGTTGTTGCTAAAACAAAAATAGCATGACTAGGAGGTTCTTCCAATGTTTTTAAAAGAGCGTTAGCAGCATCTTTTGAAAGCTGATGAGCTTCATCTAAAATAAACACCTTATACTTTGATTTTGTTGGAGAAAATTTAATGCCTTCTCTTAATTCTCTTATATCATCAATTCCCCTGTGAGATGCTGCATCAATTTCAATTAAATCCATTGCTCGTCCTCTCACAATTTCATCACAAGATGAACATTCATTACAAGGTTCAAATTCTCCTTGCTTTCTGTTTTCACAATTAACAGCTTTAGCTAATAACCTAGCTATGGTAGTTTTTCCTGTTCCTTTTGGCCCGGAAAACAAATAAGCATGAGAAACTGTTTCATTGGAAATTGCATTGCTTAAAGTCTGAACAACGTGTTCTTGACCAATAATCTCAGAAAAACTCTGAGGCCTGTATTTTCTGTATAAAACAAGCGACATAATTATGTTTTAAATACAATAAATTTATAGCCTAAAAAGTTCCAGACAAAACCAGTAAAAATAGCAGTCATATTTGCAATGCTTGCCCACATCCTCTCGCTTACTCCGAATCTTACACCAATAATGTTTAGCACAATATAAATAACCATAGTATGAATTAAAAGCCCTCCAATTGTTATAAGGAAGAACTGCACTGCCTCTTTGGTTTTATTTTCAGTATCCTTTTTTTGAAAAGTCCAGAATTTATTCCAAAAATATGAATTTACTGCTCCACAGCTGAAAGATATAGTTTTAAATAAAACAGGCAGCCAGCCAGAAGTAATGGAAAAAAACCATATTAAGCAGTCAAATACTCCCATATCAATGGAACTATTTAATATTCCAACCAAAAACGATTTTCCAAATTGTATAAGAGTGCGAGTTCTTTTAAAAACAGTTTCTAAAATCCAGACGCCTAGTAAAGATAAAACAGGCAGAAATACTGGAAAATATCTTAATACTTGTTCAGGAAGAATTCCTGTAAAAAGGGCAACATGAGGCAAGATAAGTCCGCATGCTAAACCAATGATTAGAGAAGCTAAAATATCTGCTTTTTTCATTAAGCCATATTATCATAAATTTAAGAAAAATCAAAGAAAAAAACATTAACAAAAGATTCAAATTTTATATTTATTAAATAAAAAAGAGCTTGATTATTCGCTCTTTATTAAAATTTTAATAAAAATTTTTTAATTCTTTGTATCTGTTTCTCACTGTTACCTCAGAAACACCAGCAGCCTCAGCTATCTGTTTTTGGGTTTTTCTATCGTTATTCAGTGTTCCTGCAAAATACAAAGCGCCTCCTGCTAATCCGCTTGGGTCTTTTCCAACTTGATTGTTAGCATTACTCAGAATCTCCAATGCTTTTATCTGAGTTTCTCTTAAAATACCGAGTTTTCCTGAAATTGATTCAATATAATCCTCAGGATTAGAAGGTGATATTTTTAAGTTAAGTTCTCTAATTAAAAAAGAAGAACAACGAGAAATTTTACCCTTTTCAATTGGAACTAGCTCCAGAATCTTCTTGATCTTCATCGGCTTTTTCTTTATTTTACAGGCAAGATATATGGTGGCTAGAGCAAAAAGTTTAAAACCTTTACCGCGAACATTAATTTTTAGAGCTTTTAAAAGAAGCTTTTTCGCTTCTTCCTTAATCGGTTTAATGATTTGCAAGGTGTTAGAAAAGAGTTTTAGATAATAGAGTGCATTATTAATTCTCCTTTCCTCTCGCGACAGATTGCCGTATATTTTTTGCAAACGACCAAATTGCGACATCATAAAAGGTGAAAGTTTTTCTTGAAAAATGTCTCTCTGTCCTCTCATAATAGTTCTTATAGGGCCTTTTGCCATTTCAGTATGGCTCTCTGGTTCTTTTTCTCCTCCTCTTGGGTCTACTATTTCATCTATAATAATCAAACCGCAGCATTGACAAATAATATCACCCCGCTTATAGATGTAATTTATTTCTCCACACTCCGGACATATTTTACTAAAATCATTACTAAAATCAATCATTTACATCACTTATTCTTTTTTAAAAGTACATTATATAATTTATATATAATATTTCTTAATATAATAAAGTTCTTAATTTTGTCAAATAGTTAAAATTTATTATAATAAACTCAGATATAATTTATGTTAAAACTATACAATACATTAACTCGTAAAAAACAAGTTTTTAAGTCCATTAAGAAGAAACATGTAGGCATGTATACATGTGGTCCTACTGTTTACGGACCAGGACATTTAGGACACGGTAGAAGTTATGTTAATTTTGATGTTTTAAAAAGAGTTTTCCTTTATAACAAAAACAACGTTAAACACATTCTCAACATTACTGATGTCCATGATGACATGATTAAAAAAGCAAATGAACTGGGAATCACTATTAAAGAATTGGCTAATAAATACACCCCTCTGTTTTTAAAAGACCTTGATGATTTAAATATCATTCCTGCTGACAAATATCCTGCTGTTACAGAAAATATTCCTGAAATCATTAAAATGGTTAAAAGCTTAATTGATAAAGGTTATGGTTATATTGAAAAAGATGGTTCTGTTTATTATGATGTTTCAAAATTTAAAAATTATGGCAAGCTATCAGGTACAAAACTAGAAAAAGCAAAAACAGGAACAAGAGTAAAAACTGATAAATATGAAAAAGAAGATGTAGCTGATTTTGCCTTATGGAAAGGATGGGAAAAAAGAGAACCTTTTTGGAAAAGTCCTTGGGGAAAGGGACGTCCAGGTTGGCACATTGAGTGTTCTGTTATGGCGAAAAAATATTTAGGAAACACTATTGATCTTCATGGAGGAGCAATGGATTTAAAATTTCCTCATCATGAAAATGAAATTGCTCAATCTGAAGCTGCTAATGGAGTAAAGTTTGTTAATTACTGGTTTCACGCAGGGCTTTTGGAAATTGAAGGTCAAAAAATGAGTAAATCTTTGAATAATTATATTGAAATTCATGAAATTAAAGATAAGAGATTTAATCCCCTTTCTCTTCGCTATCTTTTCTTAACAGCTCATTACCGTTCAAAAATGAATTTTACTTGGAAAGGTTTAAAAGCAGCAGAAACAGCCTTGGATCGTTTAAGAGAAGTAATCAGGGAGTTAAAAGCAAGCACAAAACAAACAACAAGTAATAAAACAGCAAAAGATTACCAAGAGAAATTCTTGAAATTTATTAATAATGATTTGAATATTCCCAGAGCATTAGCTTTAATGTGGGATTTAATAAAAGATAAAAATTTATCAAACAAAGAAAAATACAAGCTTTTGCTTGATTTCGATAAAGTCTTTGGCTTAAAACTATCTGAAATAAAAGAAGTGAAAATTCCTGAAAAAATCAAAAAACTATCTAAACAAAGGGAACAATTAAGAAATAAAGACCAGTGGCAAAAAGCTGATGAAATTAGAAAACAAATTGAAAAGATGGGATATAGGATTGAAGATACAGAAAAAGGAACAAAGATAAAAAAGCTTTAATCCTTTTCAATCACTTTTTCCACCCACTTTAAAATATCCTTAGTTAATAGTTTTTTAAAAGCATCCTCTAGAGAAAATCCATTGTTTCCTTTTTGAGATTTGTATTTCTGGCAAACATTATAAAAATCTAAAATCTGGCCTGTAACACTTTGCCAGGAGTATTGTTTTACCTCTTCAATACCTTTTTTTGAAATTTTCTCTCTTAAACTGGGGTTTTTTATTAAAACTTCTATTTTCTTAGCCAGTGTTTTGTAATCTTTTGGCTTTGTTAAAAACCTTCCTGAAGATTTGTTTTTCAAAACCTCTTTGTAGCCTTGATTGGCAAACGCAACAACAGGTGTACCACATGCCATTGCTTCTAAAAGCACTAAACCAAAGCTTTCTCTGTAAAGCGCAGGGCTAATAAAAACATCAGCTGTTCTATAATAAGGAGCAATGTTTCCTGATACCCTGCCTTCAAAAATAACTTCTTTAAGTTTATTGTTTCTAACAAACCTTTTACATTCCTGCTCCAGAGGACCGTCACCAACAATAATCAATCTCAAATTTGAAAATTTCTTATTTAAAATTTTAAAAGCTTTTAAAAGAAAAATTAAACCTTTTCTTTCTTCAATTCTTCCAAGAAATAAAAGATTGATTTTATCGTCACAATACTTCTCTATTTTTGAAACATTGATATTAAACTTATCCAGATCTATGCCATTGGAAATAACTTTTTTAGGCCCTTTATAATATTTAAAGTAATTTAAAATCAAGGGAGCTACACCTATTACTCCATCTATTTTCCATTGACAGATTCTGTTTAAAAGATAAAGAAAACTAGGAAAATGTTTTAAAAAAGTACTACCCTCTATATTTGAATGAAAGGTTAAAACATTTAAAGTTTCTTTGGCTGCAGGACTGATTAAAATCTGAAGTATTGAAGGAAAACCAAAATTATGAAAATGTAAAACATCAAATTTCTCTCTTTTTAAAGTTCTTTCAATTGATATTGGATTAAAATTAATATCAAAATCAGCCTGAGTACCGCTAAAATCTAATGGAAAAGAAGTGCCTAAAAGAATGACATCTTTACCGTAATTCTCTGATTTTTTCCTTCTAGGAACAATAACTTTTGTTTTATGGCCCCTTAGTCTTAAATTTTTTGACAAATCCAATACATGTCTTTTAACTCCTCCGGGCTGGGAAAAAGTATGGAAAGTGATTAACCCTATTTTCATAATTTAAAATCGTTTTAATAGAAGATTTTATCAAGAAAGCCAGATTCTTGCCAATTAGCTTTTCTCATGTTAAAAATTAAGTGAACATGACTAATCAATTACCAGAAAAATTACCACCCCAGTCCATTGAAGCTGAACAATCAGTATTAGGATGCTTGATGATTGACAAATCAACAATTCTCAGAATTGCTGATTTTCTAAGACCCTATGATTTCTACAGAAAAAGCCATCAGCAAATTTACAAGGCCTGTTTAGAGCTTTTTGAAAAAGATGAAGCAATTGATTTTTTAGCTGTTTCAAACAGGCTAAAAGAAAAAGGCTCTCTTGAAGAAATAGGTGGAAGCGCTTATTTAACTGAATTAGTGAACACTGTTCCTACTCCAGCCAATGCTTTTAACTATGCTAAAATGGTTGCTAAGAAAAGAGTTTTAAGAGATTTAATAAATGCTTCATATGAAATAGGTCAGCTAGGATACGAAGAAAAAGAAGATACAGATGTTCTTTTGGATAAAGCTGAAAGAAAAATATTCAGCATTGCCCAAAAAAGCTTATCTCAGGACTTTGTATTAGTAAAAGACGACTTAGAAGAAGCATTTGAAAGAATTGACCAATTATCAAAACATAAAGGAGGCCTAAGGGGCCTTGCCAGCGGACTTTCTGACTTAGACAATATTTTGGCTGGTTTTCAGAAAGCTGATTTACTGATTTTAGCTGCCAGACCCAGTCTTGGAAAATCGGCGTTAGCTCTTAACTTTGCCTATAACATTGCAGTTGAGCAAAAAATTCCTGTTGGGATATTTTCTTTGGAAATGTCAAAAGACCAGGTAATTGACAGATTAATTTCAAGCATCTCTGGAGTGGATTTATGGAGATTAAGGACCGGAAGATTATCAAGTGAAGGCGAAGATAATGATTTTACAAGAATCCAGCAATCACTTGCAGTCTTATCAGAAGCTCCAATTTACATTCATGATTCATTGTGTTCTAATGTTTTACAAATGAAAGCAATGTCCAGACGACTTCAAGCTAAAAAAGGACTTGGGTTGATTATAATCGATTACTTGCAGCTTATGGAACCAATGGACCCAAATATGGGCCCTGTTCAGCAAGTGTCAGAAAACTCCCGTGCTCTAAAATCATTAGCTCGAGAATTAAACATTCCTGTTTTAGTTGTTTCACAATTATCACGAGCAGTTGAGCATCGCTCCCCCCAGATTCCAAGATTAGCTGATTTAAGACAATCAGGATGTTTAGCTGGTGAAACTCTTTTAATGAGAGCTGATACTGGAGAAAGAATAAAAATTAAAGAATTGGTAGGTAAGAAGAATGTCCCTGTTTACACTTTAGATAAAGACTGGAAATTAAAAGTGGTAAATATTTCAAAAATATTTTCTAGTGGAAAAAAGAGATTGTACTTATTAAAAACAAGAAGTGGTTTTGAAATCAAGGCTTCATCTAATCATTCATTTAGAAAATTAGAGAAATGGTGTCCTTTGGAAAAATTGAGACCGGGAGACAAAATAGTTAGTTCTCCCAAAATTTCTAATCTTGCTAAATCAGACATTTTTTGGGATGAAGTTATATCAATCACTCCTTTAGGAATAGAAGAAGTTTATGACGCCACTGTACCAGGAACTCATAACTTTGTAGCAAATAATATTGTTGTTCATAATTCGATTGAACAAGACGCAGACGTAGTTATGTTTATTTATAAAGAAGACAGATACAGACCTGAAACTTCACGAAAAAACATTGCTGATTTAATCATTGCCAAGCATCGTAATGGGCCTGTTGGAAGAGTTGAACTATATTTTGATGAAGGAAGAGTAAGTTTTAGGACTTTAGAAAAAACTTTTCAAGAATAAAATTATGAATTATCCATCAAGCATTCAAAAATTAATTGATTTGTTTTCCAAATTTCCCACAGTCGGGCCAAAAACAGCTGCCCGCTTTGTTTTTCATCTTTTAAAATCTGATAAAAAAGAGGTTGATGAATTGATTTATTCAATTTCCAATCTTAAAAGAAACATTAAAACCTGTTCTTCATGCTTTAGTTCCTTTGAATCAAGTTCAAATGAGTTGTGTGAAATCTGTTCTGACAATTCAAGGGATAAAAATCTGCTCTGTATTGTTGAAAAAGAAATTGATTTGAAAACCTTGGAAAGAATTAAAAAATACAAAGGCAGATATTTTATTTTAGGAGGAGTGATCAGTCATTTAAAAAAAGAAGGTAAGAAAGAAATAAGAATTAAAGAGCTGAAAAAAAGAATTAAGCAAAATCCTGAAATTAAAGAAATCATTATTGCTACAAATTCAACAGCTGAAGGAGAAGCAACTGCCCTGTATTTAGAAAGAGAACTGAAAGAGTTTAATAAAAAAATCACCCGTTTAGCACGAGGATTACCTATAGGAGGAGAATTAGAATACGCTGACGAGGAAACCATCAAAAGCGCTTTAGAGGATAGAAAATAGCTATATCTCTATTTTAAGTACCTCAACTTCAGTAAAAGGCTGTCTGTGCCCCTTTTTCACCTTATATCGCTTGCTAGCTCTATATTTAAAAATAATTACTTTTTTATATTTTCCCTGTTTTAATATCTTTCCAATAACCTTTGCTTTTTTAACTAAAGGCTCTCCTATTTCTAACTTTTTTACCTTTTCCAATAACAAAACTTCTTTAAAGGTTATTTCGCTCCCTTCTTTTTTATCAATTTTCTCTATTTTTATTTTATCTCCAGGAGAAACAATATATTGTTTGCCTCCTGTTTTAATTACTGCTAACATATTAATCTTCTAATTGTTTGGGTTTTTGATCTTCATTTGTTTCTAATAATTTTTCAACTCTGTCTGAAAATAGATTTAATCTTTTTTCAGAATTATCATATGCTGAAGTTGCATTTCTTAGGTGACCTCCAAGTTTTCTAAAATCATTCATTAACTTGGAAGCATCCTGATTAATTCTGTTTAATCTTTTTAAAATATGCTTGGTTTGTTTTGAAATCCGAACGTCCTTAAACCACTGCTCAAATGCACGAAGTGTTAAATAAATTGTGTTTGGAGAAGTTAAAACCACTTTTTTCTTCCAGGCATAATTAGCAATCTCCTGCTCTCTCAGATTAAACATTATCTCATAATATATTGCCTCAGCTGGAATATACATCAGGGCAAAATCAACTGTTCCTTCAGACGGCAGAATATATTTAGAACTTATTTCATCAACCCTTAATTTTAAATCTTTTAAAAATCTTTGTTGATAGGTTTTCCTTTCATCTTCTGATTGAGAGTGAATCATTCTTTCAAAGTTATCTGAAGAAAACTTTGAATCAATTGGCAATAACTTATTATCAGGAAGTTTCAGTATTGCATCAACCTGTTCTCCTGATGAAAAAGCATGCTGACTTTCCCATAATTCAGAAGGATAATACTGGGTTAAAATGTAATTAAGTGAAGCTTCTCCCCATTGACCCCTTAATTTTGGTGATTTAAAGATTTCCTGAAAAGAAGAAATATTTTCTACTTTTTTATGAATCTGCTCTAAGTTTTCTTTTAAATGAGTGGTTTCTTTTGTAAATAATCTTATCTGATTATGAAGGTTTTGACTTGCTCCCATCTGGCTGTCTCTGATTTGCTTTATTTGATCAGTAATCAAGCTGGTTAATTTCATGTCCAGATCTCTTATTGCGCCACTCTGATTTTCATCTACTCTTGATTTTTTAATATAAAGGAAAATAGCTCCTGCCCAGCCAATAAAAGCCAAAAAAAACGCTAAAATAAAAAAGGAATCACTCATCCTTTGTACTTTAACCTACAGTTAAGTTTAAGTCAATAAATATTTTACCTAAAATAAAGCTCAGCAAGAATAAAAAGTATATAGATTCCGAACAAGAACAAAGCTTCTATTTCAGTGACTTTTCGTTCGCTTCTTACAAACTTAACAAAAAACAAACAGGCAACTAAAGTAAAAGCAGCTCCTATTAAATAAGGGGAAAAATCAGTAATTGCAAATGGCGAAATCACTCCTACCAAGCCTAAAACCAAAGCAGCATTAATAACAACTGAACCCATTATATTGCCAAGAATCATTGTTTTATGTCCCATTCTAATTGCCCTTATTTCAAAAGCTATTTCAGGAAGAGAGGTTCCCAAAGCCACCAAAGACACTCCAATAACCATTAATGATAAGTTAAAAACCTCAGCTAGCTTTGAGGCAGAAAAAACAACTCCTTCAGCGCTTAATAAAAGCACAGCAACTCCAACCAAGAATAAAAACATATCTTTTACAAATCTTTTAAAATATTTCCAACCTCTCATTTGATTATTAAAAACCTTTCTAAATCTTTCTTCTTTAGCTATGAGCCGAACAAAATAAAAAACCAAAGTTGCCAACAAAATCATACCGTCTTTCTTGGAAAACATGCCGTCAAGTATTAATAACAAAGGCAAAAGACTGTAAAGTGCAGCGTATAAAGCAGACCTTTGCAAAACCTTTCCTCTGATGTGTAAATCTTTACCAAGCAGTGCTCCAAGCGCCACCATAACAGTAAGAGCAACAATATTAGAACCAATAACAACCCCGAAAGGAAGTTCAGGTTTTTTAGAAATAGCTGATGTAACGCCAATAAAAACCTCGGGCAAAGATGTTGCAAGAGCCATTAAAAAAGAAGCTACTATAAACTCTCTTAATTTTAAAAACTGTGCAATTCTAATCAGTGCTTTAACCACCCACATTCCAGAACGCATTAAAATAAAAGAAGAAGCAATAAAAATAAGAATATATATCCAGGCCATTATTTTAAAAAGTATATTAATTCATATATTATACCAAAAGCAAAAACAAAAATTAATGGAAAAACCAATAAAGACTTTTTTATTTCTTCTCTTTTCAGTAAAAGTTTTCTATACATTAACAAAATCAAAGTTCCATCAATTCCAATAGCTATTGCTCCAACCAAACCTATAACACGGATAAAGCTCTGAAATCCCAAAATAAAAAGCCCTAAAGGAACAAAGCAGGTTAAAAACCATGCTAAATTTTTTTGCACTTTAAAATCATACCAGAGGATTTTTTTAAGAGTCAAACCTAAAGCAATAAAAGAAGTAAATGTTGTTAAAAATCCCAAAAACAAAGCCATGTTCACTATTCCATCTCCCAAATAATTTTTTAACCCTGTCAAAGCTGATTGGGTAGTATCAGGTCCAGTAATTCCCCAAATCAAATAAATAAAAAAAAGATATATTATTATTGGGATTAAAGTTGCAATTACAATTACTTTTTTAAGATGCTGCTTATTTCCTTTCAGCATTTCTTCAGCTTCAGGAATTAAAGCAGCTCCTGACAAAGAAAATAAAATGGGGCCATAAGGCAGAAATAGGTCTGACAACTGAAAAGGGAAAGCTGTAAAATTACTTGTGTATATAATATGACTGCCGCGAAGAAAAATTGCAAACAAAATCAAAAAGAATAAGATTAATGCCCAAAGCCCTATTTTAGCCACTGCTTTAATGCCGAAAAAAATTAAAACTGCTCCCAAGGAAAAATAAATATATGTATAAAATGAATTACTGCCTCCAAAAATTGGAGAAAGCAAACTGTTTAAAAACTCTCCGCCCACAATAAGATAAGCTAATATTGCTCCAGATATTCCAAAAACTGTAGAAAAAAAGGTTATCTTTTTTGCCCATTCGCCCAAATGAACTTTTGCAAATCCAGGCAGTCTTTTAAAGTCAGGTGTTGCCAGAGACAATTCTCCAAAAATCAAGTGAATAATAGTAACAATAACTCCTAAAACTAAAAAATAGCCAAGCATTATTACAAAACCTACTTTAGAGGCAATGTATGGCAAAGAAAAAAGACCTACTCCAACAATAGTGCTTGATATTACGGCAATTGGCAAAATAATTTCTTTTAATAATTTAATCATATTGTTTTTTTACAATAAAATACCATTTCGTAATTTCTATTAAAAACACCTCAATAAGTCCCAATCCAAATATAATTGACCAGTCCAAGGAGTTTAAAGGAATAGTTTTTAAAATCCTCTGAAGCGCTGGCAGATAAATTGCTCCTACAAGTGCAATAATTCCTATCAGTAATGCAATAATAAGCAGCTTGTTTGAAAAAATATTAATATGCCATAAATTCTTTCTTAAGCTTTTGCAGGAAAAAACATAAAACAAAGAATCAATTGTTAGGGCACTAAAAATCATTGTTCTGATGTAATTGATTTCATGCCCCATTCTAAAAAGCCAGATAAATACTCCTAAAAGTAAAAAATCAGTGATAAAACCAATAATAAAAATTATTGTTTTCATTTCACGAGTCAAAAGAGGTGCTTTATGACCTTTTGGCTTCATTTTCATTAAATCTTCCTCTTCTGGTTCAAAAGCCAAAGCAATATCAGGCAAACCATCCTCAATTAAGTTAACCCATAAAATCTGAACAGCTGTAATTGGAAGAGGAAGCCCCAGTAACAAACTGGCTCCTATTAAAATTACTTCCGTAAAACTGTCAGTTAAAAGATAAGTTATTACTTTTCTAATATTGTCTAAAATTAATCTTCCTTCCTGAACTGCTTTAACAATCACTGAAAAGTTATCATTTAAAAGAACCAAATCCGAAGTTTCTTTTGCCACTTCAGTTCCAGAGCCAAGTGCTACTCCAATATCTGCTTTTTTTAAAGCCGGTGCATCATTAATCCCGTCACCTGTCATTGCTACAACTTCTCCTTTTTCCTGCCAGGCCTCAACAATCCTTGTCTTATGTTTTGGTTCAACGCGAGCATAAATTTTAATCTTTGTCAGAATTTCCTTAAACTTTTCATTTGTCAGCTTGTCTAATTCTTTTCCCTCTAAAATATTCTCTTCTTTTATCTGAAAACCTAATTCGCGGGCTACTGCTTTTGCAGTCAGCTTATGATCTCCAGTAACAATAATTGGTTTCATTCCTGCCTGCTTACAAATTCTTATTGCTTTCTTAGCATCTTCTCTTAAAGGATCTTTAATAGTAATAAAACCAACAAAAACAAGGCTATGAATTTCTTTTTCTGGTTTCTCAATCACTGAATTAGTGACCTTAATCCTTTTATAGCCTGAAGCTACTATTCTTAGTCCTGCACTAGTTAATTCTTTGAGCTGTTCATTGATAACATTTAATCTTTTTTCAGTTAATTTTAATTTCTTGCCTTTTAATTCAATAAATTTAGAACGTTCTAGAATCTTTTCTGGTGCGCCTGAAACATACAAGAATTTACCATCTGTTTTCTGAATCACTGCTCCAACAAACTTATTGATTGGGTTAAAAGGAATCTCACCTATTTTGTTTTTAGTGAATTTTAAACCATATGCTTTAATTCCTTTTTCAATGCCAGCTTTAAGAAGTGCCTTGTCAGTAGGCCTTCCTCTAAAAATCCATTCTCTTTTTGGACTTTCAGGATTTTCAATAAATGCCTCAGAGGTAAAAGCAGCAATTTTTAAAGGTAAAAGCGCTGCTCTTTTGCTTTGTTTTCCTTCTAAAATTTCATTAATTGTCACTACCCTATCAACCACCATTTTCCCTTCAGTTAAGGTTGCTGTTTTGTCTGTACAAATAATTGAAGTGCTCCCTAATGTTTCAGCTGAAGACAATTTTCTGACCAATCCTCCGTTTTTTAAAATCTTTTGCATGCCCAATGCCAAAATAACAGTCATTGCTACTGG
>JAUUXB010000019.1 GCA_030588745.1 bacterium | reverse complement strand
CCAATGCATTTTGAACAGGAAAAAGCATGCCTTCTGGCTGTTCAATCACTTTTTCAGCTGCTGACATTATATTGTCTGTTGTTATTTCACTGATGTTATATACTATCTTTTCACCACTTAAGACCAAAACATTTTTAAGACCTAATCTAGCGCCTGTCCATGTTGCCACGCCTCCACCAGAGCAAACTGAAGGAGTTTCAATGATTGGCACATTGGTTTTAAATAAATCAGAAATAAGAGATACTTTATGGGTTTGATGTTCTCCAGCAGCGGCGCTAGACATTCCTGTAAAAACAATTCCATTAATTTGAGAGATTTTCATTTTAGAATCCTCAAGCGCTTCCATTGCTGCTTCATAGGCCTGTTTCCACCAGGGCTTTTGAGAATAATCAAATTTTGTCATTCCCACACCTTTTATATACATGTGCTTTTTGAGATTTATCTTTTATTTATTGTTTTATCGGTACTTGAAATAAAAGCCATTGCTTTTATTAAGTACCGGATTTAGTGACTTTATTTTTTGAAGGCCTGTCCAGCTGACAATTATGTTTTCACGGCCTATAATACTGCTAACAGAAGCAGGAATCAAATTAATAAAGGGAACTTCAACTTTAATTTTTGATTTCAAATTATCTTTTATTTTGTGAATAATTTCAACATTGTCAATATATCCTAATACGGTTCTTATCTTTTTGAATTTTTTAGATTGTCTTAGAATTTTCTTGCTCATAATTTCAACAACATCCTGAGCTAAAATAACTCCGCCTCTTATAATTGTTCCCTTTTTCACCTCTAGTGTTGAATGAATTCGTATTTTTCCTTTACCTTTAGTTTTTCTTATTGACTGAGAAATAATATAGGATTGTATCTTAGCAAGAAAACTGTTAAGTTCTTTAATGATTTCATCAATTTCATATTGTTCTTGTATTAACTCAATTGCTTTTAAAAGCACTAGTGTCTGACCAGTCCCTATATTCAATGAATCTAAAACAAATACTCTTTTTGGTTTTGAAATCATTGAGCGGGCTTTGTTGGCTAGCGCATGATAATCATATAATTTTGATGAACCTGTAATACACAGAACACTGGTAAATTCCTGAAGCTGTTTTTTAAAAGCATCCAGATAAATCTTAGTTGTTAGTCCTGAAGATTTTGGTTTGAGTTTTGTTACTTTCCTAATTTTTTCAAAAATACTTTGTTTTGATGTTTTTTCAAGGGGCCAGTTTTTTTCACAATCAATTAATTCAATTCTATATCTTTCAACAATCTTGGGCAAAAGCATGGATGAAGTTTCAGTAACAAGGCCTACTGATACAGGTTTTATTGATTCTTCACCTATTATTTCTTTTGCCATATCTTCAATTCTTAAATTTTTTATTTCCCCCATTTTTCTTAAAGCAGTTCTCACGTCATCTGGATAGTCACTGTGAATATGAATTTTAATTTTGTTTTTGACTTGAATAACATCAATAGAATTTCCTAATTTTTTCAATCTTTCCTTAATTTCCTTTGTTTTTAAGACAGGATTTGCAATTAAAGCAACTACTTCATAGCGATTAGAAATAATCTGAATAAATCTTTTAACTTTTTCTGAAGACCTTTCTTCTTTTTCTATTTTTTTACTCTCTCCTTCTAAAGCTTCCAAAGAGCTTTCCAGTATTATTAAGAAACCCATGCCACCTGCATCAACCACATTAGCTTTTTTTAAAATTTCCAACTTTTCTTTTGTTAAAACAAGCGCTTTGTTTGCGCTTTCTACTGCTTTCTCAAACACACGAATAATATTTTGTTCTTTATTAGAGTGTGTTTTAAATGTCAAGGCTGCAGCATCAATAACATCTAAAATTGTTCCTTGTTTTGGATCTTGAATACTTTGTTTAGCTCTCTTAGCCCCTTTTTCAAAAGCAGCTGCTAGATTTTTAACATCAATTTTTTCAGTTAATTCTGGCAAGAAACCAGCTAAAAAACCGGTATAAATCACACCGGCATTTCCCTGAGCAGCAGTTAATACTCCATCTAAGATTGCTTCTGAAATATCATTTATAGTTTTAAAGTTTTTGTCTTGTATTGCTTTTTTTATTCCAGATAAAGTTTTAGTCATGTTGTTTCCAGTATCCTGATCTGGCACTGGAAAAACATTGATTTTATTGATTTGCTCTTTTTCTTTCTCAATTTTTTCATAAGAAAGAAGCATCATTTTTTTTAAATCATTTTGGCTAAGATACTGCATTTTAATTTAAGCGAGCAAAAATAGGATTGTTACTTAAATTTCTCCTCTAACTCCTTAAGAATTTTGGCAGCTAGGTCTTTACCTCCCAGACCAAATGCAATTCCTATGGCAATGGAAATAGCAGTTACCATGCCAATAAAAATCACCAAAATTAAAGAAGGAGTAATCTGAAGCTGGTATAAAATAGCTAAAAGCGCAAAAAACCATATTCCCCAATGAATTGATCTTCCAAGAAACTTAGAGTAAACTATTCTTTCTTTTTCCAGCGTTCCAACAACAATCTTTTTGGAAAAATCAGCAATAAAAGCAGCAACCACAAACATTAAAAAAGCAATGAAAATGTTTGGAAAATATTCAATCACTCTTTCAAGAAATTGGCTGAATTGGGTTAAGCCCATAACTTCTGAAGATGCCATTAAAAAAACAAAAATGAAAAACCATTTAATTATATCTCCAAAAAAATTAATTGCATCAAAACTAACATCTATTTTTGACAGGGTGGCATCAAGACCTAATCTTTTTAAAACCTGGTTTAATCTAATTCTTTTAAGAAAAGCAACTGCCAGTCCTTTTAAAGAACTAGCAATAATAAAGCCTAAAAGCAGAAGTAGAACTCCACCCAAAATAGCAGGGGAAACTTCAACTATGTTTTGCCAAACTAAAGTAATTATTTCTTGAACCATATTTGTTTAAATTCTTATTTTAATCTTTTATTCTACCATTTTGCCTTGTGTAATCTCAAGTGATAGCCAAGGCGGTTAACTATTATATGAAGGAAAAAAGTTGATATTAAAAGCACAATCCAGACTAAATTATCAATTTCAAAGAATAAAGTCAAGGAAAAAAAAATATATGCCCCTATAACATAATTTATCTGGTCAAAAGGAAGAAATTTAGCACCTGGTTTTAAGCTCAATCTTCTTTTCAGAAATGCAAAAAATAAGTCACCGAAAAGAGAACCAGAAGATAATAAAAGGCCTAGAATTAAGATATTAATTTTTTCATAATTAAAAAGAGAAATTTCTTTAATCCATGAAAACTGATAAAACCATTTTTGTAAATAAGCAACCGAAATTCCAACAATTATTCCAGCTACTAGCCCCCTCCAGGTTTTGTGAGCCCCTAATATTGGTTTATTGTTGAAAGTTTTATTAGAATCAATGGGTTTGTCTAAAAAATCAAAAACTCTAAACCTTTTTGCTAAAGGAGGCGTCATATTGGTAAAATACGCAGGCAGAAAAAAATAAAGGGATGATAGAATAAGCTTGTACATAGGTATATTGTATTTAGTATACAGCATTTGTTGTTTTATAAAAAAATTGTGTTAAGATAGTCAAATGAAATGCGATTTACACATCCACAGCCATTATTCTTATGATAGCAATTCTTCAATTAAAGAAATAATTGATACTGCAATCAAAAAAGGAATAGATTGTATAGCAATTACCGATCATAATAAAATTCATGGGGCATTTGAGGCAATTAAATATGCAAAAGCTAAACCAATTTTAATTATTCCAGCAATTGAAGTTAAAAGCAGAGATGGAGATATAATAGCTTTAAATGTTAAAAAGGAAATTGAAAAGGGTTTGTCAACAGAGAAAACTATTGAGAAAATAAAAGAACAGAATGGATTGGCAATAATTACTCATCCTTTTGGTGACTGGCATGCTTTTAAAAAAGGTTTGAAAGATTTTATTAATAAAGTTGATGCTATTGAAGTGTTTAATGCCTCTGTTTTTACTGGTAACAAGGAAGCTAAAGAGCTTGTAAAAAAAAATAACTTAGCTTTTACTGCTGGTTCTGATGCCCATGAGCCAAAATTCATTGGCAGAGCATATTTAGAAATCCTAGGAGATAATTTATCAATTGAGCAAGTGTTAAAGGCAATAAAAAATAAAAGCTGTGAAGTTAAAGGAAAAGAATTCAGTTTTTTTGAAAAAATAACAGAAAGAATTAAAAGAGGAATTATTAGATTATCTAAAATGTTAAAATAATTTATGTTGACTGAAATAAGAGAAAATTTTAAATTCCTTGAAGATTTTTTAGGGAATGTATTTTCTAAAACTGGCCTAACACCGATTCAGTTTACTTTAATGAGCATTATTTTTGCTTTTGTTTCTTTTTATTTTCTAATTAACCTTAATTTTCTTTTAGCTTTCTTATTCTTTATTTCTGCAGGAGTTCTAGATCTTATTGATGGAGCTGTGGCTAGAATAACAGGACAAGCTTCAAAAAAAGGAGCATATTTAGATACAATTTGCGACAGATATATTAATGGAATAGCTCTTTTAGGGTTTTTATTTCTACCTTTAAAATTCTTTATTCTCCCTTCTAAAATCTGGATTGTTTTATCATTTTTAGGAAGCCTGATGACAACTTATGCAAAAGCAGCTGCCAAAGAAAAAGAACTGGTTATGGGAAAACCAGCACCAGCTTTTTTTGGAAGAACAGAAAGAGTAATTTCAATAGCAACGTCAATGTTCTTAGGAATTTTTGATATTAATCTGGTAATTTATCCAATAGTAATTTTAGCTATTCTTTCTAATATCAGTGCTTTGCAAAGAATAATAATAAGTTTTAATTCAGCTGAAAGCTAAATTTGCTTGTGGACCTAATGAGAATCGAACTCATATTTCTGCAATGCGAATGCAGCGCTCTACCACTAAGCTATAGGCCCGTCGGGGATAGCGGGCTCGAACCGCTAATCTCTCGCACCCGACGCGAGCGCCTTACCAATTAGGCTAATCCCCGTTACGTTACCCAATATTTCTTTTTTGTCATTTTATCTTTTTTCATTTCAATTTCCTCTCGTTCTTTCTTTGCTTTTTGACTTAAACTCAATACTTCTTTTTCATCTAGCTTTGATAATTTTTTAATTTCATTTTCCAAAAACTTTCTAGTATTTTTTTTAGGATTTTCCAAAATATATCCAAGTAAAACATCCAGTATTTGCCCTACTTTTGGCCCTGGCTTTATTTTTAAGATTTTCATTACATCATTTCCAGTAATTTTCAGCATTTTAACTGAAATAGGATCTTGGGAAACTTTTTCTATTACATATTTTAAGTGGCGTAATTTATAAGGTTCAGCTTTAGGAACTCCAGAACCAATTCTGTCTGCCATTCTTACTTCTAGTAATTCCTTCATGTTTTCAGGTCCAACTTGCCGGACCAATCTTCTAACAGAACTTTCACCAACTTCTTCAGGTGTGTAATAAAAAAGATGATATCTTACAAGCTTAGCAATCTTTTCTATGTCCTTTTTTGGAAATTTCAAACGATTCAAAATCTGCAGTGTCATTTTTGCTCCTATTATTTCATGATTATAAAATGTAGCATCTTCTCCTTTTCCTCTTTTAGCTTTTGGTTTACCTATGTCATGGAATAATGAAGCTAATCTGACATGCATACCAAAGTCCTTTTTAGCTGCAAAACCCAAAGAACGAATATAGTGTTCATAGCACTCATAAATATGGTGTTTGTTTTGAGCCACCTTATAACCTTCTTCTAATTCTGGAATAATGTATTTTAAAAGCTTTAACTGCCTTAAAAGCTCAATGCCGCTGGCAGCTTGTTTTGACATTATGATTTTTATTAATTCATCTTTAATTCTTTCTTTTGAAATTGCCTGAAGCCAAATAGAGTTTTTCTTAATAGCTTGAGTAGTATTTTTTTCAATTTCCCAATCTTTTCCTAAAGTTGTAGTAAATCTTACAGCTCTCATCATTCTTAAGGCATCTTCTGAAAATCTTTTTTCTGGTTTTCCAACAGCTTTAATTGTTTTGTTTTTTAAATCCTTTTGCCCACTAAAAGGATCAATGATGTTTATTTTTTCATTCTTTAACTCAATAGCCATAGCATTAACAGTAAAATCTCTTCTTGCTAAATCTTCTTCAATTGTTTTTGCAAACTTGATTTGTTCTGGATGGCGCTTATCAGTATATTTTGTTTCTAAACGATAAGTAGTGATTTCAATTTCCTTTAAC
>JAUUXB010000021.1 GCA_030588745.1 bacterium | reverse complement strand
AAACCTTTTAGAAATAATCTCCGCTGATACATTAAGTTTTACCGATACTGCTAATTTAGAAGCAGGGTCATATTCTTATACAGTTTATGCGACAGATAAAGTCGGGCATAATACTGGCAAGTCAATAAAAAATGATGTTGTCTTATCTAAGCCAACTAGAAGAGTTACTGGTGGTAGCAGATCCAGCTCATATGTTTGTTATGAGGAATGGCAGTGTGGTGGTTGGAGCGAGTGTATAGATGAAAAGCAAACAAGAACTTGTTTAGATATTGCAGAATGTGGTACATCAAATTCTAAACCAGCAACATCAAGAGCTTGTATTAGTGAAGGTGAAGAAGAAACAATAACACTAACTACAACACCTCCTGGATTCTTCGCAACAATAACAGGTGCAGTGGTTGGTGCTTTAGGAACAGGGGGGACAGTAGTTGTCAGTGTATTTATCATCGCTATCGTGGCATTGGCAATTGTTTTTAGTGTGAGGGGGAGGAGGAGGTAGTTATTTGGGGGTTGGAAAGAGTATTAACTAAAGTATTCTTTTGAGGATAAAAATATTTTTAAAGAATTTTTAATTTATTGGAGGTGGAAACCTCAGATTTATTCTGAGAAAAATTGAAAATGGGAATAGAAAAAATACTTCCAAAATTGACGTCCTTTTTACCAGGAGGTCTTGGAATAAATGCAGGAAGGTTGTATTCTGAATTTTTTCAACGAAAAGGAATAACAAAAAAAGAGGAGCAAATGACAAAAGGGGAGCTCCAGAAAAATCGTAAGGATATAAGAACAATGGCAATTATGGCGGAATGTTTCAGAGATATACCTACAATAGCCCTTCTATATTTTGGTAGTAAAGAATTTGGGCTAGCATATTATGCTGGAGCGACTTGGATTCTGGATAGATGGGCATATGAGGGATATGTAGGATACTAGTATTTTTTCTATGAGATTAAACACTTTTAGAAAGATATAAAATTGTGTGGTTCTTAGGAGGGATGGAGAGGTTTGTGAGGGATTGGCGTAAGAATTAATTCTTGAACATAATTTTCCCTAACTAAAAATTTTCCTCTTCGGTTAAGTATAGATAAGATTAGGGAATGGAATTAAATAACATAAGATTTATAAAGGAGTTTTTCCATAAAGCAAAATGGAAAACAACAGCATAAAGGCAGACATCATCATAGAATTATTGGCGGGGATTGCTATTGGAGAAACTAAGATAAAGGATATAGTAACAAAAAATAAACAAAATCCACAAGCATATATTCTGGGTTACAATGCATGTAATGGTAAAAATAACGTCAAGGAAATCGCAGAGATTGTGGGAGTTAAACAACCAACAATGACTCCGATTCTCAAAGCATGGGAAAAAGAAAGGATTATTTACAAGATGGGAACAGAAACTAAACCAAAATATAAATCGCTAATCAAACTGAATTGAGATGATGAACAACGAACACTTTGAAAGATTATTTAAGCAGAATGAGAAAGTTATTAAGCTATTGGCAGCAATTGCCATACAGGACAAGAACTTTAGGGAACAGATACAACTTTTATCTGATGTAAGACTTTCATCTGTAGAGATTTCAGAGATAATTGGAAAAGATGTAAATACTATTAGGGTAACTAAAACATTAATGAAACAGAAAAATGGCAAAAAAAAGTAAAGAGAAAACTGAAAAAGATCTCCTCCAGGAGATAAGTAACAAATTAGATAAGATTCCTGCAGCATTGGCTATACAAAATATTGAAGAAAAGAATGATAAAATCATAATTTTAAAAAAAGCTGGTTTTACTTCTGCTGAAATAGCTCCTTTAATTGGATTGACAGAAAGCGGAGTTAGGGATACAAAGGGGTGGAAAAAAGAATGAAAGACGAACAATTTAATGAATTAAAAAGAATTTTGGACCAAATATCTAAAAAACTAAATATTTTGATCTCCCCACAATTTAAAAAGGAATCCAAAAAACAACCAAAAGAGATTACTAGAGCCAACATAAAAAGATTGGGGGATTGTGGATTGGATTATTTGGAAATTGCAGATATTCTTGATATGAAGTCAGGTACAGTTGCTAACGAATTAACATACCTAAGAAAGAAAAAATAAAATGGTTCTTAATGTAGAAATTCTTGAAAATAATGGAATTAGATTCTTGAAATTGTATTCGGAAGCAAAGAAGATTTTGAAAAAGGCTGATGGAAAAAAGAATTATAAAAGAATCGCGAAAGAATTAAAAATAAATGAAAAAATAGTGAGCCCAATATTAAAGCAAGCTAAAGATTTGGGATTTGCAGAAAGAATTAAGCCTGGAATTTATAAAAAAATAACCTCTAATTTGAAGTATATCCCTAATAAAAAAAGAGAAAAAGTAGTTGATCAAGATTTAATAAAGAAAAAAATGGTGGGAAAAGATTTCTCTTTTAAAAAAGAAGGCCATCTTGAAACAAAAAATCTTCAAAAATTTAAGGATAAATCAGAAAAAATGGCTAGGGCTTATATGTGGTTATATCTCACTGAAAATGCTCTTAGAAGCCTCATCAGAAACGTACTCCAAAAGGAAGATAATTGGTGGGAAAAAAGAGTGAATACGGCCATAAAAGAAAATGTAGAAGAAAGTAAATTAAAAGAAAAATATTTCTCTCCAAAAAGGGATGATAATTTAGAGTACACTCATCTTGGACAACTAAAAGAAATTATTGTCTCAAGAAGAAATTGGAGCTTATTTTTGCCCTATTTAAAAGAAAAAGAAATAAAAGATTTTGAGAGTAGTTTTAAAAAAGTTATGCCTTCAAGACATGCAATTGCCCATTGTATACCCTTAAAAGAAAAGGACTATAAAGCTGTAGAAATTAGATTTGGAGACGTCTTGGACATGATTAAATAACCCCTACCCAAAACCCTTAAAAACCTTTTTAGAATTATATATTAAGTTCTTTTATCCCATCAATAACTGATTTTCTTTTCTGATTTGTTCGTAAATATAAAGAAAGGCATATAAAACCCATAATAGAAGTTGATAATAAACCCATCATAAATCCAATAATCCAATCACCATTACCTTGAATTACCCAAGTAAAAATCAAACCAATAGCAATTAACCAAATAGCTAAACAACTATTTATAGTGTTCTGTAAGTCTTGTAGATGCTTATCATGTTTTAACTCATAAAGATTTTTTTTAATTTTTGGGGTTAAATCTATATTATTCATTTAAACCTCACTAAATAATTTAATAAAAGACATTATTCCCACCATAAGTGTAAATATTCCAAGAAATAAAGCAAAAAGATTAGAAGAAACAATCCCAAAAAAGATTAATCCCATTCCCATTACTGTTCCAAAAATAGATGTAAATATAATGGCAAAAGTGTTAGTATCAAATTTATTGACCATTTTTACAAGAGGTGTATTTAAATCCTAAATGAATGGCATCATCAAAAGACCTAAAAAATACCCTCTTTTCTTCTTCAATATATATGTTACATTCTAATGAATAAAAATTTTTAGTATCTAAATTCCCTACGTAATTTGGTTTAGAAATCTCTTTAATATTCCTAACTGTGCCTGAAGTTTCAATATTACTATTTATAACTGAAGATGTGGTCATTATGATATAAGAACTTGCAATTAAAGAACTCACTATGGCAACAACAGCAACAACAGTAAATGTTTCAACAACAGCTTTTTTATTCATAATATAAATAATGTTATGATACTTATAAAAATTTCTATTTTCTAAAATATTGGTTATTTTTCAAAAGATTCCCAACAAAACCCCCACAAAAAAACTTTATAAATAGTTATATCCCCTAGTCTACTGTAGACTAGGTCAGCGGGTTAGTCCTCCGCTATTTGCAAACGGACTTTATGGCAGACTGCAAGGAAGGGCGTGAAAGGTGCGTTAAAAAGTCTTTATTTGGACGTTGACGTTTTGTCCGCTTTGATCTTGCAGATGCGAAACGGGTCAGGCCTTGATCGGAGCAGCCCTAAACATTTGTTTAGATGCTTAGCGGGGTGCAGAACCGAGGAAGAATAAAGGTAGCTTTTTGGTAA
>JAUUXB010000013.1 GCA_030588745.1 bacterium | reverse complement strand
AGCAGTTCCAGTATTGTCTAATTGAACCCTCCAGGTAGCCCTCTCTCCTTTTTCCATTGTTAAAGAAGTGTCAACATCAGCAGAACTAGTGCTTGAATTGACATTTGTTCCATTATCATTCTGCCAGCGGTAAGAACGTTGATTTAGAATAGGGGCAACTATTGAATAATTAATTCTAGCTGGTATCCAATCGTAATAATTCGTACCTGCACCGCCCAGCTGCTCATGTCTAGCCCTAACTCTAAAGTTATCATTATTCAATTTTGTAGCATCCCAAGAAGTATCAGAGGTAAAATCAAAATAAACTGCAATTTCGGAGCCAGTACAAGCAACGAATTTAGCTGCTGTTATTTGTTCAGTGCCCCAGGAGTTTCCACCATCCCAGGACACGTTGATCCCCAATTTCTCCGTTCCACACGCCTCGTAACCAACTTCTACCTTGGTAATAGTACTACCTGCTAGTGAAATATTATAGTTATAATAATCGTGGGAGTCGTCGGCGGTAAGCTCAGTAGCATAACTATCATTTGAACTATAAGCATTAGCTGGATCAGTAAACCCATTTGTTGCAATTGCATTGGCGCTTGGACTATAAACTGTTTCAGAGGCTCTTGCTTTTTGCGACTCTGACCTAAAATTAAAAATTGGCTCCATAAAGGAAAGAATAAGCACAATAATCAAAACCAGTGAAACAATCTGTTTTGAAGAAATTTCATACTTATTTTGCTCTGGCCATATTTTTTTTATGGTTAATGTGCTTTTCTGAAATATTTCTTTGAACCTCAGAATACTCTTAATATGTCCACTGAACACATCTGATATTCTCTTGTTTGTTTTCTGAATCCCGTGTTTAGCGCTTGTTCCTATCTCGTTTTGATACCACTTAATAAAATCAATAAAGATCAGTATCTTTTTTCCAATTAAATTAAGTGCTTTTAAAAAGACCTGTTTTTCATCGTTAAATATTTGAATCAGCAACCTTATATAATAAGTAAACAATACTTCTGATCTTATTTTTATCCTATGTTTTAGACATGTTATTTTGTTTAAAAATCTAATTTTAAAAAGTTTGAAATTCATTCTAAGCTCAAACAATTTCAAAGTTATATTTTTAAAAGTGAAATGTAACAAATCTTTTCCATAGCGTGTTTTGTTTACTGATGATTTATAAATCTTTAAAACTTTTCTTTTATTTTTAAAAAATATTTTTCTATTTTTATTTTTTAAATAATTAATATTATTTTTTAAAAAAATAATATTTTTTTCTATTTTTATTTTTTCTTTAATTATTTTCTTTTCGTATTTATTAAATTCACGTTTTACAATATTTGTTTTTTTGCTAATAAATCGTGCTGTCGAAACTTTTTGTTTCAATAAAAACTTGTTAAAAATTCTTAATGTTTTATGATAATTACGAATATATTTTTTAGATATTTTTTTATATCCACGAATATATCTAAAAACTTCTTTTTTAGCTTTATTTCTAGCTAAAATGACACTGCGAGGCATCTTTTGAAAAACAGATTTAATAAACAATTTTTGCATTTGTTTTTGATACTTTTCAAAAGAATCAAAAAACTCTAACGAGTTATCTCCAATAGAATTAAACAAATTTTTAAAAACTTGTTTTTCGTCATTTAAAATTTCAATAAATAAATTAAATAATTTTTTAAAATATTTATTTAAAATATTTATTTTTTTATTTATTTTTTTAAATAATTTATTTTTTTCTTTTTTAAATAAAAATAAATATTTTTTTTGATTTTTTTTATTTATTTTGAATTCAGAAAAAATAATCTTTTTTTGCTTATAAAAAAAAGAAATTCCCAAGTAAATTCTTTGGGATAAAATTGTTTTTTCTTTTTTAAGTAATTTGCTTAAATGTTTTTTCCTCTGATCATACTGCTTTTCATAATTGCGCAAAGCTTTCTTTTTTTTCGTTTTTATGAGGCGAATTTTCAATAAAATTTTCTTCAAAAAAACCCTTCTTTTTCTCTGAAAAAAAGCTTCTTGTTTAATAAAATATTTCTTTGTTTTTTTAAAAACAAAACCCACTCTCCTTAGTGCAGATTTTTTCAGAATCTTATAAATTGTCATTATTTTCCTTATCATACTTCTAAAAAACCAAAACTATAACCTTTTCCAAAAGGTATATTGTTTAATTTTACACCAAATATAAAAAAAGTGCCTGTGGATAACTCACCAGACACTTAGCAGACACCCAGAATCTGCCAAGAGACCGATCGTCTTCTTAATAAGTATTGAAAAAATACAAAAGAAAATTTATTTTAATCTTTCGATGTCAAGAATTTTAAAAATCTTATCAGCAATAACACTTACCTGTTTTATATTTTTGTTAGCCACAGAAACTTAGTGTTTTTCCCTCTCTGTAATGATTTTTAAGTTTTGACAAAACCCATCTATAACCGCAGCTTCCACATACCCTGTAAAATCTGGAAGCTGACCTGTAATGTTGATCAACTACCATTGGATTTGAAAAACTTTCTTTGAGTCTAAAAAAATTATTAGCAATTATAGTGAGTCTAAAAAAAATTATTAGCAATTACAGTTTTGTAAATTTCCAGTAATTAATCATTTGTTAAAAAAATAATTTTCTGATTTTTCTTTTTCAATAACTTGACTAATGTTCAACATGATAAAACAATCAGTATTAACTTGACTAATGTTCAACATGATAAAACAATCAGTATTAATTTTTAAAACATTCCATCCCCAAGGAGTATGACATGATTCTTAGTCATAGTTAATTTCTAAATCTTGAGGAAAAGTTTTTGACACTAAAAAAAGTTTTTAAAAAACAAAATAAAAGATGCTATAACAATCAAAAAAAATCATTAAAAACAGGTTTTTTCATCAAATTTATGCCCAAATTCTTAATAAACCTTATAAAGATTATCGTTATTAACTTTAAACTGAAACAACCAAAATACTTATAATATAGGAATAATTCCTGGTACAAAACCAAAAGGATCCTCTATATTGCCAGCTTTTATTAGCCAAAGACACAAACTTGAATTAAAGCTTTGCTATGAAAAGAAACGAAATAAAGAAAAGAGGTACAAAGAAGCTACTACAACTAACGCCGAACGAGGAATATTAAAATCTGTTTTAACAGGAGAATAAAAAAAGAGGGAGAGCTTTCTAGCAACTTCCTCGTATTTTAAGTAATAGACTTTAGTGATTCATGAAAGTTCCATCAACACAACTTCTAGAACCTTTTGAAGTCGCACAGCTTCCACATAAACCAATACCACACTTTGTTAAGTACTCTATTGAAGAATAGATATTCTTTAAGTCTATAGACTTGCTTTCTTTTCGAATAGCAGCTCTGACCATTGGTTCTGGACCACAGTTTATGCAATACTCAGCTTGTGTATCTTCTATAATCTCCTCTAATTTATCTGTGGCTAATCCTTTGTGGCCTAGTTCACCGTTTTCTGTAGCTAAATGAAGTTCTTTAGACGCTAATTTGAACTTTCCAATATAAGGCAAATGATCTTCGTCCTCTGCCCCTAATACTACAATTGTTTTTTTGTTTCTTTTAGCAAAGAGGTAAAGTGCAGCAATACCAGTTCCTCCTCCAACCAACAAAACCTTTCCATTTATCTTTAGGGAGTTTCCATAAGGTCCTCTAATATAAACTATATTGCCCTTTCTTAGTTTTGATAGTTCACTTGTGAGGTAACCTATCTTCCGAATAAGTAAAGTTAGTGGTTCGTCATCAAACACTGAAAATGGTTTCTCTCCTTTTTCTGGCAGCCAAGCGAAAATAAATTGTCCTGGCTTTATCCCAATATTATTATTCAATCTTAAAAGAAATAAGTCTTCTGCCAATTGTATATTTTTATCTACTTTATATTTTTTGTATCCCATATTCAACTCTTTTTTCAAAAACCTCACTGCATTATCTGTTCCTTGCTCCAAGTCTACCGATAAGTTGTGGAAATATTCCTTTATTTCTTCTGTATTCATTCCTGCTAACGCTGAGCCAATTCCAAAAAAATTTGCTCCAGTCCTCTTGTATATTTTAATATCCTCTGCTGTTGAGATACCTCCACAGGCGATAATTGGCAAATCTGTGATGTTCCTTATTTCTCGCACACATTTCAATCCAAGTTCTGAAATTGCTTTTCCAGAAACTCCGCCTACTTTATTTGAAAGAACAGGGTAACTATCGTGTAAATACAATTCTGGTCCTCTAGTATTTATTGCTGTTATTCCAGAGGCTCCACTTTTCACAATACACTTTACAGTTTTTTTAACATCTAAATTGGGAGAAATTTTAACAAATACAGGCTTTCCCAGAGAAACAACATTTCTTATTATTTTCTTAATAAGTCCTCTATCCTGCCCTACAGCTTGACCATATTTTTCAGAATGCGGACAAGATATATTTACTTCAAAGCCATCGGCATAATCATGTAATTTCTCGGCTACTTCCACGAATTGTTCTTCACAACTTCCGAATATTGAAACCAGTAAAAATTTATTATCTGGAATTTTAATTTTTTCTAATCTCTCTGCGAATTCTTCTGCTCCTGGATTGGTAAGACCAACAGCATTAATAAAAGATAAGGGCCCATATTGAGCGATAATAGGTTCTCTATTTCCTTCGCGAGGCTCTATTCCAATACTCTTTGTTGTTAATATTCCTATTTCTCTAATTTTATTAGCAATTTTCTCAATTATCGATGCTTTTGTAGTAACTATCCCTGCAGGTATTGTAAAAGGTCCACTAATTTCTTTTCCAAAGAATTCAATTTTCTTTCTCTGGACATCTTTAAATATCTTTTCCATTTTTTCTACCTCCATATTATTAAAGAACTAATTTCTTAATATTAAAACTACCAAATCTAAAAAATTTGTCAAAAAACCCATTATTAGTCCATTCTATTAAAAAACCGCTTCTTGGCGATTTTCTGAACGGAGCTCCGGGGGCTGGACGAGGTTAGAACCTGTTTCACATAAAAAACAGTTTTAATAGCTGTTTGGAATAAAAAAATCCCTTTTTGCAGCTTTAACTACATTAAGGGTTTTTACTCTTTAGGATTTTACTCTCTTTATGCATCATCAAGAGCACATTTATTGGAGCAGTAAACTGCGACGTGTGTTGGGTGAAGCGGTTTATTGCAAGCTGAATTCGTGCACCTTCTTCCGCCAGGATGATCTTTTGGGGTTAACCATCCTCTGTCGTCGCACACCTGACATCCATTTCCTCCACATTCATCACATTGCACAGAGTCAACTGGATAAGCTTTATCCTTTGGAACATTCATTCTTATTATTCCACCTCCTTAAGCTCTCTCGCTCATTGCTTTTTCTATCTCTTCAACAATTTTATCTGCTGCCTCACCAGGGTTTTCATTTGTACGAATAGCGCTTCCTACTACAAGGTAGTCAGCTCCATCCAAGATTGCTTGATAGGGAGTGGTTACTCTTGCCTGATCTTCTCGTTTGACTGCCCATTTTGGCTTAATCCCAGGGGTTACAATTAAGGTTTCAGGTTTAAGGCTTACACGAAGCATCTTCGCTTCTTTAGCTGAAGCCACTACTCCAGATAATCCTGTTTTTTCTGCCATTGTCGCAAGATTAATTACTTTATCTTGAATTGAGCCTGGTCCTATTTCTTCGTTAAAACTCTCTTGGTCGTGGCTAGTTAAAATAGTGATTCCTAAGATTTTCAGATTACTTCCTTTCGCTGCTTCAACCGCGTATTCCATCATCTTTATACCTCCAAGAGTGTGAATAGTAGTCATTGCTAATCCATCTTCAACATCGGCTTTGATAAAATTAGCTACAGTACCAGGAATATCATGATGTTTAAAGTCTCGCCAAACTTCTATTTTTCTATCTTGGATTATAGAAACAACTTCAGGGTAAGCAACTGCTAGAGAATTCACTTTTACCAATCCTACTCTACCTTCTAATCGGTCTAATAGAGGAATTGCTGTCTCTAAATCTGGTACATCTAGAGCAAAAATCAATCTATCTTTTGCTGCCATTTTTTTTCATTACCTCTTTTTTATTCTAATTTTATTCAGAATTTCAAAAGATAACATCACATTAAACAATTTAATTATTAACGAGCTATCTTTTCTGATCTTGTACATTAGCAATTCTAATAAAAAAATCAAGCTTAAAATGAGCTTGATTTTACTAACTGTAGTAGGGCTCGAATTTAAGGCCTTTCGGTCTCTCGAAAGCCTCACAGCTTGGCTCCCCTAGTCGGTCTCGAACCTAGCTTTCAGGAACAAATTCGGGGGCTTTTAGGGGTGTCTCACAATGCCTCTCGGTCGGGGCTAAATATTTAACCATTTCCTCCTTATTGGATCTGTTAATTTAATTCTCCAACCCAATCTGTTAAATAGAGAAATTTCTGCTAGTAGAAGTTCTTCGATATTTATACTAAACTTTTTTGCAGTTTCTTTTAATTTGTGAAATTCTCTATCTTTAAAACCCCATCTATATTTCAGAGCTTCGAAAACCCTTTTCTTAATCTCTGTTGGTTTTTCTGACTTAAAAAATTTATCGATATCTATAATTTCTTCAACAGCTTTCTTGTCTTCATAACGAACTTTTCGTCTGCCAAAAAATTTACAAAAATCTGCAGCATCAGGGTATCTATTTTCTCCTTTAAATAATTGGTGCGATAATTTAACAAACTCGATAACTAAACATACAATTTCAATTCCTACTGGTTCCACTATGTGTTCTGATAAAGATTCTATTAAATATTTATCTTCAAATTTCTTCCCCTTTTTTCTATTGCATGCCCTACAAAGTAAAATAACATTATATTCATCCGAACTTCCACCCTTAGACCAAGGAATGAAATGATCAAATTCGATATCTTCATCTTTAACAGACTTACCGCAAATTTGACATATTTGGTTTTCTCTTTTTAGTACCTTAAATTGTGTTACCCTCGGGATTAGCCTACTAATATTTCTTAATTCTTTTGTTTCTGTAAATGGTTCAGCAACATAAAATACTGGACAGTCATGTCCAAAAATACGACAGCTTTTTCCGTCAGGATTCATTTTTAATGGAAATTCTTCAACTATTGGTCCATATGGACAATATTTAATTTCCCAACAGGGTTTACAAACAGCCCTTACCCGTTTTTCCCAATTTACTTTTTTGCCCCATTTTTGTAATGGACCGTTTTTACTTTTTCCTGACATAGCTTATTTATTGAAATTTTCTTAATTTTTTCTTTCATAGATAGAACTATTTACTTTATTTTAACGTTCACAATCCAAGTTAAACCAAGGTCTAAAATAGCCAATAGCAAAATTTTCTAAATAAAATCTTTCGCTTACTGCCTCTTTCCTAAATATGTCCAAAAAAGATAAACCTATATTATCAAGGATAAGACTTTTTGGTTCTTTTTCATTAGGGAATATATGCTCTATGCCAGCCCTTAATTGACACACCGTATTATGAGGCTTAACTTTTTTGTAGTTTTTGGGTTTTAGGTGAACTCTTTTAGAATAACTTATAAGTAAATGCTTTGAAATTCTATCTTTAAGTTTTGTTGTTTTGCCCACATATAGAGGTATATAGGGTAGTTCTTTCGGGAACCACATTTTATGCTCCAGTTTAAAAAATCTTCCCTTTGGGCCCTTTAAACTTATTCTCTTTTCGGTATTTTTAGAAAAAAACTCCTTATTACCTATCCACCAAAAGCAATAAACAGCGGGTGTAGGCTGAAGAGTTTTTCTTATATTTCTCAAAGGAAATACTTTTGTGTATAAACTAATAATTTCTTTTGGTATTTTAATTTTTTCTTTCATAGATTATTTATTTTTCTAATCCGTGGTCTAACAAACAGCTTTGGTAATTTTTATCAAAATTAACTCCACCAATATTTATCGCAACGTCATAACATTTTTTCCTGATTTGCGTTGGTCTCCATTGAAACCAATAGAATGCAAATCCTAAGACTATGAGTATTACTATTAAAATAACATAGATTGATTTAATTTTTTCTTTCATAGATTCATTCTATCAAAAAACCGCCTATAAGGCGATTTGATGTATCTCGGTCGCAAGAACCGAGCACTAGCCTGCTCCGGCGGTAGGACTCGAACCTACAACACACTGATTAACAGTCAGTTGCGCTACCATTGCGCCACGCCGGAATATGGTATTATATAGAAACTCTTTTTTAATATAATCTAAATTTTTCAATTTGTGAAGTGCTTTAGTACCCTTTTAATTTCTTTAAGCTTTGATGTTCTCTAATTTTCTCTAATGCTTTTGCCTCAATTTGACGAATTCGCTCACGTGTTACCCCAAATACCTGTCCTACCTCTTCCAAAGTATGGGTAATGCCATCTTCCAAACCAAACCTCATTGATAAAATCTTTTGTTCTCTTTCTGTTAAATCAACTAAAATCTCGCTCAATCTTTCTCTTAGCAACGCTCTGGCTGCATCCAAAGATGGAGGCGTTCCTTTTTCATCTTTAATAAATTCAGCCAAAATTGAATCATTCTCGTCGTCGCCCACAGGAGTTTCCAGAGACACTGTACGCTGAGAGATTTTTGCTAAATGACGCACTTTTCCAACTTCAATGCCCATTTCAGCAGCAATTTCTTCAGGCAATGGGGGTCTGCCTAAGCTTTTCAAAATCTTTCTTCTTACTTTATTGTATTTTGAAAGCGTTTCAACCATGTGAACAGGAATTCTGATTGTTCTTGACTGATCAGCTAAAGCACGGCTGATTGCCTGCCTTATCCACCAAGTAGCATAGGTTGAAAACTTATAACCTCTTCTCCAGTCAAACTTCTCCACTGCTCTAAAAAGCCCTAGATTTCCTTCTTGAATCAAATCTAAGATAGTTAAATTAGGAGACCTGCCAATATATTTTTTTGCAATTGAAACAACTAATCTTAAATTTGCTCTGGCTAAGTGTTTTTTTGCTTCTTCATCACCTTTTTCAATTTTTTTTGCAAACTCTTTTTCTTGATCAGCAGTTAAGAAATCAACTCTTCCAATTTCTTTTAAGTACATCTGTACAGGATCTATCTTTCTTTTTTTGATTCTAGGCCTGCCTTTTTGGGACGTTAAAAGCTCTTTAACTTCTTTTATTTCAATTCCTTTTTTTTCTAATCTATCATAGAGATCCTCTAAGCCCCTGATGTCTTTTTCTAAATCAGGAAAAGTATAAAGAATTTCAGAACTGCTGATAAATCTTCTTTCTTCAGCTTTTTCAATCAATTTTTCAATCTTCTCTTCTGTAAAAACTTTTTTATAGCGACCTCTTTTAACAGGTTTTTTCTTTTTTGTTTTCCTTGCCCTTATTTTCTTTTTTATTCTCGTTCTCTGTCTTTTTTTTGCAACCTTATTTCTTGTTCTTGACTTAACTTTCTTCCTTTTGGGCTTTGTTTTTCTCCCCTTTTTTTTAATTGGAACTCGCTTTGAACGCTTTTTTGTCCTTGGCATAAAATTAATTAGTTATTATTTTTTTTGTCAACTGATTGAATTCTTGATTAAGATCTTCAATTTTTTTGATATCTTGCTCTTGCTCAGCCTGTCTAATTTGAAGAGAAACATCATCAAGTTTTTTCTTAAGCTCAACAGTTTTTATTTCTTTTAAACAAAATTTAAGTTCAGATAAAATCTCTTCTTCTTCGATTTGCTCCACTTCTGCTTTTAAAGAAAGCGTGTTAATAATATTAGAAAATTCAGTAGAAATTTTATCAAGGTTTTCAAAGTTGTTTACAATTTCCTGAGTCTGAGAAGAAAAATAAGGAATTATTTCCTTGTCTACAGAACTTAGGTGTTGTGGAGATTTTAAAAGTAAAGTTAATAATCTTTCTTCAAGAACTTGTTTTTTTGTTTTTTTAGCAGCTTGTTTTTGAAAATTATTGATTTCCAGACCAGAATCAGAAACTTCTTCAATTTTTACTTTTTTAAGCTCAATTTCTATGTCTTTTTCCCTTACATTAAGCTGTGTTGCCAGTTCCTGAACCCAGGAGGCCTGTTCAATTTTGTTCAGAACTCCTTTAATTACAGGAAGAAGAACATTTGAAATCTTTCTTTTTCCTTCAGCAGTTTTTTTATCAAACTGGGAGAAAGCATTTTGAAAATGAAAATCCAAAATAGAAACAGAATTATTTACTAGTTTTCCAAATTCTTTAGCATCTTTTGAAATTATATCAGCTGGATCTTTACCTTCAGGCATTTTTACCACCTTTATATTAAAACCTCTGGCCCGAGCCAAATCTATTCCTCTTTTTGTTGCAGCATCTCCTGCAAAATCCATATCAAAAGCCAGCATTAAATTACTGGAATATCTTTTTAAAATAGCTAATTGAAAGGGGGTTAAAGCAGTACCAGCAGTTGCAACTACATTTGCTTTTCCTTCTTGATGAGCCAAAATAACGTCAATATAGCCCTCTACTAATACACAAAAATCATTTTTCCTTATTTCTATTTTTGATTTATCCAGCCCATAAAGAATCCTGCCTTTATCATACAAAAGAGTGTTGGGCGTATTCATGTATTTAGCAAGTTTTTTTTCTTTTTTAAGCACTCTTCCTCCAAAACCAATTATCTGAGAATTTAAATCAAAAACAGGAAACATAATTCTAGACCTAAACCTGTCATAAGAACCTTTTTCTCCCTTTATCAATAGTCCTACTTTTTGCATTTCTTCCAAAGAGTAGTTTTGTGAACCTAAGAATTTTGCTAAACCTCGCCAAGCATCTGGAGCCCAGCCCAACCTCCATTTCTTAATTGACTCTTCATTTATTCCTCTTTGTAAAAGATACTCTTTGGCTTCTTTTCCTTTTGAACTTTTTTCAAGCTGTTTCTTGTAGAACTTAGCGGCTAATTCACAGATTTCGTAAAATCTTTGCCTTTTTGTTCGCAGTTCTGGTTTAATTGGTTTTAACTCTACTCCAGCTCTGTGCGCTAAAATACGCAGAGCATCACCAAATTCCACACCCTCTATTTTCATTACAAAATCAAAAACGCTATGACCCTCACTACACCCAAAGCAATGCCAGATTTGCCTTGAAGGAGAAACAAAAAGCGAAGGTGTTTTCTCACCATGAAAAGGACAAAGCGCCTTATAATTCACACCTGCTTTTATTAACTTGATATAACTGCTAATAACCTCAACTATATCAAGCTTTGATTTTATTTCTTCAATTGGGGAAGAAAACATAAATTATTATTTTTTAGAAATTACTGTAACTTTGCTGTTAGGAATTGAATGAACAGAACCATCATTGGATTCAATAATTGTTTTTCTTAAAGTTATTTCTTTAACCTTGCCCTCAACACCAGCAACTTTTATTTCTTCACCAATACAGTATTGGTTTTCCAGTATAATAAACAATCCTGCAATAAAGTCAGAAATTATATCTTTTGCTGCCATACCAACTGCCAAACCCATCACTCCAACACTAGCTAAAATAGGAGCGATTTCTAATCCAAATTCAGGAAGAATCATTAAAAGAGCTATAACCCAGATTATGAACTTAAGCGTTCCTTCAAAAACAGCTATCAAAGTTTCAATACGCATTCTTTTTTCCTGTTCAGAAATGTTGTTTTGAACCTGCTTTTCAATTGTTTTTTTAATAATAGTTTTTGAAAAGCGATTTATTAAATTTGCAACAATTAAAATGAAAACAATTCTTACTCCATGAGTTAAAAACCAAGATGTTGAGTTTTCAATTAAGTTTTGGGTGTTCATGTTTTTTAATTATTTATATTATTCCTTTTGAATACTTAATCCTTTATAATGTCTTGTCTTTTTTTAGCTGATATAGCCACTCAAAAGGATTTGCTTCTCTGATTTGTTTAGCTATTTTCTTTGCTGAATCTGTTATAAGGCTTTTCTCTGTATAATCCTGCCACCGTTTACGATTTTTTTCATCTTTATAGAAATAGTCCTGCTGTAAAACCATCTGGTCAAGCAAATCAGCATCTTTAGCCACTATAGATTCTTTACTCTTGCGCTGTTTGTATTCTTGTAAAATCTCTAGGATCTCATCAGCTATAGGCAACCCTTGCATTTGATCTTTTTGAGCTTCTTTTTCATGCAAAACAGTGTATTGTTTATTAATAAAGTTTGCATCTCCCGTACGTGCTTCTGCCACATCATGAAACAAACACATTTTTAAAACTTTATTTTCATCACACTGATCAAGATTAGCTAAAATCATGCCAATTATGGCAACACGAAAACTATGGTCAGAAATATTATCACTTACCTCTTGAATCATTTGACGATGAGATCGTGTTAGTCGTCTTAATGTAGCAATCTCAAAGAAAAAATTAGTGATTTTATTGATATCCATAACTTTAAATTTATTTAAACTATGCGGAGAGGACAGGACTCGAACCTGCAAACCCCTTGCGGGGTTCATGCTTTCCAGGCATGTGTCTTACCATTCGACTCACCTCTCCATATTTCATTTTGAAAAATTCCTTTAGTCTACCGAAATGATAAGAGTTGCTAAATCCAATTTCTCTAGCGTATCTACATACTTCTTGTTCCCGATATAAATTTACACTTCTCTTATTCAGCTTTGGTATAAATCCTAATTGTTCAAGCGTTCTCTGGATGAATATCAAAATTGGTACTGATTTGTTCGTGAAACATAAACCTATATTGAAGCATTTGTATCCTTGGCTTTGGTGTCGATGATAGTAAATTCCGCCATCAGTATCAATTAATCCTTTAAGGCAACTTTTCGAAAATTGAATGTTGTTTTGAATCCATAAGGGAACTCCAACCTGTTGTCGAACTTTATTCCCTTTCTTAAGCCCTTTTAATAATAGAAATTCTACTAGGTTTTTGCTAGAAATTGTTACCGTAATATTATTTTTATGTGATCGAGTGTGGTAATAATAGACGGGAGCCTTAATTTTAAATAGTTTTCTTATCATCTTGCTGATGAATATGGAATAATCTTTGTTATATTTCCTATTCAATGAGATGATCACTTGATTGTCAGTAATCCCACCATCTCCCAGAAGAATACCAAAAAATTCTGCCAATTGATACGTTTCTCTAGGTTTAAATATTTTTTTTCTTAAAATTTCTTTTCTTAAATTTAAACGTCTGCTCCTACAGGTATTTTTCACCGCCAAAGCGCCCTTTCTCCCCGCTTCTTTTGTATTCCAAAAGTTCGGCAAAACTTCATAAGAAGGAATGTCTGATTTTCTCTTTACAATCTTTGTACATTTTTTGAAAACTTCTTCGGGTAATGTATATTTTTCCGTTTTCCAATCCGATAGAGAGCGTGGATGAACGCCTAAAAACTTTGCTAATTGGGACCAGTTGAATTCTAATCTTTTTCTAATGTTGTTAAGAAAATCAAATTGTGATTGTTTTTCAAACCTAATCCGAAACATATATATATTTATTTGCTCTTTATGAGAACGATCAAATTATTTTAGATAATTAATTCGTTCTGCGCACCTCTCTTTTTTTAAGTCCTTTAACGATCTTAATTTTTTCCCTTTTCCAGAAGCCAACTCTCTTTGACTCTCCTTCAGTTGTTTAATGATTTTTCTTTTATTTCTCATATATTATATTAACCAGAATTAACAATATATCAAGCTTCTCAAGCCTTCATTCCTCTTAAAGCTTTTAACCTTTGTTCAACTGGAGGATGAGTTGAAAACAATCCTGTTAACCAGTTCCTTTCTTTAAAAGGATTACATATATATAAATGAGCAGTGGAATTATCAGCTGTTTTAAGAGGTGCTCTATCGCCAGATATCTTTTCTAAAGCTCTGGCTAGTCCTTCTGGATGTCTTGTTAAAAGCGCTCCAGAAGCATCAGCCAGAAATTCTCTTTTTCTTGATATTGCCAGTTGTATTAAAGTGGCAACAATGGGCGCCAAAATTGCTCCAATTAATCCTAAAATCATTATTAATCCTGCTGAGCCATCTTTGTCTTTTTTTCTTCTACCTCCTGAATGAAAACTGATTCTTAAAAACATTCTTGATAAAAGTGCCACAACTCCAACTAAAACAACAACTACTGTTCCCAAAAGCATGTCCTTGTTTCCGATATGAGAAAACTCATGAGCAATAACTCCTTCAAGCTCAGCTCTTTCTAACTTTTGCAGCAACCCACGGGTCACAGCAACAACAGCATGCTTTTCATCTCTTCCCGTTGCAAAAGCATTGGGTTGGGCTGAATTAATTATAAAAAGCTTTGGCGTTGGTAATCCTGCAGTAATAGCTAAATTCTCAACAATTCTGTAAAGCTCTGGATTGTCTTTTTTTTGAATTTCTTTAGCGCCAGTCATTGCTAAAACAATCTTGTCAGAAAACCAGAAACTGGCAATGCTCTGGGCAATGCTGAAAACTACTGCAATAATTAAAAAAATATTGTTTTCCAACAAATAACTAAAAAACCAACCAAATCCAATAATTAAAATCAAAAATAGAGTTAATAAAATCCAAGTCTTGCGAATATTAGAATCCGCCTGACTATATAATGTAGCCATGTGTTAATTAGAATTTTACTTGTGGAACTTCTCTTTTTTTTGGCTCTGTCAGTTCAAAAAGATCCATTTTCTTAAATCCTAAAATGCCAACAATTAGATTTACAGGAAAGCTTTCCAGCTTAATGTTTAAATCTCTGACATTACCATTATAGAATCTTCTGGCTGCCTGAATCTTGTCTTCAGTATCACGAAGCTCTCTTTGAAGCTCCAAGAAATTAACTGATGCTTTTAAATCTGGATAGTTCTCTGAAACAGCAAACAAGCTTTTTAAGGTTTCACTTAGCATGTTTTCTGCCTGTCCCCTCTCTTTTATATCCTTAGCTCCCATAGCCTTGGCCCTTGCTTCAGCAACTCTTTCAAAAATCTGCTTTTCATGAGCTGCATATCCTTTAACTGTTTCAACTAAATTAGGAATTAAGTTGTATCTTCTTTTTAACTGAACATCTATATCAGCCCAGGCCTCTTTAGCTCTGTTTTTAAACTTAACCAAACCGTTATAAGTAAGAATCAGCCAAAAAGCGACTAAAGCTAATACACCTAATACAATATTTGTAATCATAGTTTTTTATTTTATCAATTTATTTCGACTAATAATAATTATAGCTTAGTTTTAGCTCTAATTAAAGCTTACCACCAGCTTTTTGGCTGGTGGTAAGAAAGAAACAAAACTCATAATGCTTAGTACATTCCAGGCATTCCTCCCGGCATTCCAGGAATTTGCTTTTTCTCTTCAGGGAGTTCGCTGACCACAACTTCAGTTGTTAAAAACATTGAAGCTGCTGAAGCTGCGTTCTCTAAAGCTAATCTTACAACTTTAGCAGGATCAATAATTCCTTCATCAACCATGTTAACTAATCTACCAGTAGAAGCATTATATCCTGATACCCAATCAATTTGTTTAGATTGTGCTTTTTCTTTTTTCTTGTCTTCAATATCTTTGAGCACCTTATAAAGTACAACCTCATCAGTACCAGTATTTTTAATAATTTGTCTAAGTGGTGACTGGCATGCACGTCTGACAATGTCATGCCCAGCCATAAAACCTTCTTTTTCTAAAGCTGAAAGTTTTCCATCACCAGTAGAATCAGTTAAAGCAGCTGCTACTGCCAAAGCTACTCCTCCACCAGGAACAACACCCTCTTCAATTGCTGCTTTAGCAGCATTTAAAGCATCTTCTATTTTGTGCTGTTTGGCTTTTTG
>JAUUXB010000022.1 GCA_030588745.1 bacterium | reverse complement strand
GAAAATTTAATGGGGTGAACCCTGTTAAATAATTTTAAATTCTTGTATTATTGTAGTATATGTTTCATTATGTATATGTATTAAAATCTAATAAAGACATATGCAACACATAGCAATAATGAAAAAATCTTGGGGTTTATTACCCAAGATTCTAACAAAAGAAAAGAAAATAGAATCAAGGTGGTATAACAATAGATATTCTCCTTGGAATAAGATTAAAAAAGGAGATGTTATATATTTCAAAGATTCTGGTGAACCAGTAACAATAAAAGCAGAAATAGATAAAGTTATTCAATGCGAGAATCTAACATCAGCAAAGGTAAGACAGATATTAAAAGAATACGGACAAAAAGATGGTTTAGGAATAAATGATATTCCTAAATTCTACAAAAGATTTAAAAACAAAAAATATTGCATATTAGTATTTCTTAAAAACCCAAAACCAATTAAACCATTCAATATAAGTAAAACTGGTTTTGGAATGATGTCTGCCTGGCTTTGTGTTGATAATGTGAATAGAATAAAATTATGAAAATTCAACTGTTATATATTTTAGATTGTTCTTGGTGTGTTAAAACTAAAGGATTAATCAGAGAGAGTTTAAAAGAACTCGGAAAAGATGCTAAAGTAGAAGAGATTTTAATTGATACAGATAAAAAAGCAAAGAAGTATAACTTCGTGGGCTCACCAACTGTTAGGATAAATGGAAAAGATATCCAGGAACAAGTTAGCAAGGATGAATGCCTGGCTTGTTGTGGAGAACTCGAAAAATTAAAAGAAGCAACTGAATTTGTGAAACAAGAATGCAAATGCGGATGCAGAACTTATTTTTACAAAGGTAAACAATATCCTTACCCACCAAAAGAAATGATTAAAAAAGCCATTAAAAAATCAGGGTAAAAATTCAGTAGCCCCGCAGTAGCGGGGCAGGCGGGGCAGGCTTAACGGCTAAGGCCCTTAGCCGTTTGGAAATTTATGAGTAAAATCATACATTTTTTAAAACCAACCATAGGCAAGATTGTTGTAACTATTATCCTGTTAGTTCTGGCTCATGTGGTTCAGATTTTGATAAGAGCAGGTATTGTGGATTATTGGGTTATAGGAGTTCCTTTTCATTTTGAACAAACTTGGGGACCTTGTCTTCCTGAAGAAATCTGTTATTCTTTTAATTGGTTTCTCTTAATTATAGATATTATATTCTGGTATCTTATTTCCTGCTTCATAGTTTTTCTTTGGAAGAAGTATAAAAAGAAATAAAAACTCCTGTAAGGCCCTTAGCCGTTGACAAATCGCCTTTTGGGCGATTTTTTGGTATAATGGACGATATGAATCCAAAAGAAACTAAGTTTGCTCCTCGAATACCCAAGCCCAGGAAAGAAGAGGCAGAGTTTGGGCCAGGGAAAATTGATATTATAATGTGTAAGAACTGTGATTCTGTTTATTATAAGAAATCTTGGCATCATAGGTTGGAAGACCATAAACAGTTTTCTGAAGATAAGCGGATAAAATTTATTTTATGTCCAGCCTGTCAGATGATTAAGGATAAAAAATACGAAGGAGTAGTTACTTTAGAAAATCTTCCTCAAGAGAAAAGAGAGGAGATTCTGAATTTAGTTAAAAATGTTGGCAAGCGAGGTTTTAAAAACGATCCCATGGATAGAATAATAGAAATCAAGAAACCGGGAGAACAAATAGAGATATTTACTACTGAGAATAAATTAGCAGTAATTATTGGAAAACAAATTAAAAGAGCTTTTAAGGGGAAACTGGAAATCAAGTGGTCTCATCAGGAGAGCACAGTTCGAGTCAAAGTTACTTTTTGAACTATGTTAAAAGTTAATATCAAAGCAACTAATATAAAATTGAGTGATCCTCTTTATGATTATATTTACCAGAAGATTGGAACTTTAGATAAATTTATTGAAGATGTTGATGGCAGTGTTCAGGCTTGGGTAGAGGTCGGCAAGCCATCGCGGCATCATCTAAAGGGACCAGAGGAGTTTTATGCAGAAGTAGATATTCGGTTTCCTGGGCAGAGAAGGGTTTTGCGGTCAGAAGCCAGACAATGGGATTTGCGGGTGGCTATAGATGAAGTAAAAGATGAACTCCAGCGGGGATTGAAAAAATATAAAGGTAAACAAGAAGCAAAATATAAAAGAGGAGCCAGAGTGGCTAAAAAACTACTTCGTCTATCGCCTTTAGTTTGGTTTAAAAGAAAAGGGAAAAGAGAAAGAAATGAATAATCAAGTTTTAAAACCAACCATAGGCAAGATTGTTGTGACTATTGTTCTGTTGGTTTTGGCCCATGTGGTTCAGATTTTGATAAGAGCAGGTATTGTGGATTATTGGGTTATAGGAGTTCCTTTTCATTTTGAACAAACTTGGGGACCTTGTCTTCTTGAAGAAATCTGTTATTCTTTTAATTGGTTTCTCTTAATTATAGATATTATATTCTGGTATCTTATCTCCTGCTTCATAGTTTTTCTTTGGAAAAAGTATAAAAAGAAAAAATAATGATTACTTTCAAAAATAAAGTTTTAAAAATCGTTGCTAAGATTCCAAGAGGAAAGACAATGAGCTATAAAGAAGTGGCAGGGTTAGCTGGTTCGCCTCGGGCCTATCGAGCAATTGGGAATATTTTAAATAAAAATCATAATTCCAAAATCCCTTGTTATCGAGTTATTTGCAGCGATGGCAGAATTGGTGAATATAGACTGGGTGAGAAAAAGAAAAAATTATTATTGGAAAAAGAAAAAAATTAACGACAGGGCAGGCAGGGCGAAAGGCTTGACTTTTTTGGATAGATATGATAGAATATAAGCACAAAGCTAAAATAGGAGGCAATAAAAATGGCAAGAATTGATTTAAAACACGAAACCAGCTTATCAGCTGCTGAAATTAAGGGAAAAGCAGAAACATTGATAAACGAAGCCTTAAGAGACCAAGGGGACAAAATTTCTGATTTTCAGCAAGAATGGGAAGGAAATCTTTTAACTTTTTCTTTTAAAGTGAAAAAGTTTAAGGTTTTCTCAATCTCTGGGACTGCGAGAGTTTACGATAACTCAATCAAGATTGTCTTAGACGGAATCCCTGGTTTGGCCAAAAGTAAGGTAGAAAATGCCTTACGTCAAAAAGCAAAGGAATTATTTCCTTAAACAACATTTCAGGAGACAAGAGAGATAGGCGGGGGCCTGACAGAAATCAGGCCCTTTTTGTTTTAAAAAGATTTAATATATGATATAATTCATCCTATTAGATAATAATTAATTAACAAAAATATGATACCTTCATTTTGGTCAATTTTAGGAGTAGTCCTTTTTGTTCTTTTGGTTTCTATTAAACAGATAAATCAATATCAAAAAGGAGTAAGATTTACTCTTGGTAAATATACTGGGTTGATGGATCCTGGTTGGAGATTGGTTATTCCAGTTTTTCAATCATACGTAAAAGTGGACTTGAGAGTAAAGGCAGTGGATGTGCCGAGTCAGGAGGCAATTACCAAGGATAACATTTCAGTTAGCGTTAATGCTGTTATTTATTACAAGGTTGCAGAAGCAGAAAAAGCAATTTTAGAGGTAGAAAATTTTTATTATGCCATTACTCAGTTAGCCCAAACAACAATGAGAAACGCCGTAGGGCAAGTAGAGTTAGATGAGCTTCTTTCTCAAAGAGATAAGGTTTCAGAAGATATAAGAAGCGTTATAGACAAAGCCAGTGATCCTTGGGGAATTAAGGTTGATAATGTGGAGTTGAAAGATGTAGTTCTGCCAAAAGGAATGAAAAGAGTAATTGGTAAACAAGCCGAAGCAGAAAGAGAAAAAAGAGCAATTATTATTAAGGCAGAAGGGGAAGTAATGGCTGCTGCGAACATGGCAAAAGCAGCAGGAATGTTAGCAGAAAAACCAGGAGCTCTTCATTTGCGAACCCTTCAGTCAATTAATGACATAAGCTCTGATCAATCAAAT
>JAUUXB010000001.1 GCA_030588745.1 bacterium | reverse complement strand
TTCAGTTAAGGTTGCTGTTTTGTCTGTACAAATAATTGAAGTGCTCCCTAATGTTTCAGCTGAAGACAATTTTCTGACCAATCCTCCGTTTTTTAAAATCTTTTGCATGCCCAATGCCAAAATAACAGTCATTGCTACTGGCAAACCTTCAGGAATAGCTGCTACAGCAACAGCCACAGCAGTAATAAACATTTCAGCAAAACCAATTCCCTTTATGATTCCTTCAATAAAAATAAAAGTACAAATCAGTGCAATTATTATAGCAACAACTCTTGAAAACTTAGCTAATTTCTTTTGATAAGGTGTTTTTTCTTCTTTTGTTTCTCTAATCATTATGGCTATTTTTCCAATTTCAGTCTGGATGCCTGTTTCAACAACTATAATCTTTGCTTTCCCGCTTTCAACCATTGTTCCCATATAAACCATGTTGTCTCTGTCAGCCAATGGAGTTTCTTTTGACATTACTTCTTGTTTTTTTTCTGCTGAAAGACATTCACCAGTTAAAGCCATTTCATTAATCCTTAAATCACTGCAAGTTATTATTCTTCCATCAGCAGGAACTATGTCTCCAGGATTTAAAATAGCAATATCTCCTGGCACCAGTTCTTCTAAGCTTACAATTTTTAAATTACCTTCTCTTAAAACTTCTGCCTGATGTTTTACTATTTTTTTTAGTTTTGTTAAAGCTTGGGAAGCTTTGTTCTCCTGAAAATAGCCAATAATTGTGTTTAAAAAAACCGCGCTAAAAATAACTATAGCATCAGTAAACTCACCTAAAATTAAAACAACAAGTCCTGCAATTACTAAAATATATGTAAGAGGGCTCTTGAATTGTTCTAAAAAGATTTTTAATCTTGAAAAGGGTTTTTCCTCTGGAAGTTCATTTTTCCCGAATTCCAACTGACGAAGCCCCACTTCTTGCTTGTCTAAACCCTTATTAATATTAGCTCTTAATATTTTTTCTGTTTCTTTAACTTTTAAATTGTGCCAAAAAAAATTAGCCATTAAACTATTTTAGCTTAAAATAAAAACAAAAAAAAGAGTTAACTCTCTTTTTTGTATTATAGATTTTTATTTTAGATAATCTCCAACCTACTTGCAAATAATTTTTCTTCTTACCCATTTAGCATCATCCCATCTGTGCCATCTGCCAATTTGAGAATGGGTATAATAAACCCAAAACTCTCTTCCTACGAGAAACACTGGATCATTTTCTAAAGATACAAGTGTAGGATAAAAAAATTCTTCTTTTGGATTTTCTCCCTGAGTTACTATCATCGTTGGTTTCTCCCATGTCAAAGCATCAGAAGAAAAACTTAAAAATAAGTTATTAAAAGTTGTATAAATAAGGATAAACTGTTTCAAGTATTTACTGTAAATTACATGCGGCCAAGTGAACTTTTGAGATCTTATAATAGGCGTAAAGTTTCCTCCCAACCCAGATTCTGAAAAAGTTCTCTTATGGTATTTGTTCCACTCACTAAGACTGCCCTGTTGGGCAGCTGTAATCACATCTGTAATTTTGGCACGGGATACTGCAAATCCTCGTTCTCCAGTTTTTGTATAGTCGACATAGTAAATATAAAGATATTTTTGACATGGCAGAATCGCACCCCCACAAACCTCAATTTGTTTATCCATCTTACTCGCCTCTTTAAAAGTAATATTGGGAGTTACACACTCTCCAAGATCAAAAAAATGATGACCTAGATCATTAGAATATGCAATCCCTAATGTAGAATAAAATTTTCTAATCCCATGAGGATGGTATTCAGCGTGATAAAAAAGTAATAAAGTGTTGGAGTGTTTATCAAAATAAATAGGACCTCCACCGATATAATTATATTTCCGTTTTGGTTTCTCGAGGAGGATATTTGACTCAACTTGCTGAAATGGAACATCAAAAGAGCCTTCTAAACGAGCTATAGCGTTGTTTGATGCAAAAATAATAGTGTTTCTATCTTCCTTAAGTATTCCGAGTGTTCCATCAGGGAAACAGTGTAGATCCTTGGAATGTAGAAATTCACGCGTCGCCACAATCTCTTCTTCTCCAATGGAGAAAATTGCTGATGAAGATTTTAAAAATCTCATAACCTAAATAAATTTTAACAAAAAGTTAATTTGTAGTGTCAAAAAATTGAGTCATTATATTATTTTAATAGAAAAAAGACTCTTTTGAAAGTCTTTTTTATACTCTTGTGGCCCCAAGGGGAATCGAACCCCTGTTACTTGGTTGAGAACCAGGCGTCCTAGCCGCTAGACGATGGGGCCATTTCATCAATATCCTATCATAAGTTTTTTAATTTGAAAACAAAATTTACACTAGTTATAACCTGATTTCTTTTACGATTTCTTTCATTTTCATTTCATTTGAACCATCAATTAAAACAATATCACCTTCTCTGATTTGGTTTTGAAGCTCTAACTTTCCATTTTCAATTGTGTCAAATTCAAAGATTTTTTCAGTTTTCATTCCTTTTTCAAATGCGCCCTTTGCAATGAATTTAGCGCGCTGGCCAAACACAAACAATAAATCAGCGTTTCTAACAATTCTCTCACCTATTGCTTCATGAGCTTCAATTGTATATTTTCCAACTCCAATAATGTCTCCTAAAACTGCAATTCTTCGTTTATGACCTTGAATTTTTCCTAAGGTTTCAATTGCTTCAACCATAGAAAAAACACTGGCTGATTGACTATCATCTAAAATCCATGAATTCTTAATTCCTCTGATTAAATTCATTCTGCCAGCAAGTGATTCATAATTTTTAAGTGCTTCTGAAAGTTCTATTAAATTTAAACCTAAAATAGTGCCAACACAACTAGCTGCTAAAGAAGAGTAGATTTGTTCTTTGCCAAATGTTTTTTCCAACCAAACAGGAATAATTTTACCCTTGTAATTTATTTTAAAGTTGGTTCCCCCATTTATATTAATATTAATGGCTTTAAAATCAGCTTCTTTCTGCAAACCAAAAGTTAAGGTGTTCATTTTTTTAGAATCCCCTAATTCTCTTACAGTTTCATCATCAAAGTTTAAAATCAAATTAACATTTTCTGGTAAGTCATTAATCAGTTCTTTTGTATTTTTAATCAAGTCTCTTTCTCCAGCAAAAAAATCAATCTCATAAGGTATGTCGCCAATATTACTAACAACTAATATAGCATCTTTAGAGTTTTTCAAAAAAAATTCATAATCAGATATTTTTTTATCCTCTGTTTCAAATAACAAAACATCTTTCCCGATTTTAAAACGCAGGCTTAATATCTGCTCAAGCGCATTAAAAACGCTTTTTCTTGTTTTGCCTGTTATAACAACAACTTTTTGTTTGTGAAAGGAAAACTTAATTTTAGAAAGAATATTACTATTCATAGTCAGGTGGGATTTGATAGTAATTAATAATATATTCTGCCAAACTTTTAAAAATTGGAACAGTGGAATATTCTGCGGTTCTAGTTTTAGGATTATCAAGCTTTATTAGCACCAGAAATTTAGGATTAAAAGCAGGAGCAAAACCAATAAAAGTTTGAATAGTATTATCAGAATAACCTTCTTTTTTAATGTCTAAAGCTGCAAAAGAAACCTGGGCTGTTCCTGTTTTTCCAGCAATAAAGTAGCCAGGAATTTGAGCAGATTTTGCAAAACCATTTTCTACAACACTGACAAGCATGGCAGTTAACTGAGATGCAGTTTTTGAAGAAATAACTGATTCTTGTTTGTCTTTTGCCAAATTTTCAATTCTGCCATCAGAAAACGTAATGTTTTCAACTAAATACGGAGTTATTAATCTTCCGCCGTTAGCAATAGCGCAATACGCCTTTATTAGTTGAATTGGCGTCATTTCTACGCCTTGGCCAAATGAAGCTGTGGCAAGATTAATATCCCTTGCTGTTCTTAATTCATTATTCTGGGAATAGATTTCCTGAAAGTCAATTCCTGAAGGCCTAAAAAAACCAAATTCATCAATATATTTTAAAAATAAATTAGGTCCAAGTTTTCTTTGAACAAAAATAGCGCCTGTATTTATTGATTTTTCCAAAACTTCAGTCATACTCGGCTCATGCTCATAAATTCTTTTGTCATAGTTATAAATAGTATCACTGCCAATTTTTACTGAACCAGTATCAGTATAAGTTGTTTTAGGTGTTACTTTTTCTTCTTCTAAAGCTGCGGCCATTGTGATTGGTTTAAAAACTGAACCCGGCTCAAATAATTCCTGACTGACCCTATTTTTGAAAATATCCAGATTTCCCTGCCTAGCATATTCTTCATAATGATTGGGGTCAAAACCTTTCATATCAGCCATAGTCAAGATTCTTCCAGAATCAGGTTCTATCACAATAATCTGTCCCCCTTCAGGATCCAAATCTTTTTTTACTTTTTCCAATAATTTTTCTGCCTGATATTGTACATTATAATCAATTGTTAAAACCAAATTAGTTCCCTTTTTATTTTCTATAAAACCTTCTTCACCTCTTAAGCTTTTGTCATAGAATTGTTCCAAACCATATTGACCCATGCCTTCAGCTCCTAAAAAACCAATAACCTGTGATGCTAGTTTTCCTTGAGGATAATATCTTTCCTTTTGTTCGCTCACAAAAACCCCTTCTAAATTCAAATCCTGTATTTGTTCAGCCTGATGCATGCTTAATTTTTTTTTAATAAGTGAATAAGAACTATTATTTGTCAGTTTTTCCAAAAGAAAATCCTTGTCTAAATCAAGAATCTGGCTTAAAACCAGAGAAAATTGTTCAGGATTTTCAATTTTTCTAGGATTAACAAAAACAAAAGGCAAATCAATATTAATGGCTAAGGACTCGCCATTTTTCAAAAACACCTCTCCTCTTTCTCCTTGATTTTCATTAAAAGAGGCAAAAAGCCCTTGAGATAAAGCTTTATTTAAATCTCCTTTCAGAATCTGAAGAAAAACCAAGCGGCTAATAACAGCCGCTGAACCAAGGAAAAAGAACAGAAAAATTAGATTAACTCTCCAATTCTTCATTTATATATTAAAATTATTAGCGAAGCCTACTGACAATTGAACTTTCTGCTATTTTTATATATTTTACATTATTTGTCTTAACAAAGCCACTGTTTTTTGCCAGGAGCTGGTCAATATGAGACAAAGAACTCATTTTTGAAAAATCTATGTCTAAGAATTTATTATTCTTTGAAAGAGAAACCAGTTCCTTTTCATAAGCTCTGAGTAAGTATTTATCCTTGGCTAATCCCCCAACCTGAATAATATAAATAACCAACAAAGATAAAATTAAAGCAATGCTTAAAATCCAGAAATTTTTTAACGCAATTGTTTTAGTCATATTTTTTAAATTTTTACTGCTGCTCGAAGCTTAGCGCTTCTTGAGCGAGGGTTATTAATAATTTCTGCTCTGCTCGGCCTTATTGGTTTCTTTGTTAAAATTCTTAATGATTTAGAATTCTCTTTTAAAAAATTCTTAACAATTCTATCCTCTGATGAATGAAATGATATTGCTACTATCCTACCTCCTTTTTCTAAAACTTCTAATGCCTGAGGTAATGTCTGTTTTAAACTATTAAGTTCATTATTCACAGCAATCCTTAACGCCTGGAATGTCTTTGTTACAAAGTGTATTCTTTTATGCTGATACCAGGAGGGAACAGCTCTTTTAATTATTTCAATCAGTTCAAATGTTGTTTTAATGGGCTTTGATTTTCTTTGTTCTATAATTTTCTTACTGATTCTTTTGGCAAATTTTTCTTGTGAATATTTCTTTAAAATTTTTTCTATTTCTTTTTCTGTCCAGTTGTTTACAATTTCTTTAGCTGTTAATTTATTCAAATCAGTGTTGTATCTCATATCAAGAGGTTCATTTTGCTTGAAACTGAATCCCCTACCAGATTCTTCTAAATGCCAGCTTGAAAATCCTAGATCAAACAATATTCCAGAAACAGGTTTAAATTTCTTTCTTTGAACAATATTTTTTAAATTCAGATAAGAATCATTTACTAAAACTAATCTTTTAATGTTCTTGTTTAATAAATTTCTGTAAACCTCTTTATCCAGTTCTATTCCCAATACTTTTCCATTGGCCTTATTCTTTTTTAAAATTTCTAAACTGTGCCCTGCTTGTCCTATTGTCGCATCAATAAAGTTTTCATTAGGTTCAGGGTTTAAATATTCTAAAATTTGTTTTTTAAGAACGCTTTTGTGCATTTATACTCCCAATTCTTCTAATCTTGATGCTATATCTCCAACATCTTTTTCAATTTTATCTTTATAATTCTTCCATTTAATTTTATCCCAGACTTCAATTCTGTTAGACAAACCAAGAATAACCACTTCTTTTTTTAATCCAGCATATTTTTTTAAATAATCAGGAATTAAGATTCTTCCTAATTTATCCAGGCCTACGTCTACAGCTCCAGCAAGCATTATTCTCACAAATCCCCTGGCATCAACTTTACTGGTTGGCAGGCTTTCCAGCTTTCTAGCTAATTTTTCCCATTCTGTGATTGGATAAATAGTTAAGCAAGTATCTATGCCTTTAGTAACAATTGCTTTTTTACCTAAAGTCTTTCTAAACTTGGAAGGTATAGCTAATCTTTTTTTATGGTCAATTGTGTATAAATATTCACCAATAAACATAATACATATAGTATAGAAGGCAGGGTTTCACTCCATTTAGTCGTTCAAGTTATCCACAGGTATAGGTACTTATTAACATACTTATCCACAATTCCCCACCTGTCTTTAGTTTACCCTTTAAAAACATACTTGGTCAAGCAAAATTTAGTTTATGTTAAAATGAATATAAAAACAGTGAATTTTCCACAGGAAATCCACAGATAATAATATTAGAATTAATATTTTAGAGTTTTTATCTAAAATTAGAAAGAAAAAAAGCACGTAGTACAAACTATCAATTAATGATATTCTACGTGCTACATTTATAGGAACATGCTTAACAATACTCTGGAAATAATGGCGTTTCTTGCCCATGAATCGGTATCACAAGATCTTTTTTCATAAGCCTACCGCCGCAGATTACGGTATCAGCTCCTCCCCAATAAATATAAAGGGAATCTTCACCAGGATCAACGACAGCACAGCTGAAAACCACATTTGGAATAGCGCCAACAATTTCGTATTTTTCCTCTGGCCATAGTATGGGTTTTGAATGAATATAGAGAATCTTTGTAGGATTTTCTAAATCAAGCACTGCGAACCCAAGAGAATATGACTCGTGAAGAAAATAAGAATATCTTGTTGCCTTTTTGTCCAAACAATGAACAATATGGGTAATCAAGAGCCAACCTTTGATGGTTTTTATTGGTGGTCCAGCAATCCCAATTTTGTTGGGAATATTGCCAGTATTTTGGTCTGGATACCAATCTTCTCTTCTTGTTAAAATTTGGCTATTATGCCAGCCGCTTTTTAATGACAATTCTCGTGTCCGAGAAATCCATATATGCGGAGCTTTTCTGTGGATTAGGTATACAAAACCTCCAATTGGCTCTGGAAAAATAGAAGCATCTTTGTCCTCTTGATTAAAAGGAATACCAATTCATTCGAATTTAAGAAAATTTTTTGTTCTCCAGATACCTATTCTTCTACCTGCTTCTGAACAGGCTGTTGCGAAAATATAACAATAACCATCAATCCATTTTACGATTCGCGGATCTTCAATTCCTTTTGTGCAATGGTCGTTAAATCCACATTTCAATACTGGTCTATCAAGTACATACCATTTTATTCCATCAACACTTAAAGCCAGTCCGCAATTAGACATTGACTGGTCTTTAGTGTAAGCAGCACGAAAGAGCATTTTGTATAAACCATCGTCATCAATAATAACTCCGCAGTTAAACACATTCTTGCTCTTCCAATAATTATGGTCTGATTTCAATAAAGGATTATTCTTAAATCTTTCAATTCGTATTTTTTTCAAATTATATCACTATTAAATTAAAAAGAGCTGATAAATTAACTCACTAAAATAACAATAATCCCGTCCTAAAAAGATGTCGAATAGCGAACTGAAAAGTTATTAATCAAAAACCCAAGAAAAAATCTCATGGGTTTAGAGTCAATTTTAATGAAAGTTTAAATAAAAAAATACCAAGAACGTATTAAAATTCTTGGTTTGAAATTTAAAAAAATTTGTTATTTATTCTTTTCTACTTTCTTTCTAATATCTTTAGTGATTTGCATGAACAATTTGTCTTGTTTGCCTCCCATAATTAAATGTAGAGACCAATAACGTATCCAAGATCCCATATCATCTTCCTCGTAATTAAGTTTTAGATTGGCAACAACTGCTTCTTTAGGAACATCTAACCCCATTGACTTAGCTGTGTCTTTGTATTCTTCTATTTGTTTTATATTAAAGTCATCAGCAAGCTTCTCTAAGATGCACTCATAATATCTGGTCAAGGAAGAATCACCTAAAGCAATAATCCCTTCCTTGTTCTTGATTTTTAACACATAATTTGCTCTTGTTTTCGAATCTTTAATGATATAATCTTGATGTTCGTTTAATAAACCAGTTTTTTTCTTAATTTTGATTAGCTTTTTCTCAATTGTTTTTTTATCAACAGAAAAAATCTTTAATTTATTCTCAACAACTAAATCTTGAAAATAATTTCTCAGATAAGAAGCTGATAACCCAGGAACGAAATCTCTACCGCCTTCATAAAAATCATGCAAAACTTTCATGAATTTTGTCATTTTCTTTTTTCACCCCCTTTTTTATTTAACAAAGAACAAATACTTTTTCAATTAATATTACTAAATCTTTTTTAAAAAATCAAAAATTCAAGCTCAAAACCCGAGCTAAAGTCTCTGGCTTCAAAAAATTCCCAATGGGGTTATGGAATAAAAAAAAGAGGTGAAGATATATATTCTTACCTCTACGTATTTGATGAAACGAGACACTTCTCACCTTATATGTTTCAGGAACTTCGCTACATCTAAGTAGCCATTCTCTGCTGCCCAGTGCAGAGCACAATCGTTACGAGCATGGACGTTAGCACCTTTTTTTACCAGGAACTTCACTACATTTAAATAGCCATATCTTGCTGCCCAGCGTAAGGCATAATCATCATCAGCATAAACGTTAGCACCTTTTTTTACCAAGAGCTTTACTACATCTAAATAGCCATTCTCTGCTGCCAAGCGCAGAGCATAATCGTTATAAACATGAATGTCAGCACTTTTTTCTATCAGGAGTTTCACTACATCTAAGTGGCCATTCTCTGCTGTCCAGTACAAGGCATAATCGTTATCAGCATGGACGTCAGCACCTTTTTTTACCAGGAACTTCACTAAATCTAAGTGGTCGTATTTTACTGCCCAGCGCAGAGCACAATCATTATCAGCATGAATGTTAGCACCGTTATTAATCATAGCAGTAGTTATTTCTGGTTCCTGTACCATCAACCACCCTTCCCAGTCAGGCTTGTGGATTTCGTGGAGATACTTAACAATCTGTTTTATAGAAGCTTTTTTGCCGAATTCACTCCTGAAGATTTCGATAAGCTCATTAGAGGCCTTCTTCTCGTTTAACCATCTCAAAGTTAACTTCATAACAACCACTCCTTTATTCCTATTTATTCAATTTTTAATTTACCAGTTTACTCTAATTAAATTAAGGTGTTTTGTCAACCAAAAACCCGAGAAATAATCTCGGGCTGGCGGTCCCCTAGTCGGTCTCGAACTTGGGTTTTAAGGGGAAATTAAGGGCTTTTTGAGGCTGTCTTACAATGCCTCTCGGTCGGGGCTATTTTAAGCTAAAATGAGACAAATAAGACAGTGTAAAAATAGAGTTGACACTATTTGACTTTTGACAATCTTTTTTGTTGAGATTAAAATTGATGTATAGCATAACAAAATTTCAAAAAACAAAATCCCGGAAAAACCGGGGTTTTAAAACAATGAGTAATAGCAACAATAAAAACAATTGCAAAAAAAGTATAGCAATGATTAGCGTTCATTCCGATCCTTCGGCTAAGCTGGGTGGGCATGAAACAGGAGGACAAAATGTTTATGTTTCTGAATTAAGCAAGGCTTTAGGACGGATGGGCTGGTCAGTTGACATTTTTACCAGATTAACTAGAAAAAGAACAAGAATGATTAAAACTTATGGAAAAAATGTAAACATTATATATATAAAAGCAGGTCCTCGCTATTTTATATCTAAAGATAAAGTGCTAGAAAAATTACCAGAATTTGTTGGTAATTTTCTTATTTATAAAGAAGAAAACAAGATTAATTATAGGATAATTCATGGAAATTATTATTTAGGTGGCTGGGTAGCTGCCCAAATCAAAGGAATACTTCGCGTTCCAATGATAGGAACTTTTCATTCATTAGGTCATGTTCGTCATCGTACTTTAGAAAAATTTGAAAAAGAGGATATTAATATTGAAAACTTTAAAGAACGACTAATAGCTGAAAAAGAAATAATGGAGGCAACTAATGCTATAATTGCCACCAGTCCCCCAGAAAAAAGAGATATTATGCATTATTATGACTTCAAGTTAGAGGATAAAATAAAAATTATTCCTTGCGGTGTTAATCTTAAACGTTTTAGAAAAATAAACTTTGAAAATGCTAGAGATTATATTAATCATTTTTCCAAAGAAGATAAAATCATCTTATACATTGGACGAATAGATTGGCGTAAAGGAATTGAAACACTGATTAAAGCTTTTCCCTTAGTTTCAAAAAGAATGCCTAAATTAAATTTAAATGTTATGATTGTAGGTGGAAAAATCGGCAAAAGGGGTAATATATCTGATAAGAAAGAAATTAGCCGGTTAAAAAATATAGCTAAAGAATTAAACATTGAAAAAAGAATCTTATTTTTAGGAAGAAGAGACCAGAAAAAACTCCGTTATTATTATTCAGCTGGTGATATTTTTGTAACCCCTCCTTATTATGAACCTTTTGGTATGACAGTATTAGAGGCAATGCGTTGTGGTCTGCCTGTAATTGCTTCGAATGTAGGCGGACTTTCCTATATCATCAAGAACAGACGAACAGGAATCTTTTTTCCACCAGGAAATCATAAAATTCTTGCAAGAAAAATCATCCAGCTTTTTGAAAATAAAAGGCTAAGAAATAAATTAACTAAAAAAGCTGAATATATGGTGAAAGAAAACTATAGCTGGACAAAAGTTTCTTCAGATGTAGCAAAATTATACCAAGAATTAATATGAAAATAGTTCAAATAGCGCCATTTGAAGAAAGTGTTCCTCCAAAAAAATATGGTGGAGTTGAATTAGTGATATATAATATCGTCCAAGAATTAGTTAAAAAAGGCCACCAGGTCTATCTTATAGCTTCTGGTGACTCTCAAACAAAAGCAAAATTATTGCCGGTATTCCCGAAAGCTCTCCGAATTTACACTGAAGCTCAGGATATGAAAACAAGAGATTCTCTAAAATTTATTGGCGTTGGTAAAATACTTGAATATCTAAAAAACATTGATGCTGATATTATTCATAATCATTTAGGCTGGCGATTACTTCCTTTTTCTCCGATTATAAAAATGCCGATTGTTACTACTCTTCATGGTCCACTTCATATTGACTATCAAAAATTAGTTTACAATAAATTCAAGAAAGCTAAGTATATTTCAATTTCCAAAAATCAAAGAAAACCATTTCCAAGTCTTAATTATATTGGTACTGTTTATAACGGAATTGATTTAAAAAAACTTCAATTTTCAGAAAAAACAGAAGGTTATTTAGCATTTTTAGGCAGAATGTCTCCAGAAAAAGGTCCTGTTGAAGCAATAAAATCAGCAAAAAAAAGTGGCTTTAAATTAAAAATGGCGGCCAAAGTTGACGTTGTTGACAAAGATTTTTTTAAAACAAAAATCAGTCCTTTAATTGACCGCAAACAAATTGATTTTCTGGGAGAAGTAAGCCATAAAAGAAAAGTGGAGCTTCTAAAAAATGCAAAAGCTCTTCTATGCCCTATTCAATGGAGAGAACCTTTTGGGCTTTTCTTTATTGAAGCTATGTCATGTGGAACGCCTGTAATTGCCTTTAATCGTGGTTCAGTGCCAGAGATAATTAAAGACGGAAAAACTGGTTTTATAGTTACCCCTTTTAATAAAAAAGCTAAGCCAAATATAGAAGGATTTGTAAAAGCAATAAAAAAGATTTATCAAATGCCAGAGACTGAATACAAAAAAATGCGGTATAATTGCCGTAAACGTGTTGAGAAAAATTTTAGTTTAGAAAAAATGACTAGCGAATATGAAAAGATATATTATAGAATTCTAAAAAAGTTATAATTTTTCTTTGTTTCTCTCATAATATTTATTCGAAAAACGGTGTCAACTCTGAATTTTTTCTATTTTATTATTTTATCAAAAAACCGCCTTTCTGGCGATTTTTGATGTCTCTCGGTCGCTCGAACCGAGCACTAGCCTGCTCCGGCAATAGGACTCGAACCAATAACAGCGTTAAGGATTAATTATTAATTTGAAATCCTTTGGTTCTAATTCTGCCCTGTCCCCTCTTTTAATTTTATTAGATAACAAAGCTTTGGCAAAAACATTTCCAATTTTATCCTGAATAACCCTGTTCATTTGTCTGGCTCCAAATTTAGGGTCATAACTTAACTCTACAATTTTCTTCTTCAATTCATCAGTAATAATAAATTCAATGTCTTTTTTCGCTAAATTTTTCTTTAATTTATTCAACAGTAATCCTGAAATAGCTAAGAGATTTTCCTTGGTTAATGCTTTAAACAATACCATAGCATCAAAGCGATTAATAAATTCAGGTCTAAATATTTTCTGTTTAAACAAGTAATTCACAAGCTCCTCTTTAATATCCTCCATTTTCTTGTTATCTTTTAAAGCCTCAAGGATTACTAAATATCCAGCATTAGAAGTTGCAATAATAATTGTATTTTTAAAACTAACTTTCCTTCCCACTCCATCAGTAACGTGTCCTTCGTCTATAACCTGCAAAAACAGGTTTAGAATGTTTGGATGTGCCTTTTCTATTTCATCAAGTAAAACCAGGGAAAATGGGTCTTCTATCACTTTAGTGGTCAGCAAACCTTCTTTATCAGCAGAACCAATCAAGCGCGCTATGTCTGAAATTTCCTGAAATTCTGACATATCAAGACGAATCATTTTCTTTTCAGAACCAAAATAAATTTTAGTTAAAGACTTGGCAGTTTCAGTTTTTCCTACTCCTGTTGGCCCTAAAAACAAAAATGCACCCATTGGTCCTTTTCTAATGGAAATGTCAGTCCTGGCCCTTCTCAAAGCTTCTGCGACTTGTTTAACTGCTGTTTCCTGATTAATAATTCTTTTATGAATTAAGTCTTCTAAATTAAGCAGCTTTTCTTTTTCTTTTTCTTCAACCTCTCCAACTGGAATTTCAGTTTTTTCAGATACAATTTTTGCAACATGTTTAGGGAGAACTATCTTTTCTTTAAGCTGGGAAACATAAGATACAATGTCATCTAACAAATTAATTGCTTTTTCAGGAAATGAAGCTTCAGCTAAATATTTCTCAGAAAATTTAATAATATCGCGCAATGCTGGATAAGAAATAAATTGTTTATACTTTATTTCTTTTTGAAAAACCAAATCCTCTAAAACAATAAGCGACTCTTCTTTTGTTATTTCTTTTACTTCAACCTTTCCAAAAAAAGATAAAATTGAAGGGTTCTGTTCAATATGCCTGTGAAGCCCTTTAAAACTAGTAACAGCTATGATTCTGAATTGAGGCAAATTCAAATAAGAGCTTATTATGCTTGTTATATCAAGCGCTCCAGGCCTATCAATCCCACCAACAAAATTATGAAAATCATTAATAACCAAAATTACATTACCAGCTGAAACAGCTTCATCAAATATTAAATTCAAAACTTCTCCAGCCTGCTGGGAATTCTGAACCTGAGTCAGCAAAGATGCTAAATCAAGTTCTATCACTCTTTTATAATTCAGTTCTTTTAAAGTTTCTCCAAAAACACTTTTTTTAACCAAATCTTCAATTATAATTCTTCTTCCGCTTCCCTTTTCTCCAACAAGCAAAACATTGTTTTCTTGCTCTTTAGCTAAAATTCTTTCTACTGCCTTTATTTCCTGAGCGTGGCCAATCATTTTAGCAAATGCTCCTATTCTTGCTCTTTCTGACAAATCAATGGAAAACTTGTCTAAATTAATAGTGTAGCCAGTTGTCCACTGCTTGCCTAAAGAACCTAGCTTGAGCAGGTTTTTCCATTCAAAGAATTTTTTTCTTTCAGTTAATTCATTATCTACTCTTTCCAACCAATCAGCTAAATTATGAATGTCTTCTGTTTTTAAATTGGCATTAATCAATATTTTTTTAAAAACCAGATTATTTTTTGCCAAAGAAGAAACTATATCACCAAGCTCAATTCTTTCATGATTTTTTCTTTGAGCAATTTCTAAGGCCTCTAGAATTGATGCTTCAAAATCTTGGCTGTAGCTTCCTGTAAATCCGCTTTTATCAGCACTCTTAATTGTTTCAAACAATATTTTCTTAATTTCTTTCATACTGAAAAGAGCCCTTGAAAAAACAAAGTTCAATTTAGAATTGTCATTTAGCAAATAATAAAGCAAAAGAGAAGAATTTACTTGCGAGAGCTTTTTTCTTTTAGCAAACTTAATTGAATTAAAAACTGCTCTTGATGTTTCAAAGCCTAAAAATTCTGCCAGGTTGTATTTTTCAGGCTCTAATAATACCTGTTTAAGACTTGCCTTTATTTTTGATTTTTTAAGAAACTCTAAGAAACTATTTTCAATATTGGTAATTATATTAAGAGCAAGAAAAAGAATTGAAAGACCAAGAAGTCTTCTAATTAAACCCCAAGAAAAAGTTTCAAAGAAAAATGAATAAATGAAAAATAAAAAACAAGCAAAAAACAAAAACAAAAACAATTTTTTAAAAATTTTCCTATATTTAAAAAATATGTTTTTTTCCAAAACCACTGCTTTGTAAATTTCTGTCTCTTTTAAATTAAATTGAAAGCCTGATACCATGATAAATTCCTAAAATTAAAAAAACTGGCAGAATAAACCAGATTATAAAAACAAAAAAACCAGCAAATAAAATTAAAACCTCAAAAACAATACTAACCACTATTAAAATGCTTCTGGGAAGAAATCCAAGAACCCTGGAAATCAGATTTGAAAAAGCAACTTCAGCATATTTTCCAATATCAAATGCTTTTGGATAAAACCACCTGTAATTCCTCCAAGGAGAAAAAAGCGTTTTAAAAAGCAGACCAACAGAAAAATAATTCAATCCAAACCTAAGATAATTACCCCATCCTTTTAAAATGCTTTTTGGAGCTTCAATAAAATGCCACAAAAGATATTTTGAAAATGTGTTTTGTTTTATAATGTTAGCCATTTTTTATTAATTTAATGCCAAGCCCGGCAATCTGAGCACCACCGAAAATCAAAACTCCTGCCCCTATTGTCCAGACAAGAAGATTTAATATTAAAGGCAGGCTATCCAAAGGCAGAAGATTACCTAACTGCTGTGATATCATTTGTGTAGTTTGGTCCTGACCTGTAAGAGCGCCTCCTTGGGTTGATGCTTTAGACTTTTCAACATTAAAAGCAATAATTTGAGGAGCTGGTGATTTCCCAGTAAAAATATTATAGGTATTATAAATTGTAAAAACTATCATTAAAATACCAAGTAGAAATACCAGCCAGCCGATTATTTTAGTTGTATTCATAGTGTTATGTATTTTATATTATGTATTATGTGATTATTATATTTTACTGTTATTTTTTTACTCTTGCAAAACGATATTTTTTAAACTGGTCTTTAAAAAATTTAAAAGAAGAATATTCTTGTTTTTCCAGCATTTTTTCAATGTCTTTTTTCTGCTGAGGATCAAATTCAAGATAGATAATACCATTTTCTTTTAAAAAACCTCTGGCTTGTTTTAAAAACTTTCTAATATGGCTTAATCCTTTTTTCCCTGAAAAAAGAGATTTTTTAGGCTCATATGCTAAAGCTGAATCCCCTACTTCCTTTATTCTGTTTTCAGCCACATAGGGAGGATTGGCAAAAATATAGTCATACCCATCATGGTGAAGGGCTTTTAATCCTTCAAATAAATCTGATTGATAAACCTCATAATTCTCCTTTGGTATTTTATTTAATTTCAAATTGATTTTAATTTGCTCAATTGCTTTATTGTCAATTTCAGAAAAATCCACTTTAGAGTTTTTAATGTTTTTTAAAATTGCTATTCCAATGCAGCCAGAACCAGCAAAAATATCTAAAATATTAAGTTTCTCTTGTTTTTTCTTAAGGTTTTCAATTGCTTTTTTAACCCAAAATTCTGTTTCAATTCTTGGAATAAAAACTATTTTTGACAAATCAATTTTACAGCTTAAAAAGCTTGTTTTTCCCTTTGAATACTCTTCTGGAATTTCAACTTTCCCCTTGTTTAGATTCAACTGCCATAAAATATCTTCTGGTATTGGTGGAGGCTGTCTTTTTGGACTTATTCCAGGATATCGCCAGGCAGTAATTATTTTTGTTTTAGCCTTATCTTTCTGATACATAAGCCAGATTTCAGTAGGATGTTTTTTTGTTCCAGCTTTCTGCATAACAGCCACAGTTATTGGCGCAATCCCAAGCTCTTTTCTGTCTGGGCTGTGCAAAACTCTTTTTAATCTGTTTTCAGATAAACGATAATATCTCATTTTGTTTTTAACATGTTTTGTCCAGTAAAATCTTTCTTGTCGGGAAATAAGTTTCATAATTGTAAAATTCAACTATTTCAATAAAAACTCTGCTTCTTTAATTAATTTTTCTAGTTCTTTTGACGAAAGTTTTAATTTCTTTACAAGCTGAGTTAAGGGAACATCTAAAATATCCAGAGCAAGCATCATTTTATTTTCAGCAAAAATATTTTTAAAATGAGATTTAAACGAAGGAAGAATGGTAATAGGATAAAGATTATGTTTTTCTATCATATGCTCAAGCCCTCTGTTTTTTGGATATTTCCAGCCCAAAAGACTAACACCATAACAATTGCAATAACTGATTGCTTCACTGGTAAATCTAGTATTTGTTGCTATTATTGTTTTTGAATTCTTAAATTTAGGATTATTTGAAATATCTAAAAACCTCGCATAATTGTACAAAGCTACTTTTAAATCCACCCTTGCTCCAGCAAAAGTATGATACTTGCATTCACCAATATAAAAAACATTGTCTTTTTCAGCCAAAAAATCTATTTCATAGGATGAAATACATTTACCAGCTATAATCTGATTTGTTTTTACGGAAAAACCATTTTTTGAAAAAATTTCAGCAATGTATTTTTCAAAATCAAAGCCACTGGGGCCAAGCTTTCTCATTGCTTCTTTCAAAGAAAACTTAATTGCTGTAACTGGAGATTCTTTTAAAAAACTTTTAACCAGCTTATATATCTTGGAAGTTTTAATACCAGGATAAACTTGCTGCTGGATTTTTTCAGCAATTTTTTTTGCCAAATCATTTGGAGCCCCTGATTTTTTACAGGAACGATAAACTTTTTGAAAAGAAAAAGGTTCCTGCTCTCCTTTTGAATTAACTACGTAAACTTTTTTCATTAAATAATTTATCCTTAATTTTTTTTAACAAGCAAACAAATAACAAAGAAAGAGACGCGCCAAAAACAACATCTTTAGGAAAATGAAATCCAGTATAAATGACTGTAAACCCAACTAAAAATGCTAAAGCTAAGAAAAAATAACTTAGCTTATCTCTTTTTTCAATAAAAAAAGCCAGTGCTAGGCCAAAAGCAAGCATTGTGGTGGTAGAAGGAAAAGAATACTGGCTCATATGCCAAGGACCAATAATTCTTACGTCAGGAAGCATTGCGTATGGCCTTGGCATTTTAAAAATAAGTTTTATTAAATTGCCAACAATATAACAAAATCCTCCGGAAAATAAAGTAAAGAGACCTGAAATATCTTTTTTAAAAACAAATAATATCCCAGGAATTACTCCCATTAAAACAAATAAAGGAATAAAAATATATAAAACAATAAAGTCCAGATATTGATTAGCTAGACCATGGTTGATAAATAGAAACAAAGCTTCATTGCTAATCATTATTAAAAAAATAATTAACCCAACAAACAATCCAATAAAGATTTTATTAGTAGAATTATTCATTTTGCTAACAACTTTATAAACTCTTTTTTTAAATTCAATCATTATTCCTTATATTGCTCTAAAGCAATCTTTAAGATATACATGGCTTGCTTTAATTTTGGAGCAGATAAAACAAAGGCAATCCTTACTTCATCTTTTCCTAATCCTTTAGTTGCATAAAACCCGGCAGCAGGAGCAAGCATAACTGTTTGATTATTATAAGAGAATTTAGTTAAAAGCCAGCGAGTAAAGTCTTCTGAATCTTTAACTGGAAGCTTAACTATTATATAAAATGCTCCTTTTGGTTTTAAGCACTGGACTCCTGGGATTTTCTGTAAACCCCCATAGACAGCATCTCTTCTTTTTTTATACTCTTTAGCAATTTTTCTGGTATATGCTTTTGAACTTAATAAAAGTGGAACTGCTGCAACTTGCTCAACCATTGGTAAAGATAATCTTGCCTGGGCAAACTTTGTCACCCCAGCAATAAGATCTTTATTCTTTGAAGCCAAACATCCTATTCTGACACCGCAAGCGCTGAATCTTTTTGAAATGCTATCAAGAATCACTGCTCTGTTATGAGCTTTTTTAAAATCCATTATTGAAAAATGCTTCTGGCCATCATAAACAAGCTCACGATAAACTTCATCAGCTAAGATGAAAAGATTATACTTATTGGCAATATCAACAATCATCTGGAGTTCTTTTTTACTATAAACAGTGCCAGTAGGATTAGATGGATTGCAAATTAAAATTGCTTTTGTTTTTTTACTAATTTTTCTTTCAATAGATTTTTTATCAGGTAAATGGAAACCAGTTTTTACAAAGGTTCTAACAGGAACTAACTTCACATTTACTATTGATCCAATACCATTGTAATTTGTATAAAACGGCTCAAACACAATAACTTCTTCTTTTGGATCACAAATAGCAGAAAGAGCAAAAAATATTGCTTCACTTCCCCCGATTGTAACAACAATTTCAGATTCATTAAAATTAATATTAAAACCTTTAAAATACTTTTTCCATGCAGACTGCACTTCAGGTATTCCATTAGAAGGAGTATATCTTATTATTTTCTCGTTAAAGTTCTTTATTTTGTTTAAAATTTGAGAAGGTGTTTTTAAGTCAGGCTGGCCAATATGAAGTTCAAAAACATTTAATCTTTTTTTCTTGGCAAGTTGTAAAAGTGGTACAAATTTTCTTATTGGAGATAATGGCGTATTAATTGCTCTTGATGAAATTTTAAGTGTTTTTTTTGGCATAAAGCTTTTATTTATTAATTTTAAACGGCTCACCATGGCCAGGGTAAACCGTTATACCAGGCTTTAATAAACCTGCTAATTTTTTCAATGAATCTTTTAATTTTTCAAAAGAGCCGTTAGCTAAATCAGTTCTTCCATAACCATTTTTAAAAATAGTGTCTCCGGTGAAAATCACCTCTTTGCCTGATAAACAAATTCCTCCTGGAGTATGACCAGGCGTATGAACTACCTCTAAAACAGCACTGCCTATCTTTATTTTATCTTTTTCTTTTAAAAATTTATCAACTTTAAAGTTGACGAGTTTCTTTTCTTCTTCGTGAATTAAAACTGCAGCCCCTGTTTTTTCTCTTAGCTCATCGCTGGCTAAAATATGGTCAAAATGAGAATGGGTATTAATAATATATTTTACCTTAGTTTTTGTTTTTTCAACTTGTGTTAAGATTTTATCTGCCTCATCTCCTGGGTCAATAATTGCCGATTCTTGTCCTGAAATAAACAAATAACAATTGGTTGCCAATTTACCCACCACAATTCTTTCAACTTTCACGGTTTGCGACTGCTTGTTTATTTTTACTGAAAAAATATATATATATAATTTCCAAAACAGCTAAAGTATTTAAGACAAGTAAAGCTACAAACCATTTTTTGTGATTATTTTTTGATGCTCTCCATAAAGCCACTCCTTTCCATGGTATAGTCCAAAAAACAATTAACGGAATAAACCATGGATTGCCAAGCAAAATATTAATTATTTCATCCATATTAATAATTTTTAAATTTATCTAAAAAAACGACTTTTTTATTCATAAATTAATTATACCATTTCTTTAAAATAACAAAATATCATTGACAAAATTCAACAATAATGTTATAATTAAATTATAATAATAGACTTTTCTTCTTTTTCGAGCTCGCAATTTAACCTTAATCAGTACTTTTTAAAAATCACTTTAAATTGCGGGTTCAAAAAAGAAGAAAGTGATCAATCAAAACAGCCTTAAAATGGCTGTTTTTGAATTACCACCTTATCATAAATTCATGATAATTGTCACCTAAAAAAGGGCATTTTGTTTCTTTGCACTCAGTATTCTTATTGGTTACCATTTTAACTACATTGCCAAAATAGCCTTCAAGCATCCGGCAGTGAGACGGATATATCTGAAAATCTTTGACTTCTATAACAGTATATTTTTCTTTTTCATTAAGCTCTGTTATTCTTAAATCTCCAACAGTATAATATTTCCTCCACATTTCTGGCGCTTTCTGAGCTATTACTTTCATAGAAACAAAATATTTCGTAAAAAGCTTTATTATTAATGAAACCTTTGACTGATATATGCCAATTTCTCTAAGCTTTTTATCATCATAATTAAACAATTCTTTAATAACCAATAAAGTTGTAGCTTCCAATCCTATTGGATAAAAACTCATTGGCTTCATGTTTTTGTATTCTACGGGATGGCCTAATTCCTTCATTTTTTCTTCTATCTTTTTTAAAATTTCCTCTCCTTTTTCTTCAACAACAAACTGAACATGGCTTTTAGGAGCAATTCCTCTTACCTCTCCCTTTATTTTCATCAACTCATCAGCTATTTTTTTTGTGATTATTTCTTTCATTTAAATATTAAAAAGCGTTAAGTGTGTTTTTGTTTTATTTGGATAATTATCAATTTGAGAAAGCAAATGTCTGTTTGAAAATTCCCATAATTGTTTTGCAGCTAAAAAAGTATCAAGAAAAGATTTATGATTTTTCACTTTTTGAAGCTCGCACTCGCCTTTTGAACTATTCCAGATATGTCTGCAGAATCTTTTCCCGCCTTTTACATTAATCTCGCCCAGCTTATCTCTTTTTTTTGCGCCACAAACTTTACATCTTTGATACTGGTCAATTCTTAAAATCCAGTGAGTCTTTGCCTTTTTCTTATTTTTTTCATTATATGCATTAAAATAGGCTGCGGTTTGAATAAAATGGTCGTCCCAGATTTCTTTGCTGGTTTTTAAATCTAAAATTCCTAATTTATTATTAAGTTCTGCTAAAATATCAAATGTTCCAGCATAAATATTCTGTTTACTGAAAACCATTTTCTCAATACTTAAAGGTTTAATCTTATTGACACTTAGCCAATCTAAAAAAGCCTGTATTGAGGGACGGATATTTGGTTTAATCTCAGGATTCTTTTTTAAAAGTATTTTCTCAATTGTTTCATGAATAAGAATTCCCCACTCAGTAATTTTCTTTCTTTTTCTTTGCATTGCAATAAAGCTCGGCTGATTAGCCAGCCACATTTCAAGCCCAGGCTTTGCAATAATATTACAAATTGAGGTTACTCTTGGATACCACAATCCATCAATTTCATATCCATTGTTTTGTTTAAAAAGCTTAGGATTCATATTTAAGATTTTATCAAAAAACCGCCAAATTAACTAATCTGGCGATTTTTAAAAATACCAACCATTCTACTCACCTGCCAATTGCCCACAAGCAGCTTTAATATCCTGGCCAAAACTATATCTTTGACCTACTTTGACTCCTGCCTTTTCTAGAATCTCTTTAAACTTTTTAATTCTTGAAGAACTGGATGCTTTAAAATCTCCTATTGGATTACAGGCAATCAAATTAACAAAATAAAGTGGTTTTTTCATTATCTTAGCTAGTTTTTTAGCGTGTTCATCTTTATCATTGATATCCTTCATCATTACATATTCAAACATTACCTTACGTCTGGTCTTAATTATATAACTATCAACTGCCTTAAGAATTTTTGAAAGTGGATAACTTCTAGCCACTGGCATGATTTTTAAACGCAGGTTGTCATCTGCTGCGTGCAAAGAAACAGCTAAATTTATTTTAAGATTTTCATTGCTTAATTTTTTAATTCCATCAATAATTCCAGCAGTTGAGATTGAAAAACTTCTTGCTCCTAAATTAAAACCCTGTTTGTCATTTAAAATCCTTATTGCTTCAATAACATTTTTATAGTTTAAAAAAGGCTCGCCCATTCCCATAAAAACAATGTTTGTAATCTTCTCTTTTTTCTTTTTTAAATACCTGGCAAAAAACAAAACCTGATTTACAATTTCATGCGTCTTTAAATTTCTTTTAAAACCCATTCTCCCTGTAGCGCAGAAAACACAACCTAAAGCGCAACCAACCTGAGAAGAAACGCACACTGTATTTCTTTTGTCCTTGTGCTTCATTAAAACAGATTCAATTTTTAAATCATCACTCAATTCAATTAAAACTTTAATCGTCTTTTTATTTTTAGAAACAAAAGTTTTAGCTTTAATTTCTAAAGAACATTTTTTGTTTAGATTTTCTCTTAAAAGTGGTGGGAATGATGTGGCTTGATTCCAGTTGTCTATTAAATTAAAAAAAACAAGTCTTTTTGCTTGTTTTAAACGGTAGCTTGGCTGAGATTTCAAAACTTTTTTTACACAAGAAAAATCCATTATTTATCAACTTTAAAAATCTTGTTTCTTTGCCTAAATCCTTTAATTAATGTTTTATCTCAAAATTATTAAATTCCCCTTTATACTCCTGCCAATCAATTTTTAAACTTAAAACTTTGGCGAAAAATGGTCCTTTTTTAGTCCAATTGACTATTTCTTCTACTTTGTCTTTTTCTCCTTCAAAAACAGCCTCAACCTTACCGTTATCTAAGTTTCTAATCCAGCCTGAAACTCCAAATTTTTGTGCTTGTTTGATAGTGTCTTGTCTGAAATATACTCCCTGCACCTTGCCTGAAACAATAATATGAGCCCTGATTTTCTCTTTCATACATTAAAAACTACGCAAGTTTTTCATTATTACATAAAAAATCACTCCAATAAACACTACAACAAGAAAAACAATTAAAAGATTAAGGGTTATTGAGTCAAGAATATTAATAATTACATCCAACATATTTTAATTTTAATAAATTACAGTAATTTTATCTGCCGAAAAACCTTAACAATTTCTAATGATTTTTTCTTTCCTTTTGCTGTTAAGGAAAAAATTGTCTTAGGTTTTCCTTTAACTAATCCTTTTCTTCTTAAATCTCTTAAGGGTCTGTCTAATTTTCTGCTGTCAGGCCACTTAGGGTATTTTGAAAAAACAAAAGTTTTTGGAAACAGCCTAAAACATTCACTTACTAAATCTTCAAAACCACACTCTCTACCTTTGCGTTTTATTGAGTGTATTGCGAAAATAATCAAATCATTAATTGCAATCCTAGCATAGAGCTCTTCATCAAAAGAAATTTTCTTTTTCATAAATGATTACTCTATTTTCATAATTACATTTCTCTTCTAATTTGTAAACTGCTCTAAATTTGTCATTCTGTGGGCCCGATAGGAATTGAACCTATGACCTTACGGATGTGAACCGTACGCTCTACCACTGAGCCACGAGCCCAAATCATTTTTAATATTAATAAATTTTATAAAGAACGTAAATGTTAATATTGGTTTTAAAAAAAAATGGTGTGTTTTACACCAAGTGTATTTCACACCAAAGACCCTAATATTTTAATAAGAGGCTCGTTTTCTTCCACAAACCGCCTCATCCCCCAATCATCATCAATAAAACAATCAATGCTCTCTGTTCGGATAACTTCTAGTTTGTGAATCTTTCTATGTATAAAACCCACACACTTTATTTTGTTATAAGGCACCTTATAACGCCTTAACCATAATTTTGAGAGTCTTGTAGAAAATCTAGGTCTTGCTGAAATGATAATGATTTTACCACCAGCCTTTCTGACTTTTTTAATAATGTCAAGCATTAGTTTATTTGGTGGTAATATCATGAAAAATGGCATCAGAAGTATAGAGCACCACCATGGTAATTTCGTTCTGAAAGTCAGGGTATTATCTAAATCGAGCCCTAAAACGTCTATCTTAAAGGTTATTCTCATTTTTCTCATTTTTATCCCTCTCTATAAAAAATGTTCTAATTGATTTTACAACAAGTTAAATACAAAGTAAAATAGCTTAAAGAATATGCGGATTTTTGAATTTCACTTTAATCCTAAATTAAAAGAAGATTTAGTCCTTGATAGTTTTTGTTATGAACCGGAAAAAGCTTATGAGAAAAAGTTGGGGGATCTATATATAGTAGGACTTTTGAAAAACACACTACCTAAAAACAAGCGTCTATTAAAAAGATTAGCAGAAGTTATAAAAGAAAAATACTACAGCTCAAGAGTTGGCAGCGCTGAAAGGTCTCTAAAATCCAGCCTGAAAGAAGCTAATAAGTTTCTGGATAGTATATCTAAATCAGGAGATGTCAGCTGGCTGGGAAACCTGGATTTCTTCATTCTTTCAATCAAGGATTCAAATCTTAACTTTGCCAAAGTTGGAGATATTAAACCAATTTTAATCAGGGCAGGACAGATAACAGACATTAATAAAAAAGTTCAGATTGAAGATTTAGAACCATATCCGTTAAAAGTGTTTGCCAACATTGTTTCTGGTAAGTTAGCTGAAAAAGACCTTATTGTTATTTTAACTCAAGATATTTTTGAATTTTTTAAACAAGAAAAAACATTAACAAAAATAGCTAAATTAGAGTCTTTTGATGACAAGCAATTCAAAGAAATCCTAAATAGCCAAAAGAAAAACCTAAATGAAATCAGCGGTGTTTTCTTACTGATACAATTTATCAAAGAAAACTTCGTTGGAAAAAAACAAACAATATCTGAAAAGGACTTAGAAAAGTTTTCTTTAAAAAAGATATTTGCTCCTGTATTAAAGATTTTCCAAAAACTGCCAAAAAAGGCATTTAACATTAAAATCGTAACTAAAAAAAAGAAAAAGGGGTTAAAAGGCATAAAAATTCCGAGAATCAAATTCAGGACACCAAGGTTTAATATAAGAATCTTTAAAAAAACTTTTTCTTTGTCAAAACTGAAAAAAACAAAGAAAAAAAAGAGTTTATTAAAACAGAACTTAATTTTAATATTAGGACTAATAATTCTTTTAGTTTTTGGGTTTGTTTTTTCAAAGTTTGAACAGAATAGAAAGATAAAAATCTATAGCAAACAATTAGAAGAAATTCAGGAAAAACTACAACTCTCAGAAAGCTTTATCCTTTTAAAAGATACAAGTTCAGAAGCTTTTCAAAAATCAAACCTTCTTTTAAAAGAAAGCTGGAATAAAATCCTACCTATAACAAAAGATTTATCCCTGTTGCCAAAAGATTTTACAAGTCAAATTCTTGAATTAAAAAATGAAATTTCAAGTAAGCTTTCAGAGCTAAATAAATTAGAACAAATTGAAAATCCTGAACTTGTGTTTGAATTTAACAGGTTGGATTTTGTACCACATAATCTTTTAATTGATGGTGATAATATATATTTTTTCAGCCCTTATTTAAAAAACATATATGATTTCAATGAAAAAAGAATCATTGAAGTCAATAAAGTCATAAACTCAGCCATCAGGATTAATAATTCAGCCCTGTTTTTCTCAAGACCAGACAAACTCATAATTTTAAAAAATAATGAAATTTTTGAATCAGAAATTCAAACACCTTATCAAGATTTTGAATTCAGTGATTTAGCTTCTTTTTACAATAATCTTTATTTTATTGACAAAAAAACAGGTCAGATTATAAAGTATGGTTTTTTAAATGATTTTAAATGGAACAGGCCTGTTTCTTGGTTAAATCAAAAAGAAGATGTTGTTGGAGCTGACTCAATGGCTGTTGATTCCTCTGCTTGGATTCTGAAGAATAACTTAATTTACAAATATTACAAAGGCGAGTTCCAAAAAGAGTTTGAAATCAATATTTTTCCAAACCCAAAAGATCTTGTAAAAATTTACACTTCATCCAATCTTCCCTATTTATATATCTTAGAACCTGTTCAAAAAAGAATTGTTATTTTAAAAAAAGACGGCCGAATAGTTAAGCAGTTCCAAAGCCAGAAATTTGATAATCTGCTTGATTTTGGAGTTGCTGAAAACACCATATATATTCTAAACGGTCTTAAAGTGTATACGATTAAATTGTAATTATATATGCATCTAATACCTTTAAAGCGAAAAGTTTCAGAAATTGAAATAGATAAAAAAGAAGCTTCAGGGTTATTCCCTAAAAAGATTATTAAAGTTTTAGAGGTTTTAGCTCAGGAAAAAAACATGATAGTAAAGGGTGGTTTTGCCAAAGCAGTTTTAGGCCAGATCCTTAAAAATGAAGGGAGAATCAAAAAAAACAGAGCTTTAGAAAATGAATGGGATGTATTACCTGACATTGATTTAATTCTTACTTTTACTGGAACAAAAAACAAAAGCTTGCCAGGATTAACCAAAAGAGTTGAACATTTAATAGAAAAACTAAAAACAGTAGGATTTGAACTCAATAACCGTGACATTGAACTAATAAAAGGCAATCCTGAAAATGAAAGAATGATTAAAAGAATATTAGAAAGCAGAGACATGACAATTAATGAAACAATATTGATGCCAAAAGAAAAAGGAGGATATTGGCTGCTTTATCACACTAAAAAGGCTATAAGAGACACAGTAAATGCTATTGGTGCTATTACAGTTAACAGTGTTAATGTTAGATATTATGATTATGGCAGGATGAGAGCAAGTTATTATGGACTGACTAGATTAATTAGATCTTTAGCAGAAGGCAAGGTAAAACATATTTACTTACCAGACTGGTGGATTGAAAGAACTAAAGAAAAAGCAAAACAAGAAAACAGACCCAATCTAGGACTTTATGGAACAATTCTTGCTGAGAGATATGTCGGTTCTTTAAAAATTCAAAAAAGATTTATGAATATTTTAAATGATTTAAGTTTAACAGAATTAGAAAACTTTCAGGATTACAGAAAAAAACAAGCTGATTGGTTTCATTCTTATACTGGCAACAAGTTTGTTCTTGACAAAGAGATTTCTTTTGAACAGGTGCAAAAACAATCATATGAGAAAAAGCAAAGATATTCAGGATTAAAACAGCAAAGAAAAATAAGGCAAGCATCTTGCTCTCACTTTGTAGAGTCTTTTATATGCACTTATTGTCCTGAACAATGCAAAATCAAGCATTGTGAGAAATGCAACAAGCTTGAGGTAATTCCTAAAAAACTAAGTAAACCAATAGGGCTTAATCAAATACCATGCAACATAGCATTTATTGAGTCAAAGTTTTACTGGGGCAAAAAAGCTTTTTTTCCTAAAACTAGCCCAGAATAATTACTTTAATTCCACCTTAGCACCAGCTGCTTCAAACTTCTTCTTCATCTCTTCTGCTTCTTCTTTTTTAACGTTTTCTTTTATCACCTGTTCCCCTGAAGCTGCAGCATCTACTATGTCTTTGGAATCTTTTAGTCCTTTCTGAGTAATATCTCTAACTGCTTTAATGACTTCAATCTTTTTATCACCAACAGCAGTTAAAACAATGTTAAAGCTTGATTTCTCACTAGCAGACGCATCAGCCACTTGGGCTGCAACTGGAGCAGCAGCTACCATCTGAGGAACAGCTGAAACACCGAATTTCTTTTCAAGAATTTTAACAAGCTCTGCCAGTTCCAAAACACTCATTTCCTCAATCTCCTCTATTAATTTCTTGAATTTTGTAGGAACCTTAATTGGTTCATCTCCTTTCTTTTCTTCTTTAACACTTTCTTTTTTTTCCTCTTTAGCTTCCTCTTTTTTTTCTTCTTGTTTTTGTTCTTCAGCCATATTTTTTAATTATTTTTTAATTGCACTTAATACGTAAACTAGACCTTTTAAATTACCTTCTAAAACTCTAACAAAATTAGATACTGGCGCTGATATACTTCTAGTTAATCTTGTTAAGAGCTCTTGTTTTGAAGGAAGTTGAGCCAAAGATATGAAATCTTGGGCTGACTTGAATTCATTTTCAAAAAATCCTCCTAAAATTTTTAAATTAGGGTTCTTTTGGGAAAACTGATAAACTGCTTTAGCAGGAGAAATCTCATCTTTATAACCAAAAACCATGCCAATTTCACCCTTTAATTTATCTATCTCTGCTTTTAGTCCTGAATCTTTTAATGCTAAGCTAATCAATGTCTTTTTAGCTACTTTTAACTGACCATTGATTTGTTTTAAACTCTTTCGTAAATCAAACATATCCTCTACTTTTAAACCAGTAAAATCAATAAAAACTATTGTTTTCTGTTTAGCAATTTTTTCCTTTAAATCCTCAATGATTTTTTTCTTTTGTTCTTTTGTTTTTGCCATTTTTTAAAATGTGAACCCATTAACGCAAAAATCTGTGCACAAACCACAGACTGAATAAAACTTATTCTATTTTTTTCCTCGGCAGGGCTTAAATGCCTGCTGTCTGTGGATAGTGTTATTAAGTATAGTAGCTTTCTGATTTATTGTCAACCTTTATTTCAAATACTTTGCTTTGGCAATATTATGCTCTTCTAAAGTTTGACTAAAAATAGTCTCCCCTTCTGGAGTTGAAAGATAATACCAATAATCAGTATTTTCAGGATATATTGCAGCTTCAATGCTTTGAAGTCCTGGATTACATATTGGCCCCAAGGGCAATCCCCTGTATTTATATGTATTGTATAAAGAATCAATTTCAGTTTCTTGCTTTGAGATTCTAATGCTTTTTTTACCAGTAATATATGTGATAGCAGCATCAACCTGCAGACCTATTTCAGCGCTTAGTCTTTTCCATAAAATACCAGAAACTATTTTTCTATCCTCTAAGGTTTTAACTTCTTTTTCAATTAAAGATGCCATTGTTATTGTTTCAAATATTGACTTATCTTGTTTTTGAATTTCTTTTTTTAATTCTTCTGTTAATTTCTTATTAAAATTAGCAAGCATTTTTCTGACAATCTCTTCTAATTCTGTGCCTGGAACTATTTCATAAGTATCTGGGAAAAGATAACCTTCTAAACTAATGTTTTTAGGTTTGTTTTTTAAAAAATTATAATCCAAGCTAAAATCTTTTGGTTTTGGTAAATCAGTATTCATTGAATAATTAATTAAAGGAAAACCAACTAATTCAAAAAGCTCTTCTGCTTGAAACATTCCTTGGTTTTCAAAATACCAGCCAATATCTCTTAAATTCCAACCTTCAGGAATTGTTATTACAGTTTTAGCTGTATCACCAGAAATAATTTTATCTGCAATGCTTTTAATATTCATTGAAGAATTCAAAAAATACTTCCCTGCCTGAAGCTTATTCTGGCTCATTTTTAAAAACACATAAAAATTAAAGAAAATTCTGTTTTTTATTATTTTCTCTTTTTCTAAATTATTGGCTATTTCAAAAAGATTCTGGCCTCTTTCAACTAAAAAAAGAATGTTTTCACTATCAACAGAGTTTTTAGGAAAATAAATCCCCCATACAGAAACCAATAGAATAAAAAAAAGAAAATAAATTATTATTTTTTTTGTCATATTGTCTTATTTGTTATTTGTAATAAGAGGTACAAATGCAAATCCAGGATGTTCAGTTTCTTCAAAATCAGTTTCAGAATTTTTAGTAAATACCCAAATTGAGGTCTTTATTGGAGTTACAATTCTGCCACCTATCTTAAGTTGTTTTTTCCAAGCCAAGGGTATTTTTAAAGCTGAAGCAGAAGCTAATATTCTGTCAAAGGGTGCTTCTTTCTCGTAACCCTTAGAACCATCAGCACAAATAAATTCAGCAATTCCTTTTTTAACAAAATTATATTCAGAGGTATTTTTCTCGCCAGAATCTCTTAATTCTTTCACAAGCTCAATAGCAATAATCTTTCCCTCTTCACCTACTATTTCAGAAAGCAGAGCTGTTGTCCAGCCAGAGCCAGAGCCAACATCTAATATCTTATAACCTTTTTCTGGCTGAAGCTGTTCCAGCATAAAAGCAACAACCAATGGCTGAGAGATTGTCTGACCATAACCAATTGGCAAAGCTTGATTTAATTCAGCTAAGTTTTTAGAATCTTCAGGCATAAAATCAATTCTTTTGATTTTTTTAAATGCCTTAATAATTCTTGGAGTTTTAAGCCATCCTTTTTCAATTAAATCATTAATCAAAGCCATCTAATTATCAGAATATAATGAAGATTTTTTAATAAGGATTTTATAAATATTCTCGATAAAATCACCTCCAGCATAACCAACAATAAAACTCAAAGCTGGAGTAAACATACTCTCCAAAGTAAAACCAATATTTTTAATTGCATAAACAGATAAGAATCCAATCATTCCGGAAATTATTACTGTGCCTAAAAAGTATCTGACTCTAAAGGGCACGTTTTTATATGAAAACTGATGTTTAATGAAACCAGTCAGTCCCCTGACTGCTCCTCCACCAAAGCCTGCGATTAATATTAAATAAGTCATATATTGTTATAAAATTAATTAATTATTCTAATCTTCTTAATGCTTCTACTGGTTTTAATTTTGCAGCTTGTCTGGCTGGGAAAAACCCTGCCAAGCAACCAATTAAAAAAGAAAAAACTAAACCAAAAACAATCAAACCAATACTTACAGATGCTCTAAAGTAGAATATAGGGTGAACTTGTCCATACATTTCAATTAATCTGGCAAAACCAACACCTAACAATGTGCCCCCTACTCCTCCAGTCAAACCAATAACTGCGGATTCAAACAAGAAAATAGATAGTACAGCTACATTCTTAGCACCAACAGCTTTCATAATTCCTATTTCTCTGGTTCTTTCTCTTACTGAAGTAAACATTGTGTTTGTTATTCCAATACCTCCAACAATAATAGCAATACTGGCAAAAGCTATTATAGCTAACTGAATAACAGCTAATATATTGCCTGCAATATCACCAATAGCATCAGAAGTGATGACACTAAAATCAGCCTCATCAGTGCCAGCTCTTCTTTTTCTTGTTTTTTGAAGATTCTCTTTAATATTCTCAGCTGTTTCATCCAATGGAGCGCCTTCTTCAATTTTTACCATAGCTATTTGAGCGCTTCCTCTTTTTTCTCCAGTTAAGCCCTGATAAATAGGCATATCAATATATACTCCACTATCATCAGTTTTATTGCCTAAAGAGTTCAATACTCCTACTATTTCAAAAGTTCTACCTTTAATTATTGCTTCTGAATCAATCTCAATATCCTGTTTGAATATTTCATAAGCTACTTGCTGACCCACTACAATCTCTCTCTTGCCTGCAACAGGCCAGTTGCCTTCAGCCAAGCTCCATCCTTGATAATTTTTTAAAATCTCCAAGCTTTCTTCCCAGGAAATACCCATTAAAATAACCTGCTTGCTCTCCTCTTCATACCTCATAATACTGGCTGCATAAGAAGTAGTAAGTACCTCCTCTACTCCTTCTGTTTTTCTAATGGCATCAATATCTTCTTTTTCCAACCTTTCACCTCCCATCATTGCTATAAAAGGATTGGAAATATCACCAGGCATAACAAAAATCATTTCTCCCCCTAAAGACCTTAATTGCTGTGTAATGCTAGCTTTAATCCCTTCTGATAAAGACAATAAACTAATAATTAAAAACACCCCTATAACAATACCAAAAATAGTAAGCCAGCTCCTTAAAGATCTTGTTCTGAGATTTCTTAGGGCAATATAGAAATATTCTTTTATTTCCTCCATAAAAACTTGGATGCTTTTTGATGATTAATAATAATCTCACCATCTTTAATATTAAATATCTTCTCACTATAATCAGCAATATTAGGATCATGAGTTACAACAATCATTGTTTTTTTCTCTTTTTGATGAAATTGTTTTAAAAGCTGCATAATTTTCTTGCCAGTTACTGAATCCAAATTACCTGTTGGTTCATCAGCAATAACAAGTTCTGGGTCATTGGCAAAAGCTCTGGCTATAGCTACTCTTTGCCTTTCACCGCCTGAAAGTTCAGCTGGCTGATGATTAATTCTTTTTTCCAAACCAACTGATGTTAAAAGCTGTTTTGCCTTTTTTTTCCTTTGTTCTAATGATTTACCCTGAAAAACCATTGGCAGCATCACATTCTCAAGAGCTGTTAAGTGAGGCATTAAATTAAATGTCTGAAACACAAAACCAATAGTTTTTCCTCTAAGTTGAGAAAGTTGATCTTCTGTTAATTTTGAAACATCTTTTCCATTTAAAACAACTTTTCCTTTAGTTGGAATATCCAAGCAACCTATCATGTTTAAAAGGGTTGATTTGCCAGAACCTGATGGTCCCATGATGCTTACAAAATCACCTCGAGTTACATCGAGGCTTACTCCTTTTAAGGCTATTAGTTCTACTTTTCCCAATTGATAAATCTTCCAAACATTATTTAGTTCAATAACTTTTTCTGACATTTAAGGTAAAATAACTTGCTCACCTTGTTCAAGTCCAGAAATAACTTCTATAACATCATTAGTGCCCTTAAGTCCAACTTCTATTTCACGCTCTGTAATAGTTTTATTTTCTAAAACCTGAACCATTGTTTTTCCATTCTTTTTTCTAGCTGCTTTTTTCGGAACAGTTAATACGTTTTCTTTGAAATCAGTCCTAATAACTAAATCAGCAGTCATGCCAGGTTTTACGCCTTCAGGTAAATCATCCAAAGAAACAGAAACTTCATAATAAACCACTCCATCTATTACTTTTTCAGCAGGGTCAATTGAAATTACTTTTCCTGTTAAGGTTTGTTCTGGAAAAGCAACTAAAGTAATGTTTACTGGATTGCCAACATTCATTTTTGCCACATCCTCTTCATAAATATCTACCTCTATGCTAAAAGGATCAGAAGGAAGAATAGTTATCACAGCATCTTTTAATGCTGATTGCACTAATTCCCCTACCCTTTTTTCAATTTTAATAATTTGTCCACTAACAGGTGCATTTAATATTGTGTCTTCAATCTGATTTTGTAAAAGCCAAACCTTAGCTTTGGCTTGTTTAACCTGAGCTTGGTACAAATCAACATCTTCCTGTCTTGGAGAAGCAGTTAACTTTGCTAAATCATCTTGAGCTGCTTTTAAACTGCCTTGGACTGTGTCAACCTTAGCAGAATAAGTATTAATATTAACACTATTGTCTAATTCAGTTGAAGAAATGGTTTGCTGGGAATTAACAACATTTGTTAGAGCTGTATTAATATATCCTCTGTGAGTGTCCAAAGAAGATTTATCATTAGAAGAAACAATGTTTTTATAACCAACTGTTTCACAAGTATCTCTTATAACTTTTAAGGCATCAGAAATGTTGTTTAGCGCCTCTTTCATTTGATATAGGGCACTGTCAATATCCTGATTTGTTTCAGTATCTCTAGCTGTGTTTACGTATGGCTCAACTTCATTTAAAGTATTTTGTATTTTATCTTTATTCTCTCTAATATTAATTGATTCCTGATCAGCGGAAGTAAAGTATGTTCTTTGAACTAAACTTACCACATTAAAACTGTTTGATGTTTTTAAATATGAATCATCTAAGACATTTAAGGCGTCTTCATAAGCAGATTCTAAATCTTTTTGTCCCTGGGCTTTAATATCTTCTAGGGCTTGACTAGCAGTATCAAGTGCAATCTGGGCATTATCAACAGCAGTTTGTTTAACTTGAACTTCTTGAGGAGTTGCACCAGCAATCAGTTTATTAAGTTGAGCTTGATAGAGTTGTAAACTTGCCTGGGCCTCGCTTAACTGAATATTTAGTTGAGTATTTTCTAGCTTTGCTAAAACATCTTTTTCCTCAACCTTTTCACCCACACTGATGTAAATCTTTTCAAGTATGCCTGAAGTTTTAAAACCAAGCTCAATTTGTTCTCCTTTTTTAACCTGACCAGTTTCTGAAACTTCCTCAATAACATTTGCAATTTTGGCTTCAGCAAAAATAAAACCATCCTCTGTTTTTTTAAAAATAGTTCTAGAAGCAAGAATTATCAACAAAGAAACAATAACTATAATTCCAATGATTTTTCTTTTCTCCATATTAATTATTCTATCATATTCTAAGGCTGTGGAAAATTGATTTTCTAAATTTGACAGATTGTTCTACAATATACTAATCGCTTCTGGACAGGCTTATCCTGTCCAGTCAAAGGTCGAAACTAATTGCTTTTGTTTTAAAAATAAACTGTTAAAAACTATGGTAGATATACTTACTCTGCTTAAAACATCTGAAATGAAGTGGATTATTATCCTAATTGTAATTGATGTATTACTGGGAATTATTGCTGCCTTGGTGAAAAAAGACTTTCGTTTAGGAAAAGTAGCTGATTTTATGTTCAGACCTGTTTTAGCCTATATTTTAGGTTTTGGAATTTTAATGCTCATCCCAACAGCAATTCCATCTTTGGCTAAAGTAAGCCAATTTTCATATATACTTGTGCTCTTGGCTTTGACTGGGTCAATTTTAGATAATCTATCAAAATTAGGATTAAAACTACCGGCTTATCTAAAGAAATAGAACTTCTGAAACGAACAAAAAAACATACTCTATTTTCAGTATGTTTTTTTGTTAAATCTAAGATTAATGTTTTTTGGAAAAAATCCTGTGCCAGTCTGAATAATTAGAAATTCCCTGAAAAATTACTCCGCCTAAAAATCCATAGAATAATTGATTTGCTAATGGAGAAATCTCATAAAGCAGAATAACAGTCAGCATAACAAAACCCATTATCCAATGATGAAAATGAAATTTAAAATTCCCAGTGCCTAAAATCACAGAGTTAAGCTTTCCAGATAAAAAATGTGCCAATAAATAACCAAAAAGTCCTCCAAAAAAAACTTTCAAAGACAATAATGCCACAGGAACTCCTAACAAGAATTTTGGTAATTTAATTTTTGTTTTTTTTATAGTCATATTTTGGCAGGGGTGGAGGGAATTGAACCCCCGACTGGAATTTTGGAGATTCCCATGATACCACTTCACTACACCCCCTCCTAGCCATAATATTATCTTATTTCTCCTCTTCATTCCAGTCTATCCTTGTTCCACCTCTTTGAGCGTTTTTGAAATCAAATCCTTGAGGGTATCTTTTTTTAAGCTTTTTGATGTTTTCTTCTAAAACTTCTTCTAAATCCCAATCAAAAAAATTACAAATCATTGCAACATACCATAATGTATCTCCAAGATTTTCTTTTATACCATCTGTCTGATCATTATCATGAGAAAATGTTTTTTTAATACAACCAGCAAGATCTCCTGCTTCACCTGTAATACCTAAACCCCAAGTTAGTATTTCTTTTTCCCTGTTCTTAAATTTTTGGGCAGTTGCTTTGCAAAGCTTTTGGTATTCTTTTAAATTCATAAGAATTATTTTTTTAATTCTTTGTATAAAGTGTGTTGACGACACCACTTGCAGAATTTTTTCAATTCAAAATCTTTTCCACTGTATCTTTTCACCTTTTCGTATTCGTTCAGCCATAACAAGCTCATCATGAATTCCATCAATAAGCTGGTAATTTTTTGCTTCTTCTAAACTCACCCAGGCATGTTGATCCAATTCATCTTCCTGAAGCTTAATGTCGCCAGAAATATAATCTGCCATACAAGAGATTACGAGTGATGGGCTTCCGTCAGCGTGAACCGTTGCCAGGCTTGTCACATATTCAATATTATTAACCTCAATCCCTACTTCTTCTTTGAGTTCTCTTCGTAATGTACGCTCCAGAACATTATACCAGTAATACTTCGTGTCTTTTGGTAATTGTAAATAATCACTTGTCTCCATCTTTCCCCCTGGTACTGTCCACATTCCTGGAAACCTCTTTTTCTTTGGCGATCTTCTGGTAATTAAATATTTTCCATCCTTTACAATAATAGCTGTAATTGCGACTTCATGAAGATAGTGATTTTTGTTCATAGTATACTTACTTCTTCGCCTCTTTATGTAATGTATGTTTCCTACACCATTTGCAGAATTTTTTCAATTCTAACTTAGTTTTAACTTCAGTAAACATTTTCTTGGATTTTTGCGTATGATAATTAACCCTTTTACATTCTTCACACTTCATTTTTACGAATGGATTTTTCTTTTTTGCCATACTTATAAAATTTGAATTAATTATGAGCCGAGAACGAGGATTGAACTCGTGACCTTTTGCTTACCATGCAAATGCTCTACCAACTGAGCTATCTCGGCATATTATAACTAAAAAATACACTAAATCAATGTGGGTGGTGTAGGATTTGCACCTACGTAGTCCGAAGACGCTGGTTTTACAGACCAGAGCGTTTGTCTACTCCGCCAACCACCCTTTTTAGGAATTTAATTTTAGCACAGAACATCCTTATTTTCCACCTATTTCCTTCCTGTATTTTTCCCTCCATTCTTTAATTTCTTTATGGTTTCCAGATAATAAAACTTTAGGAACACTCCATTTTCTAGGGTTTTTTGCTTTAATTTTTCCTTTTGGTTTAAATACTCCAGGTCTTGTATATTGAGGATATTCAATAAAGCCCTTTTCTTTTGTTATTCTTTCTTTTAAAAGCTTTTCTTTTCCTAAAACCCCAGGAATTAATCTTGAAACAGCTTCAATAACAACCATTGCTGGCAGTTCTCCTCCCATTAAATCATAATCCCCTATAGACAATTCCATGTCAGCAATATGCTTTGCCACTCTCTCATCAACTCCTTCATAGCGTCCGCAAATCATAATAATCTCGTCAAGTTTTGACAGATTATAGACTGTTTTTTGGTTAAACTTTTTTCCACGAGGTGTAAAAAGAATAATTTTTCTTTTTTTAGCTTTTGATTTTTTTAAAATTTCTTTTACAGCTTTAAAAATTGGCTCAACTTTAAAAACCATTCCTAATCCTCCACCATAAGGCCTGTCATCAACTGTTTGATGACGATCAGTGGTCCATTTTCTTAAATTATGAACCTTAACTTTAATAAGCTTCTTTTTTAAAGCCCTGTCAATTAAACTATCTGATAAATAGGAGCTAAATATATCAGGGAAAATTGTAATAATATTAAATTTAATCATATTTTTTTAACAAAAACAGCACTATCACACTAATAATAGCACTGCTTTTGTTAGTAGTAAATCTTTCGCCCTCCCAAGTTTTCTGAAGGAAAATTTTGGAGGGTAAAATTTACAATTTCAAATCACTAAGTTCTTCTCCGGCTGATGGAGATTTTCTTCCTTGAGCACGAGACCCTTCTGGTTCTTCGATCTTTAAATTCACTCTAGCGTGATTCTTAAGACCAACAATTCTAACCAGGTTTCTAATAGCTCGAGCAGTAGATCCAGCCTTACCAATGATCTGACCCATGTCTTCAGGGTTTACTTTCAATGAAAGCAAAACTCCCATTTCATCAACCTTGCGGTCAACTTTAACATCGTCTGGGTTATCAACTAAGGCTTTAACAATAAACTCAAGAAAGTCTTGATCACTTGATTTAGCCATATTATCAATCAATAATGTTTCATTCAGTAGCCCGACCTTTCAGCCTACCTCTCCATTAATCAATCGGAGGATCAGCCAATCAGATATATTTGCTACTTGTCTAAAAGTTTAATGGATTTAAGGTTTTTGTCAATGGTTGTTAAAAACATAAAAACTCGTTTAAAACGAGTTTTATATGCAAGGTATTTATAAAAAATTATTCTTTTTTTTCTTCTATTTGTTCAGGTTTTGATTCTTTTTCAGGCTTTTCCTTTTTCTCCTCTTTTTTTTCTTCTGCCTTCTCTTCCTTAACTTCTTTATCTTTCACTTCTTCTTTTTGTTCTGGAGCTTCTTCTGATGGCTTTTCTGCTTCAGGTTTAGCTTCCTTTTTTTTCTCTTTAGTTTTTTCTTCAAGCTGCTCCTCTACTTTTTTTTCTTCAGTTTTTTCTGTTTTCATTTCTTCTGATTTCTCTTCATCTTTTTTAGCTTCTACGGAAACTGCAGCTTCTTCCTTTTTCTCTTCTTTTTTCTTTGGCTTTTTATGCTTTGATATTTTTTTGCCTTCAATAATTTTTTCTGAAACCAGTAAATTATGAATGGTTTCTGAAGGCTGAGCGCCAACTGAAAGCCAATATTTAATTCTTTCTTTATTTAAAACCTTTTGTTTGATTAATGGATTCCAAAAACCAACCTCTTCAACAAAACGACCGCTCTTGGGAGGGTTTCTCTTATCAGTCACAACAATTTTAAATGCTGGCTGATTCTTTTTACCTACTCTGAATAATCTAATTACTAACATATTTATTCTGTTTCTAAAGCGTTTTGGGCTGCCGCTTCTTCAGCTTCCTGTTTTGAAGAACCCTCACCTTTAGCTATTAATTTTTTCTTTAAAAACACACCAACAACAAAGTGCTTGGCATGGTCAGGACCCCACTCCTTTAATACTCTATATGAAGGAGTAATGCCTGTTCTTTCCTGAGCTCCTTCCTGAAATCGTGACTTAGCATCTTTGTAAAGTCCTTTTTCAATAATTTCTGGTAATTCTTTCATTAAGTTCTTTTTGATAAACTGTTTAGCAGCATCATATCCAATATCAAGATAAATTGCTCCAATTATTGCTTCAAAAACATTGGCTAAAATATATTTTCTGGCTTTGCCTGCTTCTTTTGACTGACCTTTGGAAAGCAGTACAAAATCACCAAATTTGAGCTCCTGGGCAATTGTAGAAAGTATTTTTGAATTAACAAGGGCTGCTCTCCAGTTAGTTAACTCCCCTTCTGGTTTTTTAGGATAATTCTGGTAAAGGTCTTCAGTAACAACCAATTCCAGCACAGCATCTCCTAAAAACTCTAATCTCTCATTATGATGCAAGTGAAAATCAGGGTTTTCGTTTAAATAGGAACGATGAACAAATGCCTGGGTTAAAAGGTTTTCATCCTTAAACTTAAGATTTAATTTTTTCTCAAGAATTGAAATGTCTTTCATTAATATTAAATTGCTAAGCTGTTAAATTGTTAAATTGTGAAGAATAATTTAGCAATGTAGCAACCTGGCAATCATTTATTCTTTTTTACTTTTTCTACTTCTTTTTTGTTCTTTTCTTTATCTTTTGGCTTCTTTTCTTTATCTTCTTCGTAACCAGGAAGATTCTTGTAAACTGTTCCCAATACTCCATTAATAAACTTACCTGAATTTTCTCCACCAAAAGATTTTGCCAGCTCAATTGCCTCATTGATAGCTACTTTTGGAGGAACAGCTTTTTTGTCTTCATAGAGCAATTCATAAATCCCGAGTCTTAAAATATTTCTATCAACAATTGAAATCTGGTTAATTGGCCATTGAGGAGCAGCTGTTTTAATAATATTATCAACTTCTTTTAAATGCTCGATCACACCGGTTACCAGTTCCCAGACAAAAGTTTTATCTTCCAGTCCTGGACCAAACTCCTCAAGGTTTCTTTCAACAATAGTATTTAAATCCAGTTCTTTATCGGAAAAATCCCACTCATAAAGAGACTGCATTGCTATTGAACGCGAAAGATGACGACTGGCCATGAATTAAATTGTTAAATGATTGAATTGTTAATAATTATTTTCTGGATAAGGATTTCCAATCCAGAGATTTTTTCTTGGGTGCTTTTTCTTTATCTTCTTTTGCTTGAATCTCTTTTTCTCTTCTTTTTCTTTCTTTTTTATCTAATTTAGCAAAAACATCAATAACTTGCCTTCCTTTATAATAACCACAAGAAGAACAGAGTGTGTGAGATAAACGCAAAGCCCCGCATTTTGGACATTTGTTTAAATTGGGCTCTTTTAAAACAAGGTGAAGTCTTCTCTTGTCTCTTTTTGATTTTGTGCCTCTTTTCTTTGGGACGGCCATAATAAAAATGGCTCAATGGCCATATCGTTAACTGGCTAATTTTATAACTTTAAACTAAATTTATGGAAATTGCAAGTAAAAATGAGCGATTTAACTATATCTTATCACTGGTTTAAAGCTTTTCCTGTGAATTTTACAAGGCCCTAATTCTGCTAATACAGCTATGTGTTTTTTTGTACCATAGCCCTTATGGTTAAAAAAACCATATTGAGGGTATTTTTTATGCTGTCTTCTCATTAATCTATCCCTTCTTACCTTTGCAATAATAGAAGCTGCTGCGCATGAAAAAACTTTATTATCACCTTTTATAATTGACTTTTGAGGAATATCTAAATTGACCTTTATTCTGCCGTCTAAAATTAAAAACCCAATCTGTCTTTTTCCTAATTTCTTCTCAAGATTTCTGACCGCTCTTTTCATAGCTAATTTTGTTGCTTCCAAGATATTAATTCTGTCAACTATTCTTTCTGAAGCCCTGCCTATCCCCCATTGAATTTGTTTGTGGTTTATGAGAATTTTATAAAACTCTTCTCTTTGTTTTGGACTTAGTTTTTTTGAATCTCTTATCTTTGGCATTTTGGTTTTAGATTTTGGTATTTTATAAACAACAACAGCACAAGCAAATACTGGACCCGCTAAAGGCCCTCTACCAGCTTCATCTATTCCAACCACCCTTTTATATCCCCTCTTCAATAATTTTTTTTCTTCAGAAAAATTTGGATACTTCATTATCTTAATTATATTGAAAATCATAAATTAAAAAAGTGTAAATTTGACCATCCTTGGTAGAAAAAGTAAAATGATTTAATTATGTCAAAATTCACTCATCTACATGTCCATAGCCACTACTCTCTTTTAGACGGCCTACCAAAAATAGATGAGCTTTTGGATTATACAAAAAAATTAGGCATGGATTCTATTGCGCTAACTGACCACGGAGTGCTTTACGGCGCAGTTGAATTTTTTAAAAAAGCAAAGAAAAAAGAAATAAAGCCAATTATTGGCTGTGAAGCATACACTGCCTATGAAGACATGCATCAGAAAAGACCGCACATTGATAACAGAATCTATCACTTAATTCTTTTAGTTAAAAATGAAACAGGGTATAAGAATCTGGTTAAATTACTGACAAAAGCTCATTTGGAAGGATTTTATTATAAGCCAAGGATTGATGACGAACTGTTGGCTAAACACTCAGAAGGACTAATTGGACTATCAGCATGTTTAAATGGAAAAATCCCTCAATTGATTTTACAAAATAAAATTAAAGAAGCAAAAGAAACAGCGCTAAAGTATAAAAAGATATTTGGCAATGACAATTTTTATTTAGAAATTCAGGATCATCCAAACATTGAAAAACAAAAAAAAGTGAACGAAGTTTTAATTTCTTTTTCAAAAGAATTAAAGATTCCATTAGTTGCAACAAATGATTCTCATTATTTAAAACCAGAGGATGCTGATGCTCAAGACACTTTAATGCTTATCAATACTGGTGCTGACCCTAATGATCCTGAGCGCTTGACTATAAAATCTGATGATTTTTCTTTAACAAAACCAGAGCAAATGATAGAAGATTTTAAAGACGTTCCAGAAGCCATTGAAAATACTTTAAAAATAGCAGAACAATGCAATTTTGAATTTAAGCTTGGACGAATAAGATTGCCTGAATTTAAAACACCTAATAATGAGACGATTGAACAATATTTGGAAAAGCTTTGTAAACAAGGCCTGAAAAAGAAATATGGCGCTTTACCCAAAAAAGAAGTTATAAACAGGCTTAATTATGAGCTGGAAATGATTAAGAAAATGGGTTTTTCTTCATATTTTTTAATTGTCCAGGATTTTGTTAACTGGGCAAAAGAAAAAAGAATTGTGGTGGGTCCTGGCCGGGGAAGCGTAGCAGGCTCTTTAGTATCTTATGTTTTAAATATTACCAGCATTGACCCATTAAAATATAATCTTCTTTTTGAACGTTTTTTAAATGTTGGAAGAAACGAACTACCTGATATTGATTTGGACTTTACTGACAGAAGAAGAAGCGAAGTTATTGAATACGTTACTGAAAAATATGGAAAAGAAATGGTTGCTCAGATTATTACTTTTGGAACAATGGCAGCGCGCGCTGTTATAAGAGATGTTGGCAGGGCTCTTGAATACAATTATAGCTACTGTGACCAGATTGCAAAAATGATTCCTTTTGGACACAATTTGGAAGAAACTTTAGCAAAAATCCCTGAATTCCGCCAGCTTTATGAAACAGACACTAAAGCTGAAAAATTAATTAATTTAGCCAAGAAACTAGAAGGAGTAGCCCGTCACGCTTCAACCCATGCCTGCGGAATAGTGATTTCAGCCAAACCATTAGACAACATTATTCCTTTACAACATCCAACCCAGAATAAGAATGAAATTATTACCCAGTATGAAATGCACGCAGTTGAAGATTTAGGGCTTTTGAAAATGGATTTTTTGGGATTAAAAAATCTGACAACTATTGAAGACACTCTGGCAAGAATATATGCAATACATAAGAAAAAAATTGATATTGAGAATCTCCCGTTAAATGATAGGCAAACTTATAAATTATTGCAAAAAGGAAAAACAGTCGGGGTGTTTCAAATGGAATCAGCTGGTTTTCAAAGATACTTAAAACAATTAAAACCTGATGAATTTGAAGACATTATTGCCATGCTTGCGCTTTACAGACCTGGTCCTATTTCTTTAATTCCTGAATACATTGCCAGGAAACAAAACAGAAGCAGAATTGAATATATTCATCCAAAATTAAAAGAAATTCTTAAAAAAACTTACGGACTCCCTGTTTATCAGGAAGATTTAATGTTTATTGCCCAAAGATTAGCCGGGTTCTCTCTGGCTGAAGCAGACATTTTAAGAAAAGCTATTGGAAAAAAGATTAAAAAACTGCTTCTTGAACAAAAACAAAAGCTCATTAAAGGAATGAAAAAAAATGGAATAGAAGAAGGTGTTGCCAGAAAAATATGGGAATGGATTTTGCCTTTTGCACGTTACGGATTTAATCGCTCTCACTCAACAGCCTATGCTACTATTGCCTATCAAACAGCTTATTTGAAAACACATTATCCAGTTGAATTTATGTCAGCTCTTTTAACTTCAGAAAAAGCAGATGTAGAAAGAATTGGGTTTTTAATTGATGAATGTAAAAAAATGGGAATTGAAGTGCTGCCTCCTGATATTAATGAAAGCTGGAGAAACTTCAGCGTAATTCCCCATAAAAAACAAATGCGCTTTGGCTTATTTGCAATAAAAAATGTAGGTGAAGGCATTGTTAATACAATTGTTAATGAAAGGAAAAACAATGGATCTTTTCAGTCAATTAATGATTTTATCTCAAGAATAAGCTCAAAAGATTTGAATAAAAAATCTTTGGAAAGTCTTATTAAGGCAGGAGTTTTTGATAAATTTGCAGAAAGAAACCAGCTTCTCCATAACTTAGAAAGATTTTTAAGCTGGAACAGAGAAAATCAAAGAATAAGGTCAAATGGCCAGATTGGACTTTTTGACGGAACGCAAACAGCAGCAGCAAAAATCCGTCTTGAAGCTACAGAGGCAGCAAGTAAAAGCGAAAAACTAAGCTGGGAAAAAGAACTTTTAGGCCTCTTTGTCAGCTCCCATCCATTAGAGGATTATAGGGCTATTTTAGAGAAAAAATCTGTTCAGATAGCAAGCCTTGGCGCTTCCCTGTCACGCAGGCACGTAAGAATAGGAGGCATAATTTCCAAAATTAAGAAAATTATTACTAAAACTGGCAAGCCAATGCTTTTTATGAATCTGGAAGATTTATCTGATAAAATTGAAGTGGTGGTGTTTCCGTCAATGATTGAAAAAAAACCAACATTATTTAAAGAAAACAAAATAGTCTTTGTTTCAGGGAAATTAGACAGCAGTAGAAGCACAACTCCAAAACTAATTTGCGAAGATATTGAAGAAATTATTGAAGTTTGACAAAAACTTATTAAAATCTTAAATTAAAAATATGTTAAGAATTTTGAAACAACTTAACACTACAACTACAACCTCTTTTTAGGAGGCTAGGCCTTGAATTTTTTAATTATTTAAGAACTAGCCTCTATAAAAAGAGGTTTTTGTTTAATAGATCAAAAAGATATATAATTAATTAATTAAATATAAATAATATGGTTAAAAAGAAAGAGGTAAATAAAGAATTAGAAGCAATGCGTCATAGTGCTGAGCATATTTTAACCCAAGCAATGTTAAAACTTTATCCAGGACTAAAAATGGCAATGGGCCCTGCTATTGAATATGGTTTTTATTTTGATTTTGATTATAAAAAACAAATCAATGAAAAGGATTTCTTAAAGATTGAAAAAGAAATGAAAAAAATCATTGACAAAAACCTGCCTTTTAAAAAAGAGATTTTAAAAGTATCAGAAGCCAGAAAACTATTTAAAGGCAACCCTTATAAGCAAGAATGGTTAGATGAAATAGAAAAAAAGAAAGAAAAGGCAATAATTTATAGAACTGGAAATGAGTTTGTTGATTTGTGCGGTGGTCCTCATGTTAAATCCACTGGAAAGATTGGTGCCTTTAAACTTTTATCTGTTGCTGGTGCTTATTGGAGAGGAGATGAAAAAAATAAAATGTTAACCAGGATTTATGGCACTGCTTTCAAGACAAAAAAGCAGCTGGACAAATATGTTAAAGACTTAGAAGAAGCAAAAAAAAGAGACCATAAAAAACTTGGTGAAAAACTAGATTTATTCTTTTTGTCAAGTGTTGCTCCTGGAATGCCTTTTTGGATGCCAAAAGGAATGATTATTAGAAACATTCTTTTTGAAAGATGGAAAAAAATCCAAAACAAATATGGATACAAAGAAGTAATGGCTCCTAATCTACTCTCAATTGAAGTTTTTAAGCAGTCCGGGCACTGGGATCACTACAAAGATGAAATGTTTTTTACTCATGGAAAAGGAAAAAGAAAGTATGCTCTCAAACCAATGGATTGTCCGGGTGAGATAATGATTTACAAGCATAAAATGCGTTCTTACAAAGACCTACCTATTAAATACTCTGAAATTGGAACTGTAACTCGTAATGAAAAATCTGGTGAGCTAAATGGACTGTTTAGAGTTGCTCAAATGACCCAGGATGATACTCATGTTTTTATGAAAGAGGATCAAATTAAAGAGCAAGTTAAAGAAATAATCCAGATTGCTAAAGAGATTTATGAACCATTTGATTTTGAGTATAAGATTTATCTTTCAACCAGACCTGATGATTTTATGGGCAATATTAAAACATGGAACAAAGCAGAAAAAATTCTTAAAGAGGTCATGAAAGAGTCAAAACTTCCTGTTTTAATAAAAGAAAAAGATGGTGCTTTTTATGGACCTAAGCTGGATTATGAAGTAAAAGACTCTTTAGGCAGAACCTGGCAATGTGCTACTATTCAGCTGGACTTCTTTATGCCTGAGAAATTCAAGCTTGAGTACATTGGAAAAGACAATAAAAAACACAGGCCTATTATGTGCCACAGAGCTATTATGGGCTCTATTGAAAGGTTTATAGGTATTTTAATTGAGCATTATGGAGGCGCATTTCCCTTATGGCTAGCTCCTGAGCAAATATGGGTAATTCCAGTTGGAAAACAACATGTTAAATACGCAAAAGAAGTTTCAAAAAAATTGGCTGAAAATAATTTCAGATATCAATTAAAAGATGAAAATGAAAGTGTTTCTAAGAAAATAAGGAATGGTGAAATTCAGAAAATCCCCTACCTGCTGGTGGTTGGAGATGAAGAGTCAAAATCAAAATCAGTTAGAATAAGAAGCAAAGGGAAAGATTTGGGGAAAATTAAATTGACAGAGTTTATTAAAAAAACGAAAATAGAAGTGGAAAAAAAGAAAAATTAATTAATGTAATCATTGTTCATAAAATATGACAAATAAAATTAAATTATTCTTTATTCTAGCAATTTTAGGATTAGCTCTAGGAAAAGCTATTTATGTTCAAGGAGCAACTCTTTCACAGGAAATCAGTGAGATTATTTGTAGTATTGAAGAACCTTGTTCTGAAGAATTAGAATGTGTCAGCTTTCCAGAAATAGGTCTGAGATGCGCACAGCCTAATCCCTGTAGTTATTATGAATGTCCTGAGGATACTCAATGTTTTGTAGCCGAGAGCTACCCCCTTCAAGTTATCTGTTCACCATTAGTTGGGGCTGAAGAGCCTGAAGATACTGAAACTGTAGAACAAGCTATTAATCTTGATGAAGATATTCAGCCAGCTGATTTGGAAGTCAGCCCACCAACAGTTTTGCCTGACAACCCTTTTTATTTTTTCAAAAACCTAGGCAGAAACATCCGATCATTATTCACTTTTAACCCAGTAGCTAAAGCAGAATTAAGAGAAAAGTTTGCGAATGAAAAATTGATAGAATTAAAAGAAATGATTCAAAGAAAAAAAAGTGCTCAGGCAATAAAAAGAGCTGCTGAAAACTATGAAGGAGAAATAGAAACAGTGAAAAGACTTACGGAAAGAATAAGAGAAAATGCTCAGGAAAATGAAGAAGTAGGAAAATTTTTAGACAAATATACCCAACATCAAATTCTTCATCAAAGGCTTCTTCAAAAATTAGAAGAACAGGTTCCTCCTGAAGTGCTTGATAAAATAAAAGAATCCAGGGAAAAGCATTTAATCGGATTTAAAGATGTAATGCTAAAGCTTGAGGATAAAGATAAAATTCCTGAAAGATTAGAGGAAAATCTTGAGAAAATAACAGGAAGCAAATTTAAAGAATTTAGAAACATAGAAATACTTGATAATTTGAAAGAAAAACTGCCTCAGGATATAAAAGAAAAAATTGAAGAAAAAAAAGAAAACATGCTGGAAAATCTGCGAGGAAAACTGGAAAACCTTTCCCAGGAACAACAAGAAAGATTTAAAGAATACATTGAAAAAATAAGCGGAAATAAAATAAAGCAATTAGATATTTTAAACGCTCTTGGAGGAAAAGAGCTATCAGGAAAACTAAGATCTGTTGTTGAACAAGCAAAAGAAAGAAACATTGAAAGAATAGAAAACCAATACCAAAATATAGCAACAAAAGAAAAAGTCGAGGCAAAAATTAAAGAAGCAGAAGAATTATTTGAAAAAGTAAAAAGCTTGATAGTAGAGAAAAATGCCACAGCAGAGGAAATACCAGCAGTATTCAGATTAGTTGAAGAGGCTGAAGAAAAATTAGTGTTAGCCAAACAAGAATTGGAAGGACAAAATTATACCAAGGCATATGGACAAGCAATAGCTTCTTTGTCTCTGTCAAGAAACGCTATCAGAATTATGGAAGTAAGAGCAGGATTTCAACAAGGAGATGGAACCGGAACTATAACCTGTGCTGCAATAAAATCTCCAGTTTGTGAAAAAAATGGAAAAACATACCTTAATATTTGTGAAGCTAAAAAAGTTAATGCAGAAATTGCTTACAGGGGAGAATGTAAAACCAATATTGTTTGCGCCAAAGAAGATGAAGAGATTAATAGAAATCCTCTTTTAGGCACAGTGAGCAGAATTTGTTGTGAAGGATTAGAAGAAGTAAGAGTTAACAGAACTTACAACATATGTAAAAATCCTGGTGTTTCTTTTGAGTGTACGACTGATAAGGATTGTCCTTTGCCTCGTTGTCCTGGTTTAACTTCACGATGTGTTGAAGGGACATGTATAGTCCCACGCTGTGAAAACCCAAGAGTTTGTATTCACGTTATTACCCCTGCAAAAAATCCAAGAACAGATGAATGCAGAAATTTCCCCACCCCATGTGATGTTCCAAGCGACTGGGAAAAAACCACAGCTTGTGGAATACAACAAGAAATTCGAGAACAAATCCAATTGAAAGCTAACCAGTAAATAATTATGATAATAAAGAAAACAGTCTTTAAAAGGCTGTTTTCTGTTGCATCAAACATTGTTTGATATATCGCCGTGCGTTATAACGGGCGTTGCCCGATATATCACAGAGTGCTATAAAGAAATTATGAAAAAATACTTTATTTTTACCTATGGCTGTCAAATGAATGAAAGCGACAGCGAACGAATTGCTTCTTTCTTAGAAGAATACAGATACAAGCCCGCTTTAAACCACTATAAAGCTGATTTAATTGTGGTAAATATGTGTTCAGTAAGACAATCAGCAGTGGACAGAATCTATGGGCTTGGTCCAAAGTTTCAAAAACTAAAGAAAAAAAACAAGCGACTGAAAACAATTTTAACTGGCTGTATTTCAAAACAAGACCACAAAAAATTCATTAAAATATTTGATTTGGTTTTGAGTATTAAAAATTTATCTCAATGGCCAAAATACTTTGAAGCTGGATTTTTATCAAATCTATGGCCACCTTTACTGCAACAAAATAATCAATATTTTAAAATACAATCCAAGCAAATTAGTAAGCTTTCAGCTTTAATTCCAATATCTTCAGGATGTAATAACACTTGCGCATATTGTATTGTTCCCTTTACTCGCGGACCTTTAATTTGCAGAAGCCATAAAGAAATTATTAAAGAAGTAAAAAAAGCAACTAAAAATAACGCTAAAGAAATATGGCTTTTGGGACAAAACGTTAATGATTATAAATCTCCTATTGACTCTAAGATAAATTTTGCAAAGCTTTTAGAAATAATTAATAACATTGATGGTGATTTCTGGATAAGATTTACATCTCCAAACCCAAAAGATTTTTCAAATAAATTGATTAATACAATGGCAAAATGCAGCAAAGTAACCAAATACTTAAACTTACCAGTTCAATCTGGAGATAATGAAATCTTAAAAAAAATGAATCGGGCTTACATAGTTGAAAAATATAAAGATTTAGTTAGAAAAATAAGAAAAAAAATCCCAAATATTAGTTTGTCCACTGATGTTATTGTTGGTTTTCCAGCTGAAACTAAAAACCAGTTCCAAAACACAGTTAAATTGTTTAAAGAAATGAAATTTGATATGGCATATATTGCCAAGTATTCTCCCAGACCTCATACAAAAGCCTTAGAACTAAAAGATGATATTTCCAAAAAAGAAAAGCAAATCAGGTGGCTCGCTTTGACAAAAATTCTTGAAAAAACTGCTTTAGAAAACAATAAAAAATATGTTGGAAAAGAGGTTGATATGTTAATAGATGAATACAAAAAAGGATCTTTGCTTGGAAAAACCAGAACTTATAAAACAGTGAAAATACAGAGCGAGAATAAAGGTTTAATAGGTGAAATAATAAAAGTAAAAATTACAAAAGCTTTATCTTGGGGGCTTGAAGGAATTCTCACTAAACCAAAACTGATTGTAATTTTAGGACCTACGGGAGCAGGAAAAACAAGCCTAGCAATTAAACTAGCCAAGCAATTTAATGGTGAAATAGTTTCAGCTGATTCTAGACAGATTTACAAAGAAATGGCTATTGGGACTGCTAAACCAACTAAAAAAGAAATAAAAGCTATCCCCCATCATTTAATTGATTTCCTTGCTCTAAATAAAGATTTTAATGTGGCGCTCTACAAAGAAAAAGCAATTAAAATAATAGAAAAAATTCATAAGAAAGGAAAACTACCATTTTTAGTTGGTGGCACAGGTTTATATATAAAATCAATTGTTGATAATATTGATTTTCCAAAAGTAAAACCTAATAAAAAATTAAGGAAACAATTAGAGAGAAAAAATACTAAAGAGTTGTTTAAAATTTACAAAAAATTAGACCCCCAAGGCGCTAAATTAATTGACAAAAACAATAAAAGAAGACTAGTGCGTGCAATTGAGGTTTGTAAAATTACAAAAAAACCATTCTGGGTTCAAAGAAAAAAACAAGCTTCTCTTTTTGATATTTTGCAAATTGGAATAAAATTACCGAAAAAAGAATTAGAAAGAAGAATCTCAAAACGAACTAATAGAATGTTTAAACTTGGGCTTGAAAAAGAAGTTAAAAAACTAACAAAAAAATATGGTACCTCTCCCCTGCTTCAGACAATTGGTTATCGGGAATGGATACCTTTTCCTGCTACTAAAAAAGATAAAGAAAAAATTAAAGAAAATATTAAAGTTCACACATTACAGTTTGCTAAACGCCAGATGACCTGGTTTAAGAAAAATTCAAGAATTTATTGGATAAAAAAGTATAAAAAAGCAGAAAAATTAGTTAGAATTTTTTTATATTAACGAGAACCGTTTTTAAAAAAAAGAGAGAGTTAATCTCTCATTTAAACTTATTTAAAAATTCTGATGGTCCTGATTTGACAATCCTTGCTATTTCGGAGAGATTTCTTCTACCATAATGCCATTTCTCAACCACGATATGTTCAATAACTGCCGCATCAAACTCCTTTTTAAATTCTTCCGATGAGGTATATATTTCTCTACATAGAAGCTCAACGTACCTGAACGCTCTCTTTAAGTATTTATATTCATTGTTTGTATTTTGCCAGTCCTGTGGAGAAAAAAATCTCTCTGGAAAATGCTGATAAACTCTATGTCTTACCTCGTGAACGGCGAGAATAATCAACACTTCTTCTAAAGAAAGTCGAGGAAGTTGGTCAGGAGCTTTTAAAAGTTCTGAATCTTTGAAAAGCATAATACTTTTCTGCTTTTCTTTTTCAATTCTTTCAGCCAACCCGCCCCCAAAAATAAAATAAAGCTCCCCACTGTAATCGTTAATGAAATTAGGAGCTTCCGAACAATATCCAAATCTTTCAGCTTCATCTGGAGGAAAACATTGAAGCACAAAAACTTCTATTGGGTTTTCTGGGAAAACTATTCTATCCAGTCTTTCTATTGTCTTACTAAGTATCTCTGCTATTTTTAATTCTTCTTCTGTTAATTCTTTTCTTTTCATAATTATCAATCTTTCTTTGTCTTTCTTTGCTTTTTTTTGTGAATTTTATATTATACAAAATTATTCTTATTTGTCAAATTATCTTTTTATACATAAATCAAAATGTGACAAGGAGAGACCTCGTCACATATATAATAAGTTTATTATTTAAACTTTTTACAGTTAAACTCCGATTTTCTTTTTCAAAATCTTGCGAGCTTGTTCTGGATTAATTCTTCCTTTTGTTCTAGTCATTACCTGACCGATTAAAAACTGAAGGGCATTTTCTTTTCCTTTTTTAAAATCTGAAACTGCTTTTTGATTCTTTGAAATTATTTCTTCAATAAAAATTAAAATCTCTTCCTCGTCACTAATTTGAGTCAATCCTTTTTCTTCAATAATATTAGATGGATCAGCACCAGTTTGAAACATTTCAAGCAAAACTGTTTTAGCAACCTTGCTTAATATAGTTTTGTTTTCAATCAAACTAATAAATTCAGCGAAATTCTCTGGAGTAATAAGAAAATCTTCACCTTCAACAGCTCTTTCTTTTAACAAGCTTTGTAAATCAGTGATTATGTAATTTGTTGCTAAAGTTATGAGGTTATGAAGCTTATCCTTAGAAAGATTGGGCTCAAACTCGCTTACTACTTTTTCAAAATATTCTCCTAAATCTTTATTGTAAACAAAAAACTCAACGCTATCTTCATCTAACTTGTATTCATCAGATAACCTTGTTCTTTTGTTATAAGGAAGTTCAGGAATTTCAGCCCTAATCTCATTAATTTTATCTTTAGAAAACTTAAGAGGCGGCAAATCAGGCTCTGGGAAATACCTGTAATCATGAGCTTGCTCTTTTTCACGCTGGGAAACTGTTACTGATTTTTTCTCATCCCAGCCCCTTGTTTCTTGGACAACTTTTTTGCCTTTTTTTAAAACCTCTTCTTGCCTTTTAATCTCGTAATCAATTGCTTTTTCAACAACTCTAAAAGAGTTAAGGTTTTTAATTTCTACTTTTGTGCCTAAAGCCTTTGAACTTTTGGGCTTTATTGATATATTGGCTTCTATTCTTAACTGACCCTTTTCCATATTAGCTTCAGAAACTTTTAAATAACGTAAAAGCAAGTGCAGCTCCTGACTGAATTTTCTGGCTTCTAGAGCTGAACTCATATCAGGTTCAGTAACCAGCTCCATTAAAGGAATTCCAGCTCTGTTAAAATTAACCAAGCTATAGTCTGCTCCTTTGCTGTGGACTAAACTGCCAGTATCTTCTTCTAAATGAACCCTAGTAATTCTTATGGTTTTTGGCTCTTTGCCCTTGATTTTAAACTTTAACTCTCCTTTTTGAGCAATGGGCATATCATACTGAGAAATCTGATAACCTTTTGGAAGATCTGGATAAAAATAATTTTTCCTGTCAAATTTTGAGACCATTGAAATTTCTGATTTTAAAGCCAAGCCAGTTTTAATAACGCGTCTAACTGCCTCTTTGTTTATTACGGGAAGTGTACCAGGGTGACCAAGACATACTGGACAAACATTAACATTGGCTTGGCTTTCATTGGGGTCATTGGCACACGAACAAAACATTTTAGAATTAGTTTTTAATTCTACGTGTATTTCCAAACCTATTACTGGTTGAAATTCAGCTTTGTTCATAATTTATTTTAAAGCTTCTTTCATTATTTTAACTCCAGAACTAGTGCCAATAATATTAGCTCCAGCTTTAACTGCACCTTTTAAATCCTCTAAAGTTTTTATCTTCCCTGATGCCTTTACTAAAAGACCAGGAGCTGATTTCTTCATTAATCTAAGATGATAGAATTTTTCTTTTAATTCACGATGCTCTAATGGGTCTTTGCTGGTAGCAGTTTTAACACAGATTGCTCCTGCTTTTTTAGCAACTTGACAAGCCTTAATAATCTCATCATCTGTTAAATAACCCGAACCAATAATCACCTTGGTGGGTAAAACCCCACAAATTGGCTTTAAATCCTTTAAAACCTTATCCCAGCGCCCATGCTTTACATCAGGAATTGAATTTACAATATCAATATGATTACCTCCATCTTTTTTAATTTTTTTGCAAACTGTCAATCTTTCTTTATGAGAACTATCCCCTATTGGTTCATCAACTAAAACCACAATTTTAACATTAACTCTTTTCATTTCTTTTTTTACAAAACTCACCCATTCAGGTCTAACGCAAATCCCTCCAAAACCATATTTTTTAACTTCATCACAAAGTTTTTTAATATCTTTTTTTGTTGCTTTGGAACTAACATTTGTATGATCAATGATTTTTGCAATTTTTTTATTCATAAATTTAACTTTCCCTTAACTATTTTTTTAATGTTTTTAAAAACCTCATTGATAGATTTTTCGCCATTAACAACATACATATTATTAAAACGCTCTGGTAATTTTCTGTAGACTTGCCAAGCTTTTTCTAATTTCTTTCTTTCTTCAAAAAGAGTTTTTTTCAAACCCTTTCCTTCAATCCTTTTAATGCACGCCTCAGGCTTAACTTCTAAAAGAAAGATTATGTCTGGCAAAAGAAATGAGTTATTAATCTCAATTAACCATTCTAAATCAAGACCGTCAGCTGCTCCAAAAGCAAAACTAGAGAAAAAATATCTATCAGAAATCACTATTTTCCCTTGTTTTAAAGCAGGAATTATTGTGTTTTCCAAATGTTCTTTTCTGTCTTGAGTAAACAATTCTTGCAGTTTTTTAGAACTAATATTCAGTTTTTTGTTTAAAACTTTTCTTATTATCTTACCTGCTTCAGAGTCTATAGTAGACTCTTTTGTTAAAATTATTTCACAACGTTTTTCTAATAAAAAATCTTTTAGTAAATCTGCCTGAGTACTCTGACCCGAACCATCTAATCCTTCAAAAACTATGAATTTACCTTTATTGGTATTTTTAAACATTTTTTTATTTTAGCACAGCTTGTTGGAAAATAAAAAAAATAGGGTATTAACCCTTAAAAAAATCTAAAATATCATCTATATACTGAACCTTGTCAGCTACTTCCTTAAGTAATCCTGAACAGCAAGACTTACCAGATACTACAATAATCTTTTTCTTTTGTTCTCTCAGTAATTGAAGCATTTCAGCATAATCTCCATCGCCAGAAACTAAGTATATTTGTTCAACTCTGTCGTCTTTAATCATTGTAGCCAGCGCCACAAGTATTCTTGAATCTACACTAACCCTACTTGCACTAAAAGCATTAAAAGAAACTCCCTCTTGTCTTAATTGTCGCTCCAATATAGGAAAATAATCTACGAACCTAGTTTTCCGTTCTTCTTCTTTTACTTCCTTGTCTTTGTAATAACAAAAGATTTTAGTTTTTTTGTTTTGTGCCAACCATCTAAAAAATTCCTTAAGATGATCATACCCAAATTTTGAAGGCTGTCCTTTATTTTTATGGATATCTATTACAGCACTCATAAAGTTTTCGTAGTCAACGAAAACTTTTCTTATTTTTTCATTTTCAGTGCTTTCCAAATTTTTTTCACCTCTTTTTGTAAATAACTATATTTTAAAATATAACAACAAAAACGAATTGTCAATTGAAAACCTTGAACAATTAATTAAAACAGCAGATCTTTATCCTGAATATATTCCAGGTTATTCTTTATCGCAATTTCAACTTTTTGAAGCTCAGTCCCTAAATCAAAAGCATGAGAGAGATCAGAAACAGTTTCAGCTAAAATTAACTTATTATACATCTTAATTGCAGCTTTTTCTTCCAGCCCATTTTGTTGAAATTCCTGTAAAAACTGATTGTTAAGAGAATAATGCTTAAGAACCATGTCTTTTCCTTTAACACTAATAATGAAATAGCCACGCGGGTCAAGGCAATAATCTAGTTTTTTGAAACCATGTTCTTGAACTATTTTTTTAGCTGGCGGTAATTCATTATCATAGATATGAGCGCAATTAGAGAAAATTGTTAAAAGACCCAGTTTTTTAGATAATTTCTCAGCCAGATAATGCTGAACACGACGCAAACCAAATGCATTTAAAACCCAACCAGAAAATATGGCATGGCTCCTGAAATAAGCAGTTAAGTTTAACTTGCCATTTAAAATTGTTGCCTGAACCAAACACATACAAGGAGACCGAGAAGCTTTATGGTCAGCAGTCATATCAAATGTCACAGCTAATGCAGCTCTATCATTAGGATATTTTTTTAAGTAAGGTATTATTACATCCTCTACTTGATTCATTCCTTTATAGTTCCAGAGTCGCTCACCATAACTATAGATTTCATCTCCCTTATTACCCCTCATAATACTTGACTGGTATTTCTCTATGTCTTGCTTGCTAACCTGTAAAAAGGGAAATATTTCAGGCCTAAAAGGATCCTCCTCGCTTATAACACTAGCAACATTAAAAATTTCTCTTACTTCATTCCCATACCAGCTCTTATTAACTACTCCAAACTTCAAGATAAGCTTTAAGATTCTAAGCCAGGCAGGACCAATATACTTTTCTCTTATTTTAAAAACTGACTGGTCGGTAGGAAAAGACAAAGATTCTTCTTCTTTATGGTCAGGAAATGTTTGAGGACTGGCAAATAGTTTGCCTTTCTTTAAACAGCTTTTTAGTTCCTTAGCTATCTTTTCTGTTTCCCGAACACCTATCAGGTTTTTAACCATAACATTCTTTCTGACAAGGTCTATTGCTTGTTTTGGTATTTCTTTATCAATAAGAGCAAAATCAGCATCTAAAATATTATAGTCGCTATCAATGCCTTTTTGAAAAAAATTAATCAAAGTCTGTCCTGAACCTGAAAGATCCTGACCACAAATTATCAAGTAATGTATAAAAGGGTTTGCTAGAATATTCCTGATAATATAATTTATTCCGCTTTTGGAATAAAGTTGTCCAGCTGCCCAAAAAAGCTTCTTATCTAACTTTTCAGTAATTTGTTTTGTTGGTGTCCATAAAGTTATAATAGCAGCTTCGCTTTTTGGATTACCTAAAATTAAGTTATCTTTTGAGTAGATTGGCCAATTATTTTTTTCCATAAAAAACTAAATTTTAATTATTTCTACCTTTCTGCTTTTCATAACTCTTGCCCCATCAAACACAGCTGAACCCTGAGAATAAACTATTTTTTTAATTCCAGATAAGGCAATTAATTTAGCGCAGGCCGGGCAGGGAAAATGAGTAATATACATAACAGTATTTTCAAGAGATATTCCTTTGCAAGCTGCCTGAGCAATAATTGAGGCCTCAGCATGAGAAACACTGCAAATCTCTGATAATTTGCCTGGAGCAATATTATCTCTAACACACCCTATTTTATAGCACTCGTCATTGGTTGGCATCATCTCATTAAATGCTTTTAGAATAATACTATTTTTTTTGACCGAAACTGCTCCTACTTGACGCCACCAACATTTTGAATTTTGGGCCTGATCAAATGCTTGCTTTATGAATTTCTTATGCTTTATTAACTCAGCTTTAGAAACCTTAGAGCTGCTTCTCTTAAATTTAGCTACTTTATCATCATGCCACTTCAGCCTGATATCGTAATATTGAATATGTTTTTTGTATTTATTATCAGCCAAATAGTGTTTTGCAAAATCCTCACTCTTTTCACCTTTTAAGATAATTATCTTTTGAAAGCTTGTATTTTTTATCAATTCAATAAAATTATCCTTATTTAACAAAACAAATTTCTTTATTGGAAGATAAACATCAATGATTTTTCTTGTTTCTTTGGCAGGTATTTTTCTAATATCTGGCTCCAGCTTTGTCATTTGTTTGATGGTTTTGCTATCTAAAAAACCCAGATAAAAATGGGCTTTGGATTCTTTTAAAATCTTATTAAAAAAATCAATATATCCTTTGTGAATAACCGGAAACTCACCAATAATTAAAATGTTCTTAGTGCTCAATGATTTTGCCATTTTCAAAGTATTTTAAATTATCTTTTAATTCATCGATTAAATGCAGAACATTTGGAGCAATTTTAACCTTGTTTTTTAAAATATCATCCAAGCTCATCCATTTATGGTCAATAACATCATATTGAGGCTCAGAAGTTTTCATGTGCTTAAGTTTTCCTCCTGTTATCTCACAAAGAAAATGAAATAAAACAAGCACAGCGTCTTGATACTCACTTTCCCATTTTATAATCGGTGTTAAGGACTTCACAGCCCTTACATCTAAATCTATTTCCTCTTTGGTCTCTCTTATAGCAGTCTGAAGAGGATTTTCATGTTTTTCTACTTCACCGCTTGGTGGAGACCAAAAATCCCTGTCTTTCTGCATTACCAGCAAAAGTTCTTTCTTTTCATTGAAACAAAAGGCAATAGAAACCATTATCACATTATGAGTAGGCCATTGAATTTTTTCCATAATCCAAAATTAACCAACAGCAAAATGTACTGTATTGGTTTTCTTAGTATTTTTGTTAATTTCAGGCACTATTAAATGAAAATGAAGGTGATTAACTGTGGAACCAGTATAAATTGCACTGCCAAATCTTAGAGCAAGGGCACCTCCCTTTATCTTATATTTTTCCGTAGCCCATTTGATAAGCTTGGAAACTTCAGAAAAATCAGAGGTATTTAATTGAGTAAAATCTTCTTTGTGTTTCTCTGATATTATTAAAAAATGATACTGAGTATTTTTATATGGCCAACTGCTTTTAGTAATAAACCAATTCTTTTTTTTAAATAGCGTTGGCTTTTTGTGATATTTAAAGTTTTCTTTGCAAAAAGGACACTTTCCTGTTTTTTTGATTGTTTTTAAAACATCTTTATACTTCCCTGACTTAGTAAAACCCGGATTCACAAACTTTTTTTTTCATGATTTAAAGTTTTTTAAAAGGTATTCCAAGCGCTGCTTAACTGTTTTCTCTATTATTTTGGTGGTTGAGGTTTTCTTTGCCTGACGTTTTAAAATTTTAAGATGATTACAGAATTTAACAATTTGCTTTCTTTGCTCTATTGGATAACTTTCTCCTGAGGCAGCTATAAAAATATCCGGTTTTATTGCCTTTATTAAATTCATTTGCCAGCACCCAGCCTTATCAACATCGTCTATTAAGGAGACATAATCAACAAAACTCTGGTAACTTAGCATTTCCATTCTTTCTTCCTGAGGAATAACTGGCCTTAAAGGATTCTTTTTATATAACCTAATAGCCCTGTCACTATCAACACCCACTACCAAAATATCACCGTGGTCTTTTGCTGCACTTAAATAACGAACATGACCAATATGGAGCATGTCCCAGGAACCAATAGTGCAAACTATTCTTTGATTAAGTGTTTTATGGGCCTTAATTATTTCAGACAATTTTTTGTAATCTAAAATAATCTTGTTTGTTTTGTTTTCCATATTTTTATTTAGCTTAAAGATATTTTAGCCTTTAGCTCTTTTTCATATTTTTTAAAAAAACTAAACATTCGTGAAAAAATTAAAGAAAAACTGGGAACAAAAAGGAGAACTGAAAGTAATTGATTTTTCAAAAAAGGAATTGCCCTCAGATAACATTCAATCAAGCCACCTAAATCCATTGAATACATACCTGAGGTTAACCACCAGCCGAAATTAGTCCAAGCGTAAAAAAACAGAACCGATAAAATTCCTAAACCTGTGCTTTTAAGATGTAACTGTCTTGCTTTTCTTTTTAATATATTACCAAAAACCCCAATCAAAGCAAAAGCTGACCAGGTAAATAAATAGATTACACTGTTTCCAAAATAAAAGTCAGAAAAAAACATAATATTTAAAGGAATTAAAACGCTATAAAATCCTCTAAAAAACACTCCTGATAATAAAGAAATGGCTGTAACAGCTTCAAAGTTTGGAATATGAAACTGCTCATTCAAAAAAATACGAAAAACAACTCCAAAAAAAATAATTAGAGCTGCTAAAAATATCTTCATATAATTTTTTGAAATAATAGCCATAAAATTAAAAAGATACAGGTGCAAATTTCCACTCAATACTGTCACCACTGTTAGGCACCATCTTATCAGCTGCAACCATTGGCAGCTCATCATTAACCCAATACTGCCAGTATTTATTATCAATTCCATTGTTTATTTTATCAATACTTTTTACTAAAACACCCATTTCATCATAATAAGTGGTTTCTATTTGAAAATGATTTTTTCTGGCTAAATCTTCAAGCAATGAAAAAACAGTTGAATCTTTTAAAAGAAAAAGCTGCTCTTCAATAATACTGTTCTCTCCAAAATTAATAATATAATTAACTTTTAGTAAAGGTCCTTTTAACTGACCGCTCATAACAACTGTCTGGCCTAAAGTTAAGGTATCAATTTCTCTGTCAACTGCCAAAAAACCATTTCTAATAAAAAACAAACTTCCAATAAAAAAAACTGTTAAAATAATTATGCTTGTTTTTGAATTAACCATAGAAAATAGTATATATTTAAATTATTATTCAATTTCAATTCCCATGTTTTTGGCAGTCCCCTCTACAATCCTCATTGCTGCTTCAATATCCTCTGTATTAAAGTCAGGCATTTTCTCCTGGGCTATTCTCTGAAGCTGGGCTTTAGTGATTTTGGCAACTTTTACCTTATTTGGCTCGCCAGAACCTTTTTCAATACCAGCTGCTTTTTTAAGCAGTTCAGAGACCGGAGGCTTTTTTAACTTAAATTCATAGGTTTTATTTTCAAAAACACTGATTTCAACAGGAATAATAAAACCCTGCTGATTAGCAGTCATGTCATTAAATTTCCTACAAAAATCAGCAATATTTAATCCATGCTGAGCTAAAGCAGGCCCTACTGGAGGGGCTGGAGTAGCTTTACCTGCTGGAATCTGTAATTTAATTTTTGCTATAACTTTTTTAGCCATAATCTACATTTTTTTAATCTGCAAAGAATCCAGCTCAACTGGTGTATCTCTCCCAAACATATTTACTAAAACTTTTACCTTTCCTTTTTCCTGATCAATTTCTGAAACTCTTCCATCAAAATCTTTAAAAGGACCATCAGTAATTTTCACTAAATCACCGCGCTTAACCTCAATTTTATACCGAGGCTCCTTTTCTTCCATTCTCTCCATTAAAGAATCAATTTCTTTTTTAGAAACTGGAATAGGGGTTGTCCCAGCACCAATAAACCCAGTAACATTTGGGGTATTTCTTACAACATACCAAGAATCATCAGTAACAATCATTTCAACCAAAACATATCCAGGATAGATTTTTTCCTCAATTGTTTTTCTTTTACCATCTTTAATCTTTATTTTTTTTTCTTTGGGAACAATAACATTGAAAATCTTATCTTCCATACCTAACGACTCAATACGCTGTTTAAGATTCTTGGCAACTGATTCTTCGTATCCTGAATAAGTATGAAGAACATACCAGTTTCTTTTTTGTACTAATTTTTGTTTTGGCATAGTGTCTAAATAATAAACTTATTTAAGAGATTAGTAAACAGAAAATCTATTCCTCCTAAAAATATTGCTGTTGCTATTGAAATACCAATAACAGTCAAAGTATATCTTATGGTTTCTTTTGTTGTTGGCCAGTTAACTTTTTTTATCTCAATTCTAACTTCCTTAAAAAAGCTATCTATTTTACTGAATATGGTACCTATATTTGGCATAATTATATTCGCGCTTATTCGTAATTAATTGGTTTTAATTCGTATTGATTAATGGTTAAATATCAAGATTCTTCACTTTTTTAGCATAAGATTGAATGAATTTCTTTCTCGGCAAAACCTCTTTACCCATTAAAATATCAAATATCTTGTCTGCCTCTCTTGCATCCTCAATATTAACCTGAAGCAGAGTTCTGTTTTCTGGATTCATGGTAGTGTCCCAAAGTTCTCCTGCATTCATTTCTCCTAAACCTTTGTACCTTTGGATAGAGATATTTATGTTTTTTCCCAGTGATTTTACAATCTGCTTTTTCTGATCTTCAGTATAAGCATAATCTATTTTTTTACCAACCTGAATTTTATATAAAGGTGGTTGGGCAATATACAAATAGCCTCTTTCAATTAAAGGTTTAAAGTAACGGTAAAACAAAGTCAAGAGCAATGTTTTAATATGATTTCCATCTGAGTTATGAAGCAAGACTCCACCAATTCCAGCTATAAAATTCTGATCTCCATAAACCGAAAAATCATAAACAAAATTATCAAGATTTTTAACTTTCTTAATGTCTCTGACCTTAAGACCAACAAAATCTTGGGAAATTGACTTTAAATATTTACCAATAACTTTTTTATAATTCACTTTCTTAAGATATTTCTCCAATTTTCCACCGTCCTTATGATTCAACCAAACATTTTTAGTTTTAATCAAATATTCAACAGTAGAAACTGATAAATCATAGGATTTAAAATTAGAATGAATAAGCTTTCCATCTTTTCTAAAATGATCTTTAGACTTAGAAATACTGTATGCTGGAAATATCCCCCACTGCCTGAAAATAGTCATTATTCCCTGAATAAGCTTTTTAGAAGATAATCTCCAGCCATAAATTGCTTTTCTTGGTTTATGTTTTGGCCAGACTGTAATAAAGCCATCGCTATGGAGTAAACCCTCAATCAAAGATTCCTGAATTCCTTTTTCCACATTAAAGAAAACGTTGGGAATAAACTTTTCATTACATTTCTTTTTCAAAAGACCTAATTCAGTTAACAGCAATTTAAACTCAAAAGAATGGAAATGCAAATTAACACCATTAGTATTCTTAGAATAATCCAAAATAGCTTTGGCTCTAAACTTGTTTTTAATAATTCTGGAAAGTCTTTTAATATATTGTTCTGAGTTTTCTTTATTTAAAGAAATTGAGAACCTGTTTGGATTTTTCTTTTGAAAACTAGCATAACCATCACCTAAATAAAATCCAATCAAATAACTTAAATCTTTATCTAATTTAAACTTAGTTTTAACAAGTCTGGAATGATTTTTGTAATAGAATTGACCTTCAATATTCTGTTCTTTCCAATCTTTTACTGGAATGTACAGATTATAATCAAGATTCTTAGAACTCATTTCTATCTGGTTTAAATACTGCTTAAATTGATAAAATCTAGGCATAACATTATCAATCTTCTGCTCCCATTGTTGAACAACTCTATCATAAACTTTAATCAAATCTCCCATTACTCTCCTAGATATTCCACTTGATTCTCTCTGCCTCTGAAGTATATTCCAAGAACCAGAGTTCAAATCACACCAAGCCATCGCTGGCACTTCTTTAATATAATTCTGAGGAATTTTTACAGAAATATTTTCAACACCAGAATTCAAAATAGTTTTTTCTAAATCAATAACATATTCTTTTTCTTGATGAGGAAGTTTTTTAGGAAAAACAAGAATATCTCCTTTTTTAACCTTATCTCCTTTTTTAGTTACAACCTTTCCATTTTCAAAAACATATATGCTATGACAAGAAGTTATCTTAATAGGATAACCGCAGTAAGTTTTAATTTCATATATAGGAGTTCTACGAGGATGACGAATAGTCTGGTATATATCTTTTAAATCTGATTTCTCAGTCTTGGAATTGTATGTTAAAACCTGATATTTTAAAGTATCATCACAATTATCAATAAACTCCCCCACTTCAGTTAAAAAGAATTCCTGTTTCTCTTTATTGTAAACAAGGATTGGAGTGTCGCCAGTCACAGAATCCGCATCGCACATTATAACAATCCTGTGGTACCTTGCTTTTTCAATATCAAAATCATCTGAAACAGCGGTTCCTAATGCAATAATCAATGATTTAATTTCTTTAGAATTCAGAATTCTATCAAGCCGGGCTCTTTCCACATTTAAAATCTTACCTCTTAAAGGCAAAATAGCCTGAAAATGCCGGTCTCTAGCCTGACGACTCGATCCGCCGGCTGACTCTCCTTCAACTATAAATATCTCTGATTCTTCTGGGTTTCTGGAAGTACAATCTGCAAGTTTACCAGGCAGTGCCAAACCATCTAATATCTTTTTTCTTAAAATAATGTCCTTAGCAGCTTTGGCAGCTTTTCTTGCCTTTTGAGCTAGGGCAAATTTCTGGATAATTGCTCTGGCATCATTTGGATTTCTTTCCAAAAAATCAGCTAAAGTAACACTTACAACTTGTTCAACTACTGGTTTGACTTCAGAATTGCCCAGTTTTGCTTTTGTCTGGCCTTCAAACTGAGGATCTTTTATTTTAACTGAGATTATTGCTGTTAAACCTTCTCTTGTATCTTCACCAGTAAAATTGCTGTCAGTTTCTTTTAAGAATCCATTCTTTTTTGCATAGTCATTAAAGGTTCTTGTTAGAGCAGACCTAAACCCAGTTAAATGAGTACCACCTTCCTGGGTATGAACATTATTAGCAAAAGTTTCTTCAACACATTCAAGCTCATCAGTATAGCGAAAAGCTGATTCAACTAAGATTCCATTCTTTTCTCCTGAACAATAGAAGATTGTTTGGTTAATAGGCGCAGAAATTCTAGTTAAATATTTAATATAGGAAATTATGCCTCCTTCAAAATAAACAGCATAGGTTTTATGAGGCTTAATCCTTTGGTCAAAAAAAGTAATCTTTACTCCTTTTGTTAAATAAGCTTGCTGACGAAGGTAATTAAGTATTTTCTTTTCATTGAATTTTAGCGTGTTAAAAATCTGCTCATCAGGTTCAAAAATAATAATTGTTCCAGTGACTCTAGATTTCCCCACTTTTCTGACAGCTGTTTTTTTCTTGCCCCTTGCATATTCCTGAGAATATCTATAACCATCCCTGCAAACCTCTACTTTCATGTATTTAGATAAAGCACAAACAACTGAAATACCAACACCATGAAGCCCTCCACTGGTAACATAAGCTTTACCTCCAAACTTACCTCCAGCATGAAGGGTTGTCATGATTGTTTCCAGAGCTGATTTTTTTGTTAAAGCATGTCTGCCAACAGGAATTCCTCTTCCATTATCTTCAACCTTAACTCTGTTATTGGGCAAAAGCCAAATCTTAATATCATTACAATAACCCATTATTGCCTCATCAATACTATTTCCAACAATTTCTTTTATTAAATGATGCAAACCCTCAGGACTCGTTGAACCAATATACATTGCTGGTCTTTTTCTGATTGGTTCCAATCCTTTCAATACAAAAATATCCTTAGCAGTGTAAGTTGATTTAGTTTTTTTAATTCTAGCTGTTTCTTTTACTTTCTTTTTTGAAGCTCTTTTTATTTTTTTAGCCATAATTTTTAATTGAATTAAAACAAAAAACAATTCTTAACTAGAACTAACATAATTATTTTCTTACTTCCCAGTCTAGTTCTTGTTCTAAAGCTTTAATGATTTTATTTTGAATCTCGTCTATTTCTTTTGAAGATAAGGTTTTGTCTTTCGCTTGGTAAATAATATGAAAAGCTAAGTTCTTTTTTCCCTCAGGAAGTTCTTCTCCTTCATAAATATCAAATAAATCAATATCTCTTATTAAAGCACCGCCAACTGCATTAATTTTATTTAGAACTTGTTCAACTAAAATGTCTTTAGGCACTAAAACCGCTATATCTCTTATTGCAGATGGATAAGGAGAAATTGGAACAAACTCAGCTTCTTCTGAAGCTAGTTTTTTTAATTTCTCAAAATCAAGATCAAACACCACTACTCTTGATTTAATTTTCAATTCCTCAATAATCTTTGGAGAAATCTCACCTAAAAACCCAATTTCTTCTTGACTAACTTTAATTTCAGCAATTTTTTTAGGATGCCATATAGATTTTTTTGAATCTTCTGGTGTTGCCCTGTACTGATCATACCAAACATCACTAATTCCTAATTTATTTAAAAGCGTATCAACCATTCCTTTCATTTCATAAAAAGAATCTCCATTTATAACTCCTGTTAACATTCTTTTTTCTTCTGCTTTTCTTTTTTTAAGAAAAACATTGCCAAGTTCAAAAATCTTAATATTTTTAAAATTCTTTTGATTTTCTTTAAAAACAGCTAACATATTAGGCATTAAGCTTGGCCTTAGATACTGATAATTATCACTTAATGGATTTTCAAGCTCTAACATATTAGAAACATCATAGCCAAACATTTTCCCTTGTTTTTTACTGACAAAGGAATAATTATATAGCTCACTGAATCCTGCTTCTTTTAAAATGTCTTTTATTTTATTCTTCCAAAAAACATTAAAGTTTCTTTTTGGAGGTATTAAAGCTCCGATAGGAAAAACTGATTCAATGTTCTCATAGCCATAAATCCTGCCTATTTCTTCAATTAAATCTTCAGGAATTGATATGTCTAATCTAAATGTTGGCACTCCAACTAAAAACTGTGAACTTGAACTTTTTAAAATATTAAATCCTAATTTTTTCAAAATAATTTTTATTTTTGATACAGGAATCTTTATTCCCAACAAGCTCTGGGTATAATTCAAATCTAATTTGATTTTCTTGACTACTGGTTTTTTAGGATAAAAATCAACTAATCCTTTGCAAACTTTTCCTTTTGCTATTTCTTGAATTAAATAAGCAGCTCTGTTTATTGCGCTCTCCGTTAGATTCAAATCAATACCATGCTCAAAACGCCAAGAAGCATCTGTTTTTAAATCTATTGTTTTAGAACCTTGACGCACTGTTTTAGCATTAAAATTAGCTGATTCTAAAACAACACTTTTTGTTTTTTTATCTATTTCTGTTTTTTTTCCACCTTTAATTCCTGCAATAGCTATTGGTCTTTTACTATCAGCAATTACTAAAATGTTTTTATCTAAAGCATATCTCTCATTATCTAAAGTTGTAATTCTTTCCCTTTTTTGAGCACGCCTAACAATTATCTTTCTATCAGTTATTTTATCTAAATCAAAAGCATGAAGCGGCTGGCCAGTTTCAAGCATTACATAGTTTGCAATATCAACAATATTGTTAATTGGTTTAAGGCCTAAAACCCTTAACCTTTCTTTAATCCAGCCAGGTGAAGAACCAACTTTTACATCATTAATAACTCTTGCAGTGTACCTGTTGCAATCTTTTTTACTGCTAACCTGAAGTTTTATAAAATCCTTAGCACTATTATCTATTTCTTGAACTTTATCCTTAAATTCTTTTAGTTCAATATTCAAAAGAGCTGAAATCTCTCTTGCTACTCCTAAATGGGAAAAACAATCTGACCCCCTGTTGGGCAGTACATCAATATCAATTGCAAAGTCACTCCCCTGTTTTTCTATTTCTTCAACTTCAAAAAAATGAAGATTTAAAATCTCTGCCAGTTTTTCTGGTTTGGGTAATTTCTTTTTAAAAAATGATTGCAATATATTATAGGAAAAAACCATAAATATTAAAACTGTTTTAAAAATCTTAAATCGTTTTTATACAAAAACCTAATGTCATTAATTTTATACTTCATCATTACCAACCTCTCTACTCCCATTCCAAAAGCAAAACCTTGCCAGTTTTTAGGATTTAATCCTGAATTCTTTAAAACATTAGGATGAACCATTCCAGCGCCCATCATTTCCTGCCAGCCAGTTTTTCCGCAAGCTGGACACCCTTTACCTAAACAAACAGTGCAGGTCATATCAATTTCAAAGCCTGGTTCAACAAAAGGAAAATAACTTGGCCTCATGCGGATTTTCACTGATTTTTTAAAAAATCTCCTGTAAAACTCTTCAATAATAGCTTTAAAATTAGCAGCTGAAACTTGTTTATCAAGCATTAAGCCTTCTAATTGGTAAAAATTAAATTCATGATAAGCATCAGTAGCTTCATGGCGAAAAATCCTTCCAGGAACAATAATTCTAAAAGGTGGATTATTCTTCTCCATGTATCTTATCTGAACAGGCGAAGTATGAGTTCTAAGAAGTAATCTATTTTTTAAATAGAATGTATCCCACAAATCTCTTGCTGGATGGTCTTTGGGAATATTTAAAGCATCAAAATTATACCATTCAGTTTCCATTTCAGGCCCCTCAATTACTGAAAAGCCCATTAATTGAAAAATCTCTTCCATTTCTCTTTTTACTTGAGTTAAAGGGTGAAGATGACCTAAAACAGGTTTTCTTGCTGGAATAGTAATATCAATCCACTCTTTTTCATAAACTTGCTTTCTGGATATTTCTTTAAGTTTTTTGCTTTTCTGTTCAATAATCTTTTTCAAATAAACTTTAAGCTCATTTGCTTTTTTGCCCAGCTTTGTTCTTTTAACTTCTGGCAGTTTCTTTAAGGAACGCAAAACCTTGGACAATTCACCTTTTTTGTCCAAATACTTCTTATAAACACCATCTAAATCTTTGAGATTCTTGCTGTTTTTAATCTCTTTTTCAGCCCTTTTTTCAAGGCTTTTTATATCAATTTTTGGCATAAATTTAACTAACCCTCACCTATTAAAAGGCAAGGTCTCTAGTATTAATTTTAGCTTAAAAATAGCTTAAAATCAAGACAAGCTGTGAATAAAAAAAAGACCCACTTTTAATATGGGAATAAGATGTTTTATTAGGCCTTTTGGATAAGATATTCTCGGCCTTTTCCAACGTTTGTATTAATTGGAATGTTTTGGGCACACAAAGGACATTCTTTTTCGTCAAAAGCTTCAAAAGTTACATTAACTAAGGAGAACACTTCTGGTACTCCTAAATCTTGACTCGTGATTGCGCCACGGTTCCAAAGCAGACCTACGCCCATTACTATTCCACCCAAAGCCTTTACAGCTTCTACTGTTTTTTTAACTGAACCGCCAGTAGTAGTTATGTCCTCAACAACCAAGGCTCCTTTTCCTTTAACGTGCTTGTCATAGCCACGTTTGAAAATCTTTGTGTTATTTAATCCGTCTTCAGAATAAACTGCCAAGATCTCCTTATCAGTAAACTGTGTTAGAGCAAAAGCTGTCCATTGAGTCAAAGCTACACCGCCTATAGCTGGACCAGCAACAAGTTCTATGTTCTTATCCTTAAAGTGTTCAGCTATTATTTCGCAAAGTAATTTTACTTTCAAGACGAACATGTAAAGAAAATCTTTGTTTACGTAAACTTTGCCATGCTTACTAGAAGTATATACAAAATGTCCTTCTAAGATTGCTCCTGTTTCTTCAAAAATCCTTATGATTTCTTTTTCTTCCATTTTCATTTACCTCCAAATTTTTAAGGAGCTAAAAACTCCTGCATTAGATACTAATCTCTTAAATAAAAAAGTCAAATAAAAAAAGTTCGCTGTTCAATATGAAAAGCGAGTTTGAATTAAAGATTACGATCGCTCAATGCCTGATCTATTTCAGTAATTATTTTCTCTGCTGCTTCGTAAGGATTTTTACTTCTATGAATAGCACTTCCTACTACAATATTGTCAGAGCCATCCATAATTGCTTGATAGGGAGTGGTTACCCTTGCCTGATCTTCTCGTTTAACTGCCCATTTTGGCTTAATTCCTGGAGTTAAAATTAAGGTTCTGGATAATAAAATATCACGAAGTATTTTTGCTTCTTTCGGAGAAGCTACCACTGCCTGCAAGCCAGCACCCTGAGCACTTAAGGCTAATTGTTTCACTTTGTCTTGGATAGAACCTGAAATTCCTAATTCTTGGGTAAAACTATCTTGACTATGGCTGGTTAAAATAGTAATACCCACTATCTTCAAGTCAGTTTTTTTTGCTTCCTTAACAGCATACTCCATCATCTTTATTCCACCAAGTGTATGAATGCTGGTCATCATCAAACCATCTTTGATATCAGCCTTAATATAATTTGCCACAGTGCCTGGAATATCGTGGTGCTTAAAATCTCTCCACACGCCCATGTTTCTTTCTTGAATTATAGAAACAATACTAGGTTCAGCCACTGCCAGAGAATTTACCTTGACTAATCCCACTATAGATTCAAGTTTATCTAAAAGTGAAACAGCTGACTTTAAGTCTGGTACATCTAAAGCCAAAATTAATCTTTCTTTTGCGTCCATTTTCGTTTACCTCCAAATTTTTAAGGAGCTAAAAACTCCTGCATTAGATACTAATCTCTTAAATAAAAAAGTCAAATAAAAAAATCCACAAATGAATGTGAATTATATTATATTAAGAAAGAAAATTTTATGTCATGAATTTACTAAAGATGTCTTCTCCGTTTCTCTTTATTTCTATCGTTGTTCCTTCTAACATCATTTCTAGCTTAATTTTTTCTTCCTTAATAAGAGAATCCTGCAAATACACAACCCTCCTTTTAAATTTAACTTCGTCATCGACTCCCTTGTTGATTTGCACGAAAGCGGGACCTAACACTATTTTTCCCTGTTTTTTTGTCTCGCTTCTGTTGTCATGAATATCAATCATGATACCTTCTTTAAATATCGTTGTACTCACTGTTTTTATATTTGGATAAGTTGTGATATTTCCTGGATTATTTTTTGTTATCCTGATATTGCCGAACCGAATCGGTTTATTCTTTACCTTTTTTGCCATATTTACAACCTCTTTTTTAAAAAATTAAAGTACTAAAGGGCAAAGCCAGAAAAATGCATTTTTTATTCACATTTTCCTTTGTATTTACATTTTAAGTATATCACATTTTTTCAATTTGTCAATAGGTTGTAATACACTAATGCCTCTGTAATACCTAAACCCGAAACCCGAACTCTATGATCGGGCTCTACTTTATACAATTACATTATATGCAATTCTATCCAATTTTGTGGGGATGGTTGGACATAGTTAGAACTGAGTACTGGTTTGAGTTTTCAGCTGTAGAATCAGTAAAATCTCCATATCGTGGACGATATTAGAACCTGTCTTGCAAAAGTTTAACCTCTCATTCTAACTCTTCCTTTATTCTGATAAACGAGGTGTGGCAGAAGTGCTTACAGTAGCAGTTAAAAGAACAAAAAAACACTCGTCTGGTGTTGTTACTCCCACTTCCCCACATCTAGCTTCAACCGATGAACATATCTCTGGTGTTCCTCCCACTTCTATACAGAAAACTTCAAGCTCTTTAAATGACTTAAAACCTTGAAAAGGAATTTTCTCACACATCTCTGCTGGCAGCATTCCCTTCTCTAGACAGAAAGCTCTAATCGATTCAGATCTCTGAAGATCATTTACAAATGATGCACACATCTCTGATTGTGCTCCCTGTTCTATACAGAAAGCTCTAAACCATTCAAAGTCAAAGCTCTGAAAATCATTCTCTTTTGCCCGCTCAGCTTCCTCTGCTTCTAATTCCTGCTGAACCCTCACTTGGATTCTCTTTCTGACTTCTGCTGGAACCTCCATTGGCAGAGAAGCTTCTTCTGGAATTTCACCCAAAGCATCTTTTGCTTTTAATACTTCAACCGCTTTTTCATGTCCTTTTAGTGAAACTTTCATTGCATTTTCAATAGCTGGTTTTGCTTGTTCGGGAACTTTCTTATAAACTTCAGCCAAAACCTCTAAATGAATAGAGGTTGCCTTGCCAACTTTAGCCATAACTTGTTCAGTGTTCTGATCTTTAGCTTGTGCTCTTTCTGCCCGGGCTATGCTATTATTCAGCTGATTCTCGTATCTTGCCAGGGTTTTTTCTGCAAATTCTGGCTTTCCTTTTTCTACTACAGCTTTGACTTCAGCTAGTCTTTCAGCTGCTAAGACAGCATATCTTTCAGCTTTCTTGAGGTCTCCGAAGGTAAAGAAAGTAATAATCTCTTCTGCAATTATCTCCAGAAAGTAGAATGGACTGTCAGGTAAAAGCCCTGGAGACGGTAAGTCAGCTTCCTGAGCTAAAACCTGTACTCCAAAAGAGAGTAATAAAAATGATAATATTGTAATTAAAATTATTTTTTTCATATTTTATAAGGCTTAATTTATAGACCTTTATCTTATTATACAGAAAAACCGCCTGCTTGGCGATTTCTTATTATACAATTACATCCAATTATATGCAATTTTATCTAATTTTGCGGGGACGACGAGACTCGAACTCGCAACCTCGTGATCGACAATCACGAGCTCTAACCAATTGAGCTACGTCCCCAGTGCCAGTGCCGGTGACGGGATTCGAACCTGTAACCTTTTGCTTATGATGCAATTGCTCTAACCATTGAGCTACACCGGCTACGTGTTGCGGTGCCCCGAATTGCACGGGGGTCTCCAGCTTATGGGACTGGCGAGGTACTACTCCTCTACACCGCGTTAATGAACACATTCTATATTTTTTCACCTTTAAAGTCAACGCTAAAGTACCTGTAAATTCTCCAAAGCCTCCTCGTAAACCTGTAAAACCTTAAGGGCTGATGCTGAATCTAAGTGATAATCTGGATTAGCTACCATATTTAAACGAATCTGATGAGCTTTTTTAACCTGTTTAATATTCTCAAGGATATCAGGAGTCATTGGCTCAAGTCGCTCTTTTAAAACCTTACCGCTGAATCCCATTTTTATTAGTATCTCATTTAGTAAATTATCTGCCTCAATAACAGCTAATCTTGCTTCAGCCTCACTAATACGGGATTTCCCCCTGATTTTAGCCCATCTTTTATTTACAGTAGCCAGACCATGAAACTTGTAAGTAAGAAACTCCATCCAATCCCAAAGCATTAATTGATGAAGCCAATCAGTTTTAATTAAGGCAAAAATAATAAACAATGTGAAAAACAAACTCAGGATAATAAATACTAGTTTCAGTATTAAAAGGTTGCCGCTTAAAGCAGGGTTTAAAATAAATTGAATAATAGTTTCTAATGCCATATAAGTTATTTTTCTAAAAATCTAGCTATTTTAATAATTTTATCATCTTTAAAAGATTTTCCAATAATCTGAAGACCCACAGGAAGATTATTGGTTTCCCCACAAGGCACTGAAATTGCAGGTAGTCCTGCTAGTTTAACCGGGGCAGTAAAAATATCAGCTAAATACATTTCTAAAGGATTTTCTGTTTTCTCTTCTAATTTAAAAGCAGGGGTTGGAGCTGTGGGTGTAAAAATAACATCAACTTCACTGAAAGCTTTTTCAAAATCCTTTTTTATTAATTGCCTCACTTTCTGTGCCCTTAAATAATATGCTTCGTAATAACCAGAAGACAAAGCAAAAGTTCCTATTATAATTCTTCTTTTTACCTCATCTCCAAAACCAGCTCCTCTGCTGTCCAAATAAACATCCAATAATTCTTTATTAGATTGAGATAAGCCATATTTTATACCATCATATCTGGCTAAATTTGTACTTGCCTCAGACGGATTAATGATATAATAACAAGCCACTGCGTATTTTGTTAACGGCAAATGAATTTCTTTGATCTTTGCGCCTAATTTCTCATATTTATTTATTGCTTGTTTTACTAAATCCAACACTCCTTTATCAATGCCTTCAATAAAATATTCCTTAGGAATTCCAATAACCAAACCTTTAACTGTTTCAATGTCTGAATCAACAAGCAGTTCATCATTTACGCTTGTTGAATCCATCTCATCTCTTCCTTTAATAATGTCAAAGATAATCTTACAATCTTCAACTGTTTTTGTTATTGGTCCTATTTGATCTAAAGAAGATGTCAGTGCGATCAACCCATAACGAGATACTGCTCCATAAGTTGGACTAAGTCCTACTATCCCACAAAATGAAGCTGGCTGCCTGATTGAGCCCCCTGTATCAGAGCCCAAAGCAAAATGGCAAAAATTTTTAGCTACAGCAGCAGCTGAACCACCAGAAGAACCACCTGGTACCCTAGTTAAATCTTTGGGGTTTTTTGTTGGCCCAAAAGCAGAATTTTCAGTAGAAGCACCCATTGCAAATTCATCAAGATTTGTTTTTCCCAAAATTATAACACCCTGCTTTTCCAATTTTTTAATACAGGTAGCATTATAAGGAGCAATGTAGTTTTTAAGTATCTTAGAACCAGCAGTAGCCCTTGTTCCTTTAACTAAAATATTATCTTTTACTGCTGCCAGAATTCCAGCAAGCAAGGGAATCTTCTTTTTTGAAGCAATTATTTTATCTATTTCTTTTGCCTTTTCTAAAGCTTTGTCTTCACAAAGAGTTAAAAAAGCATTAATGTCTTTATCCTCTTTTTTAATCTTTTCTAAATGAGCTTTTGTTAATTCTAAAACAGAAAAGTTTTTATCACGCAAACCTTGACCAACCTGTTTAATTGTAAGGTCAGTTAAATCCATAATCTAAAGAATTTTTTTTGTTTTTAAGTAATTGTCTTTTTTCTCAGGCGCTAAATCCATCAACAAAGAGATTTCTTCAATTGGTTTTTTAATTTGCTCATCTTCTCTTGTTACGCTATGGGATTTTGTCAATCCTTTTTTTAAGTCAACTTTTGAAACATCAACTTTTTTAAGCTGTTCAATGTAATCTAAAATCAAAGAAAGTTCTTTCTGGAACCTCATAAGCTCGTCTCTGGTTAATTCAATTCTTGCCAACTTAGCAATGTGTTTAACTTCTTCTTTAGAAATCATGATAAATTTAGGGTTTAGGGCACTAGAAAACCTAATATTCCAGACGCTAATTATTTAGACGTTAATGCGGCGGTTCAAGCTCCCATGTTTCCACCAACACGTTGCTTAAATCATTTAAATTTTCCAAAACCATACCAGCACCACGAACAACTGCAGTTATTGGATCTTCAATAATTTTTGTTGGAATTCTTGTTTCTTTTTGAATCAAAGCATCCAGCCCCCCTAAAAGCGAACCACCGCCTGCCATGTAAATCCCATCAGCCATTATATCAGCTATTAACTCTGGAGGAGTTTCTTCAATAGCTGTTTTTATTTCATCAACAATAACTTTAACAGATTTTTCTATTGCCTTTTTAATATCTTGACTTGAAACCACAATCTCTTCAGGCAAGCCAGTAATAATATTTCTTCCCCTCATTGGCATTTCTTTCTTTTCTTTTAGAGGATAAGCTGAACCAATAGCAATTTTAATCATCTCTGCTGTTCTTTCACCTATCAACAACTTATACTCTTCCTGAGCAAAACGGATTATATCTTCATTAAGCCTGTCTCCTGCTACTCTTAAACTTTTTGACAATACAATTCCGCCCAATGAAATTACTGCCACTTCAGTTGTTCCACCTCCAATATCAACCAAAAAATTGCCACCTGCTTCTTGGACAGGCAGTCGTGCCCCAATTGCACTTGCCATTGCTTCTTCAATTAAAAACACTTCTCTTGCTCCAGCTGATTTAGTAGCATCAATAACTGCTTTTTTCTCTACTTCTGTAACTCCGGCAGGAATACCAATAATTGTTCTGGGTCTTATAAATTTTTTCTCACGTGATTTTTCAAGAAAATACCGAAGCATTTGTTCAGTAACTTCAAAATCAGAAATCACCCCAGCCCTTAAAGGCCTTGTAGCAACAATATGAGCAGGAGTTCTTCCTACCATTTTTTTTGCCTCTAACCCTATTGCTAAAATCTGTCCTGTTTTTTTATTTATTGCCACAACAGAGGGCTCCTGAATTACAATGCCTCTGCCATGAACATAAACCACAGAATTAGCAGTTCCAAGGTCAATAGCAATATCTTCTGAAAATTGTTGGAAAAATCTATTTAACATCTTTTAAGAATTTAGTTAACTGATTAATTTTTACTAATTTCAGTTTTTTATTTTTTCTTTCTTTTAGTTCAACAGAATTCTTTTTTAAAGTTTTTTCAGAAATAACAATTCTTACTGGAATTCCAATTAAATCACAGTCCACAAATTTTTCTCCAGCTGATTTATCCTCTCTGTTGTCATAAAGTACCTCAATTCCTGCTTCCTCTAAATCTTTATACAATTTCTTTGATGCTTTTACCACATCACCAACATTCTCAACAATAATCAGATGAACATTAAAAGGAGCAACTTCTGTGGGCCAGATAATTCCATTTTCATCATTATGAACTTCAACAATTCCTGCCATTAGCCTGCCAAGACCAATTCCATAACAGCCCATTGAAACAGGTTTGTTTTTACCATCTTTATCTTGGTAATAAAGGTTCATTACTTTGCTGTACTTTGTTCCTAAGTAGAAAATATGACCAAGCTCAATTGATTCTTTAGTTTCTAACAATCCTCTGCAATGAGAACATTTCTTTGCATTTTTGACCAGCTCAGTATTTACTGCATAATTACATTTTTTACAAAGTAAAATCTTGTCTTCACCGATTTCGGATAAAACCATAAATTCATGAGAAAGCTTGCCACCAATAGTGCCAGTGCTTGCTTCAACACAAATCACTTTTAATCCACATCTTTTAAAAATCTTAAAATATGCTCTTTTAACTTTCTCATAAAAATCACTTGAATCACGTTTATCAAGCTGAAAATCATACAAATCCTTCATTATAAATTCTCTTGTTCTTAAAAGGCCTGCTGTTGCTCTCATTTCATTTCTAAATTTATTCTGAATCTGAAAAAGCGCAAAAGGCAAATCCTGATAAGATTTAACTCTTTTTCTGGCAATATCAACCATTTCTTCTTCATGAGTAGGACCAAGTGCAATTTGCTTGTTGTGCCTGTCTTTTAACTTAAATAAAGGAGGGTCAATATTATCCCAGCGATCAGTTTCTTCCCAAAGCCTTTTATCCTGAAGAGTTGGCAAAAGTATTTCCTGAGCCCCTAAATTATTCATTTCCTCCCTTATAATATTTTCAATCTTTTTAAGAACCCTAAAACCCAAAGGCAAAAACCTGTAAACACCACTAATTGATTGCTCTATAAAATCACCCTTAATTAAGTACTTATGACTTATAGTTGAAATATCTTTTGATATTGTTTTTTTAGTTTTAGCTAAAAGATTTGATTGCTTCATAATCCTTAAAATATCCGATTTATATCATTAATTGTTACAAAAATCATTAGGATTATTAACAGCATAAAGAAAACTGCTGTAATATTCTGCTCTATCTTTTCAGGAATAGGTTTTTTCCTTATTGCCTCAATAGTTAAAAACATTAATTTACCCCCATCAACGGCTGGGATTGGCATTAAATTAAAAACAGCTAAGTAAATAGAAATCATAGCCAAGAAATTCAAATAATAAGTAATTCCCAATTCCTGGGCTTGAGATAGCATTTGAAAAACCCCAACTGGTCCTGTCATCTGAACTCCTGAAGGCCTGCCAGTAATAACATTGTTTATAGCTTTTAAATACCCTTTAACAATACCTATGGTTAAATCACCTGTAGCTACAATCCCCTCCCAAAGCGCCAAATATAAAGGAGATTTTTTAATTGCAGTTCTGGCCAGAGCAATTCCCATTGCTCCCTCTCCTTGAGGTGGTGATATTCTGGGAATTAATGAAAAATAAAGAATCTCTTTTCCTCTTTCAATGGTCAAACTAATTTCTTTGCCCAAATAACTGCTTGTAAAATCCTGAATTTGTTTTGTTTTTTCTGGAATCAGTTTAACATCTAAAAAAGACATTTTCTTGATTGCATCACCAACCTTTAATCCTGCGATTTCAGCTGGTGAATCCTTTGCCAAGCCAACGATTTGAACTCTGGGATTAATTAAATCACCGTCAGTTTCATCATCAATTGCTATTGGTGCTCCAAGAGTAAAAACAATACTAAAAATTATTGCAGCAATTATCCAAAAAGATAACACCCCACCTAAAACAATCAGGATTCTTTTTGAAACCGGCTGTTGAGAAAAACTATCTGGACTATGTTTTTTTCCAATTTCACCTGGCAATCTTACAAAAGCTCCAAATGGCAAAAGATTTAAAGAATAAATGGTCTCCCCTATTTTTTTCCCAAATATTCTTGGCGGATAACCTATACCAAATTCTTCCACTTTAACACCGAACTTTTTTGCAAATAAAAAATGACCAAACTCATGAAGAGTTATTAAGCCAACAAGACTAAAAAAAGCAATGATTATTGTTGCAAACATAAATAAATTAACTCTCTATTTCCTTTTTTTTGTTCTCTATCATTTTTTCAACCTTTTCATGGCACTCATCTATTAATTCTTGAAGCTCATCTTTTCCCTTAAACTTATCGTCTTCACTTATTTTCCCCTCTCTTTCTGCATCTTGGATCTCTCTCCAGGCCTCGTCTCTCCACCTTCTAATTGTTTTTTTAACTATTTCCTGTTTTTCAGAAGCAAAATGAATCAAATCTTTTCTAAACTCCTCGCTTAAAGAAGGTAAACGAATTCTTATTACATTCTTATCAACGACTGGAGCTGCACCAATACTAGTGTTTTTCTCTAAAGATTTAACGATCTCTTCACTATATGACTTATCCCAGGGCTGAATCACGATTTCTCTTGATTGAGAAACACTGATTGTAGCCAGCTGTTTTAAAGGAAACTTCTTACCAAAACAATCTACTTCAATATTTTCTACTAAAGAAGGCGTTGCCCTTTCTGTTCTTATTTTCTGCAATTCCTTTTCTAAAAAACCAATAGCTTTATCCAGCTCAGGCCTTATTTTATCAATAATGTCTTTATGGGAAATTTTTTCATCTACCATAAGTTAAGGGTTAATTTAGCAATTAAAATTCCATCATCAATACTTCCAGAGCCAGTCTTGTATTAATATTTGTTGTTGAAAGCAGAAAAATTGTTCTCTGGATACTATGAAGAATCTCTCTTGTCTTAGACATTAAAAACGTATCAGAACGAGATATTAAATTCTTTCTAAAATAAGACAGCCAGATAGATAGTGTTTCTTTTAAATCATTATTTTCTGAAAGCTCTTTTGCGTATTGAAAACGTAAATTTATTGGTGATTTCATAATCTTAACTAACTTTTCTATTTTTTCCTGTCTTTCTTCTAATTTTTCTGGATTTTTAAAAAAATCAACTGCAACACCAGGTCTCCCCAAACAAATCTGAGTTATTTCGTTAATTTGCTCTTGTTTGATTTTTTTAACTCTTAAATAATTCTTTATCTCACTGTTTGCTACTGGATAAAATTTAACCATCTGGCATCTTGAAATAATGGTTGGCAAAAGGAATTTTGGGTATTCTGTAATTAAAATAATTAAGGACTTGCTTTTGGGTTCTTCTAGAGTTTTTAAAAAACAATTCTGGGCCCCTTTTGTCATTGAATGAGCCTGGTCAATAACAACTGATAAAAGAGGTGCTTTAACTGGCTTTAGAGATAATCGCCAATTAATGTCTCTTATCTGATTAATCTGAATTTGTTTCTCTTTTGGAGCAACTAAAGAAAAATCTGGATGTTGAAAAATATTTTCCTTAAAAATTGAAGAAACAAGTTTAAAAGCTATTTTCTTTTTTCCAAGTTTCTCATTGCCAGTAAATAGTAGCGCATGAGGAATATTCTCTGCTTCAACTATTTTTTTAAAAAATTCCTGTTGTTTTTTATGACCAATTATCATGATAAAATGCTGTCTATTTTTTACTCATCATACTTTTTTTGTACATATCAAGATTTGACAACATAGAACCAGTTCCCTTAGCTACACAAAGCAAAGCTTCATCAGCAATAACAGCTGGTACTCCAACTGATTTTTCAATCATTTGCGCTATGTTTCTAAGCAGTGACCCTCCCCCAGTTAGAATCATGCCTTTGCTAATTATGTCAGCTGAAAGTTCAGGAGGTGTATCGCGAAGCACTGATTTAATTGCCTGTGTAACTTCTGTAAGAATATCAGAAATTGCCTCACAAACATCATTTGAAGAAATAACAATGTTTCTTGGTAAACCCATCACTATATCCCTGCCCCTGATTTCCATCTTTTTTTCAGACTTTTCTTTGTCAGGAAGTGCGGTTCCAATTTTAATTTTTATCTCTTCTGCAGTTTGTTCTCCAATTGCTAAATTGTATTTTTTCTTCACAAAATCAGAAATAGCAGAATCCATTTTATCGCCTGCCACTCTTATTGAATGGAAATTAACAATACCACCTAAAGAAATTACTACTGCTTCAGTTGTTCCGCCCCCAATATCAACAACCATGTTTCCAGAACAGCTATTAATGGGTATTCCAGCACCAATAGCTGCTAAAATCGGTTCTTTAGCCAAATAAACTTCTCTTGCTCCTACATTCAATCCTGCTTCAATCACTGCTCTTTTTTCAGTAGAAGTAATGCCTGCTGGAACACCAATCATTAACTCAGGCTTAAAAAACTTAAAACGACCCGTTGTTTTATCAATGAAATATTTAAGCATTGCCTGAGTCACCCGAAAATCAGCAATCACCCCATCTTTTAAGGGTCTGTAGATTTTAATATTATCAGGAGTTCTGCCCATCATTTCTTTTGCTCTTCTTCCTACAGCCATAATTTCATTCTCAACCAAAGATACTGCTACAACTGATGGTTCTTGTAAAACCACTCCTTTGTTTGGAAGAAAGACCACTGAATTGCAGGTTCCTAAGTCAATACCAATTTTCATATTAAAAAAATAATAATTGTCTTAACTTTCAGTTTTAGTATAAGTTAAACTCTTTTATTTTGCAACTTTTTCATCAAATCACCATATTCTGTACCGCAGCAGAATAACAAGATAACAGCATAGTAAGTTGAGAAAAAACTTGCATTTGGACTAAGGCTGGTTATATAATATTAACAATGGAAAAAAAGACCAGAAGAGTTTTGTTTTTCATATTTTTTTTGATTTTCATTCTAGTTGCACCAATATTAACCCTTTATGTACAGGGCTATAGGTTTGATTTTGAAAACAAAAGATTAACCCAGACAGGCGGTATTTTTATTAAAACAATAAACCCAAAACAAGTAGAGGTTTATTTGGATGGAAAACTAAGTAAAAAAACAGATTTTTTCTTTAGCTCTACTTTAATTGAGAACCTTCTGCCTAAAAACTATAATATAAAAGTGCAAAAACAAGATTATTATACCTGGGAAAAAAACCTGGAAGTAAAAGAAAAACAGGTTGCTGAAGCAAGAAGTATTGTTCTTCTGCCAAAAGATCCAGAGTTTCAACTTTTAACAACTGGAGTTGAAAACATCTGGTTTTCAGAAGACAAAAGCAAAACAATCATAAAAGAAAGAGAAAAAGATATTTGGACTCTTAAGTTATATAATTTAGAAAAGAACGTAAAAAGCCAGCTGATAAAAGAAACTGATATTTACAAAACTGGGGCTGATTTAATCGATCTGCAGTTTACTAATAATGATAAACTTATGCTTCAGGTTGGAGGCAAAGAACAAATAAGTTATTTTGAGCTTGAAATTGATAGAATTCCCCCACTTCTAACAAAAGCAAAAGCACCCCAGCCCCTTATCAAAGACGCTCTATCTTATGAATCTTCCAATGGAGCTATTTATTATCTGGATTCTTCAGGAGATCTTTATAAAACAGATACTTCTTTGACAAATAATGAGAAAATAACCAGCCAAGCTTTTGATATAAGGCAAGAAACTAAATACAAACTGTATGTATTTGAAAAAGCTATTTTTCTTCAAGAAGGAAAAACGATCTATCTGTTTGACCAGGAAAAGGAAATATTTGAAAAATTCTCTGAGAATATTAACTATATAAAGATTTCTCCTGATAAACGGAAGTTGGTATATTTTTCTGATTCAGAAGTAAAGATATTGTTTTTAGAAGAACAAAATTTTCAGCCAAGATTCAACAAAGGAGAAAACATGTTTTTAATGCGTTTATCTAAATCAATAAATGATATTTTTTGGCTAAATACTGATTATCTAATTCTCATAACCAGCAATGTATTAAAGATTGTTGAAATTGACAACAGAGACAGGGTAAATATTGTTGACATAGTAACAGTTGAAAATCCTGAAATCTTTTTAAACCGCAAAACAAAAAAACTCTATCTATTGGACAGAGGAAATCTGTTTGTTTCTGAAAAAATAATTATTTAAGCTTTTTCAGTCTGAATTCTTTTTTTAAACTTTTCCCATTTAATAGGTTTTTCTCCTGTCATGTGACAAATCTCTCTATACTGGCAATACCGACATTGCCAACCCTGAGGCCAATCAACAAGCCTTGAAGGAATTGTGTCAGCATCAATCTTTACCTTAAGTTCAGACAACTCCTGAAGCAGTCTTTTAGCCCTAACATTATCATAATCTATTATAAACTCTTTTAGGTCTTGAGTGTCTTTGCTTACATAAAGCAAAATTCCTTTCTTGATTTTAAAAAAATGAAGATAAAGTTGCAATTGATCAATATTCTCTGGTTTTGGTTCTTCAAGCTTTCTAAACACCATGCTATTCATGCTTTTAATATCAACAACATACAATTCTTTACCATCACTAATTATTGCATCAGCTCTTCCTCCAATTATTGTTTTAGGAGGAATATCAACCTCAGAAGCAACAACATGAATACCTCTTGCACTAAACAAGGATTTCATAATAAGCATATGAATATAATCACCATGGTCAAACAATCTTAGAATTCTTGCCTCTATTTCTTCTTTGGGAGCATTTTTAAACTTAAAAAACACTGACCGTCTACATTTTCCAGCATCAGTAATGTAAAAGCGGGTCTTCTTTCTGTCTTTGTGCCTGTCCAGATAAAACTGGTTGATTAAATCTTTTAACATTGATATTAAAAATTTAGATTATTTTTATGAAAACCCACCCTCTAAAAGTGCTAAATGCTTTATCGTTTTTTCCATTGCGGTGCTCTTCTTGCTCTTTTTAAACCAGGCTTTTTTCTTTCTCTCATTCTTGAATCACGTTTTAAAAATCCAGCTTTCTTTAATCTTTTTCTAAAATCTGGATTAAAAAGAATCAAGGCTCTAGCTATACCATGACGAACTGCTTCTGCCTGAGCATTTAATCCCCCTCCTCTTACAATAACAGAAGTTTTAAACTTTTTAGTGCATTTCATTTTCTCTAAAGCTACTGAAGCAGTTTTCTGAAGTTCAAAAGTTGAAAAATATTCTTTTAATGGTTTTTTATTAACTGAAAAACCCTTTTCTCCTTTTGTAAAAAGCCTAACTCTAGCTACTGCTCTTTTCCTTCTTCCAACCCCCTCAAAGTATTTATCTTTTTCAACCATTTCCTGTTTTTCTGTTTTCTTCTTCACCTCTTTCTTAATTTTTTTTTCGGGCTTTTTCTTCTTTACTTTGGTTTTTTTAGCAGTTTTTGTTTTCTTTGTAGTTTTCGTTGTTTTAGTTTTGGGCATATTTTTTAATCAATCTTTTCAAACTTTAATCTTTTTAATTGTTCGGATCTTAATTTATTTTTAGGCAGCATGCCTGAAACAGCTTTTTTTAAAACTTCATCAGGTTTTTCTTTAAAAAGCTTTTTTAAAGGAGTCTCTTTTAATCCGCCCATATATCCTGAATGCCTATAATATTTTTTCTGCTCCATTTTCTTTCCAGTGATTTTTATTTTTGAAACATTTTTAATAACTACAAAATCACCCATATCTTTATAAGGAACAAAGCTTGGTTTGTGTTTTCCACGCAAAAGCAAAACAATCCTGCTTGCCAATCTTCCCAGCACCTTGTTGCTTGCATCAATTGTATGGGTTTTACGCTCCATAATCATTCCACTAATTCTATTATTGCTATTTTTGCTCCATCTGATTTTCGGGATCCAAGTTTAATAATTCTTGTATAGCCTCCTTTTCTTTTTTTATATTTTGGAGCAATTTCATCAGTTATTTTTTTTACTACATCTTTTGAGAAATTTCTAGCCAAAAGTCTTTTAGCGCTTAAGCTGTTGTTCTTTCCCTTGGTAATTTGCTTCTGGGCAAAAACCGAAACCTCCTTAGCTTTGGCTAAAGTGGTCTTAATTTTTCCTCTTAAAAAAAGCTCTCTGGCTAAAGACCTTAAAAGAGCTTTTCTTTGGTTACTCTTTCTTTTAAGTTTTCTTCCTTTTTTTCTTTTTCTCATCTTTTTTTTCTGCTTTTTTTTCTTTTTTAGCAGGTTTTTTCTTTTCTTTTTTCTCAACAGGTTTTTTCACCAGAATTTCAGAAAACAAATTAAAGTGTTTTAGTAGAACTTCTGAGGCCTGTGAAAATGCATGTTCCGGAGATATTGTTCCGTCAGTTTCTATTTCTAAAAGCAATCTGTCAAAATCTGTTTTCTTACCTACCCTCATATTCTCTGTTTTAACAGCAACCCTTTTTATTGGAGTAAAGATTGCATCTAAAGCAATGACTCCAATTTCCTGCTTTTCTTTTTTCCTCAGCTCTCTTGATACATAACCTATTCCTTTTTCAACTTGAATTTCCATTTCCAAGTTTGCCTTGCTTTCTGTTAAAGTTACGATGTGACAATCTTTATTAATTAACTCTAACTGGCTGGGAAGCTTAAAATCAGAGCCCTTCACTTCTTTTTTACCTTTTACTTTTAAGGTTGCTTTTTGTGGCTCTTCAGATAATGCCTTGAATCTCATCTGTTTTAAATTAAGCATAATATTAATAACATCCTCTAAAACACCAGGGATTGTTGAAAACTCATGAGAAACATTCTTTATTTTAACCTGAGTAACTGCAGCCCCTCCCAAAGAAGAAAGAAGTACTCTTCTTAAAGAATTACCGATTGTTACTCCATAGCCAGGATAAAGGGCCTCTATCTCAAATGTGGCTTTGTTTTTTTGCTTTTTAATGACTTTTGGTTTAAGTGGCAGTGGAATCATAGTTTTTTAAAACAAGAGGCAAGAAGCAAGTAACAGTATTTTTTTGTTATCTGCTTTTTGTTTCATGATATTAACGTGAATAAAACTCAAATATTGATAATATGTCTACTGGCGGAGCCACTTGCTCTAAGGTAGGCACAGCAATTATTTCTGCTTCTAATTTATCTTTGTTTAATTTCAACCAATCTGGAGTTGTATGTTTTTTAATTAATTGCTTGAATTCTTTAATAATATTTTTCTTTAATTTTTGCGGTTTTACAGAAATAATATCTCCTTTTTTTAGCTGGCAAGAAGGAATATTGATTGCTTTTCCATTAACCAGAAAAAAACTATGCGACACTAAATTTCTTGCTTTCCTTCTTGACAAGGTAAAACCCATCCGGAAAACTATATTATCTAATCTGAACTCTAAGTTTTTAATCAAAAGCAAGGGCGCATCTTCCATCTTTCCTTTTTTTGTCAAAAGCCTTTTCACATAATTTTTAAATTGCCTTTCTTCTAAATTATACCAGTTTTTAAGCTTCTGTTTTTCCCTTAATTCTTTAGCATATTCAGAAGGAGGTCCTTTTCTCCGTTTTCTTTTCTGACCAGGAGGATAAGGTTTTCTTACCATTGAACATTTTGGCGAAAAACAACGCTCACCTTTTAAAAAAAGTTTCTCTCCTGCACGTCTACAAATTTTACAAATTGATTGTTTTATCATATCTACACTCTTCTTGGCTTTTTAGGTCTGCAACCATTATGGGGAATAGGTGTTATATCCTTAAAAGAAATAATATCAAAACCTCTGCCAGCCAGACTTCTAATTGCTGATTCCCTGCCAGAACCAGTGCCTTTTACAAAAACTCTTATCCTGTTTATTTTCAACTTATAGATTGCCTGCACCATTGCTTCTGCCACCTTAGAAGCAGCAAAAGGAGTCCCTTTTTTTGCTCCTTTAAAACCAAGCCGGCCTGCAGAAGTCCAATAAAGAACGTTGCCTAAAGGATCAGTCAAGGTTAAAATGGTATTATTATAAGAAGAAAAAACACAAAGCTTGCCCTCTCTTATTTTTTGAGAGGTTTTTATTTGAACACCTTTTTTAACTGCTGCCTCTATCTTATCTCTCTCTTTTAGCAACTCCTCTTTAGTTTTTTTAATTACACGTTTCTTTCCCATTTTATACTAAATAGAAAATAATAACTTATTTAGGGGCTGGAGGTAGTTTCCTGCCAGAACCCACTGTTTTCCTAACATTACCTCTTACTGTTCTTGTGTTTGTTCTTGTTCTTTGTCCCCTGACCGGCAATCCTTTAATATGTCTTGATCCCCGCCAGCATCCAATGTCTTTTAATCTTTTTATACTTGTTATTATTTCTCTTCTTCTTTCTCCTTCAACCTTATAATTTTTCTCAATTGCTTCCTTTAAACGATTAATCTCATTTGAATTAAGATCTTTTGCCTTAACTGAAGGATCAATGCCTGTTTCTGCCAGAATTTTTTTACTTAAAGAAAGGCCTATTCCAAAAATATAGGTTAAAGCAATCACTATTCTTTTTTGTTCTGGTATGTTTACACCTGCAATTCTTGGCATATATTTAGGGTTTAAGGTTTAGGTTATTAGTGAATTCTAGACACTAAAAACCTAGACTATACCCTACTAAACTTATCCTTGTCGTTGTTTATGTTTTGGGTTTCTTTTACAAATAACATAAACTCGGCCCTTTCTCTTAACAACCTTGCAGTGCTTACAAAATTTTTTCACCGATGATCTTACCTTCATTTAATTTAAATTAATGTAATTTATCTAAATGATAAACATTCTCGAATAAAAATTCGAGAAGATTATTAGTTTCTTTAAATATTTTGCTTCTCAGCGATTCCTGTAAACAATCCTTCCTCTCTTTTCATCATAAGGGCTCATTTCCACAGTTACCTTGTCTCCAGGCAAAATTTTAATCCGGTACATTCTCATTTTTCCAGACAAATGACACAAAGCTTCTTTGCCATCTTCTAATTTAATTCGGAAATTAGCGCTGGGCAAGGCCTCTATTACTGTTCCAAATTTTTTAATTTTTTTTGCGTTCTTTTTTTCCACGAGTAATTTATTACTTTACCAAAAACCTGCATTTTGGTCAACCCTGATATTTAGATTGAGATGTTGATAAAACTATAATTAATATTGATTTTTTCAATATCTTTAGGCACGTTTTTCACCCAAAAAGGCCAGAATTCAACCTTTACCTCTTTGATTTCTGGCTGATTCTCTAAAAACACTTTAGTTCCAGCCAAGGACTTACCCATCAGTTCTCTTTTTAACATATTCAAACTGATATCAGAATAAACTTCAACTGAAATATTCAAGTCAAGTACTGCTTTGCCAGCATTAAAATCAATGGTCTGAGGTGTATAATGTATTTTTAAGCTTTCTTTATGCAATAATTCACTGCTGGAGCGCTGAAGAGAAACAAGCTGTCTTACATAATTTTCAATATCTTTTTTTTCAAATAAAAGTGTTTTGGATTTAGTTTTCACCTTAAAGCTAAACTTTTTTGCCTCATCACCTGCTTTAGTTAAAGAAAATTTCTCTAAAACTTCTGTTTCTAAAATATCTTCTAAAAAGATTTGGCCTTCTGGAGTCTTGCTTTTCAAATCATTCTCAGAAGCACTTTTGGCTTTTTTGACCAAGGCCTGTTCTGCTAATTCTAAATCTTGTTCTGTTACCTGAAAAGAATCACCTCCCCCTGTCATTGATTTTAAAGATTCTCCATAAAATTTAGTGTATCTTGGCGTTCCTCTAAAAACATATATTGAAAAATGAGTAGGTTCAATATTATAATCTTCACCTGCTTCAGCAGCAATTACGTCAACATCAACGTATCTGGGAATAAGCTTTCCGTCTTTAAGTTCAGCTCCTGGCACAATTATTCTGTCTTTTGACTTAAACAACTTGCCCTCTGATGATACAAATCTGGTTCCTTTCAGCCAGGTTTCTGATTTAGTTGAATACTCATTGTAAAGCCTTATTGTCCCCTCTGCTTTTTTTAAGATTTTACCTGTTGAGTCAAATTCTTCATAAAGAGTCTTTTGGGCTTCAAAAACATAAGCAGGAATGATTTTATAAGACAAATCAATTTCATCAGTATTCACATCTATCGTTAATTTTGTTTCAAGGGTAATTAATTCTGTTTTAGGCCATATCTCAATTTCAGCTTTTGACACCTGAGAAGCAAGAAAAATAAGCGATACTAAAAAAAGAGGGACAATGACCCAACCCACCTTAGAACCTTTCTTTTCAATCTTTTCACCAGCAGCTATGACTTTAGCCTTTTTCTTTATTTCTTCAACAGCTTCTTGTTCAGAAATCTTTTCCCTAAAGGTTTTAACAGCTGGTTTTTTATCCTTCTCTATTTTCTCTGGAGGTATAATATCAAATATTTTTTTAGACATTAGATTATTATATAAAAATCTTTTGTGTTTGGAAAGATGAAATAAAAAAATAAAGGGTAGATTTTAATATACTACTCTTTTCTTATGTCTACCATTCTGAGAACTCATGCGTAACTTCTTTAGTTGTCGAATTCCAAAATACAGCCTTTTTGCCTTTTT
>JAUUXB010000011.1 GCA_030588745.1 bacterium | reverse complement strand
CCTTTTTCTTTTTCACTTAAAATGTGACTTTTTCTTTCAGGACCCAATAAAACCTTTTCAACTGATTCTAATAGTTCTTGCTGGAAAATTTCTTTTTTATTACTTCTGGCAGCTAAAATTGCAGCTTCATTCATAACATTTGCCAAGTCTGCACCAGAAAACCCTGGAGTTCTTTCAGCAAGTTCTCTTAAACTTGTACCTTGATTTAATGGTTTTTTTCTTGAATGAATCTTCAAAATCTGTTCTCTTCCATCTATATCAGGCAAGTCTAATACTATTCTTCTATCAAATCTGCCAGGACGAAGAAGAGCTGGATCTAATATATCAGGTCTATTGGTGGCTGCAAGAACAATTCTTGTATCATCTCTTTCAAAACCATCCATCTCAACCAAGATTTGATTTAAAGTTTGTTCTCTTTCATCATGACCTCCACCAATACCAGCGCCTCTCATTCTTCCAACAGCATCAAGTTCGTCAATAAAAATTATTGATGTTCCAGCTTTTTTAGCATTAGAGAACAAATCCCGAACTCTGCTCGCGCCCACACCTACAAAAAGCTCTACAAAAGCTGAACCAGAAGTATGAAAAAAAGGAACATTGGCTTCTCCTGCTACTGCCCGGGCCAGTAATGTTTTCCCAACTCCAGCTGGACCTAGTAACAAAACTCCTCTTGGAATTCTGGCTCCCATTTTCAAAAACTTTTTTGGATGTTTTAAAAAATCAACAATTTCCTTTAATTCTTCTTTTGCCTCTTTGAGTCCTGCAACGTCTTGAAAAGTTGTTTTCTGCTTCTTATGACCTCCAGCTCCAAACAACTTAGCTCTTGACTTTGTAAAATCAAAGATTTGCATAGAACCAGCTTTACTTTGTTTGAACATTGACCAGAAAAAGAAAACTAAAATTATAACTGGAACAACCGAAAAAAGAAGGGGTGCTAACCAAGTCCAAGTACCACCAGCATCTTTTGTTTCAACCTCAATTTTTGCTAACTTTTCTTTTTCTGTACCGTAATTAAGTAATGATTGAGAAAGGCTAGATTCATCTTCTTTGCGCGAAGTTGCTTTTGAATCATCCTGAAAAATAATATTAAGCTCATTACCAATAATAGTTATTTTTTTAATTTGCTCTTTATTGATCTCATCAGCTAATTGAGAAAGTGAAAGCTCTTTAATCTCGCCAAAAGGCTGATAAAACAAGCTGAAAATTGCTGATATAAGTAAAAAAATTAACAAAATTGTTATGAAATTTTTAGCTAAATTCTTCATATTAACAAGTAATTTTTATTCTTTGACAAGCTTTAAGCTCATCCTGTGTTCTTTTTCTTCAACTGAAAGAATTTTAAACTTATACTCTTTGCCCACTTCTAAAACATCTTCCATTTTTTCATTTCCAAATTCAGAAATGTGGCAAAGGCCCTGAATTTCTTTATCTAGTTTTACAAAAGCACCAAAAGGATTAAGTTTTGTAATTTTCCCAGTAACAAGATCTTCTTTTTTATACTTCTCACTAATACCTTTCCAGGGATCTTTTTTCAGCGCCTTTAAAGAAAGCCAGACCCTATTATTTGAAATTTCAATAATCTTTGCATTAACTTTGTTTCCTGTTTTAACAACCTCTGCTGGATCGTTAATAATTTTCCAGTCAAGCTCAGAGATATGGACCAAACCCTCAATCTGCTCACCTTCTTTTTTTACTGATAAAGGGAATTTAATAAAAGCGCCAAAATCAGTAACTCCTGTAATCTCTCCATCAACTGTATCACCTACATTATATTTCTTTAATCTTTCTTTTGTTTTTTCCAGGTCCTTTGCTTTTTCTGACAAAATAATTTGTTCTTTTTTTTCGAATAAATCAAGGATTTTGACTTCCATTTCTTGACCCACGAATTTTTGGAGTTCTTGTAGAATTTTTGTCTTCTCTCCTCCCTCTACCTTTGGATAATGCTCATTTGCCAGCTGGGAAACAGGTAAAAAAGCAGAAACACCAGAAATCTCAGCTGTTAATCCTCCTTTATTTGCCCCAAGAATTTTAATTTTTATCAGTTCACCATCTTCTTTCTTTTTCTTAAGCTCTTCAAAAGTCATTTCTCTTGAAGCCCTTTTCATAGACAGTTCAATAAAACCATTTTCGGTTTCTAGATCAGTTACTTTTGCAAAAACTTTATCACCAATTTTAAGTTTTTTTAACTCATACTTAGCATCATAAAACTCTTTACCATAAACCACCCCAGTTCCAACTGGCCCCAAATCAACAAAAACTGAAGATCTTCCTTTTCCTATAATTACTCCTTCAACCAATTCACCAATCTTTATTGGTCTTAATAATTCATTTTGTTCTAATAATTGTTTCATAAGCATAACTTTAGTTTACACATTTTATTGATTTTTTCAATAGTTATGATATAGATATTAATATAAAGTAAGAACGAATAAATTCGATAAATCATTCTTATGAATATAATTTGGCATGGCCATTCTTTGTTTCAAATAACGACTAATCCTCAGAAAAATAGTGCAGTTAAAATAGTGATTGACCCTTATGATAAAAGCATTGGGCTAAGAGTTCCAAAACTTGAAGCTGATATATTACTTGTGACTCATCAGCATTATGACCACAATAATATTAAAGCTGTTTCGGGAAATCCTTTTTTAATTGAAAACCCTGGAGAGTATGACGTAAAGAATGTTTTTATTGAAGGAATTGCCAGTTTTCATGATGAAGAACAAGGCAATAAGAGAGGCGAAAACACTATTTATGTTATTGAAAGTGAAAATATAAGGGTTTGTCATTTGGGGGATTTCGGACAAAAAGAATTAACTGAGCAACAACTGGAAAAAATTGGTGATGTTGATATTTTAATGATTCCAGTAGGTGGAACTTATACGATTTCAGCTCAAGAAGCAGCTAAGATAATGTCTCAGCTTGAACCGCATATTACAATTCCTATGCATTATGGTTTGCCAAACTTAAAAATTAAGTTAGAGCCAATCAGTAAATTCTTAAAGGCATTTGGATTAAAATCATTACCTTCTCTTAAAAAACTATCAATCAAAAAAAAGGACATATTATCTGATGAGGCAAAAATAGTTATTTTGGAAAAATGAAACAAATAAAAGAATTAATACAACCATTTTTAAAGAAAAAAATTCCTGATGTTCGACCAGGCGATTCAATCAAAGTTTATCAAAAATTCAAAGAAATTGCGAAAAAAGGAGAAGTAAAAGAAAAAACTCAAATCTTTGAAGGAATAGTAATTGCAAAAAAACACGGGAATGAAATAGGAGCAACAATTACAGTAAGAAAGGTAATTGGTGGTATTGGTGTTGAAAGAATTTTTCCTCTTCATTTACCGTCAATTGAAAAAATAGAGGTTTTACGAAGAAGCAAAACAAGAAGAGCAAAACTCTACTTTTTAAGAACAGCTAAAGGTAAAAGAGCAAGATTAAAGAAAAAAGAGTTTGTTGAGGCAATAGCAGAGGAAAAACCAAAGGAGCAAAAAGAAGAGACTATAGAATCAACTCCAGAAAAAAAAGAAGAAAAAGCCAAGCAAGTTTCTCAAGAAAAACAAAATGAAACCCAAGAGAAAGCAACCAGTTAAATGGTCTCCAGAAATTGCTTATGCTGTTGGTCTCATAACAACAGATGGTTGTTTGTCTGGTGATGGTAGACACATAGATTTTACTTCTAAAGATAATCAATTAGTTAACACTTTTAAGAAATGTGTTGGCATTAGCAATAAAACAGGATGGAAAACTAGTGGTTTCACGAATAAAAAATATTCCAGAGTTCAATTTAGCGATGTCGTCCTTTATAAATGGTTAGTTAGTATTGGATTAACTCCTAATAAAAGTAAAACTATAAGAAAACTTAAAATACCTAACCAATACTTTTTCGATTTTTTAAGAGGTCATTTTGATGGAGATGGAAGTTGCTATAGTTGTTGGGATAAAAGATGGAGAAGCAGCTTTATGTTTTATACATCATTTATATCAGGAAGTTTACTTCATCTAAAATGGATACAATCTAAGATTAAAAAACTTTTAAAAATTAACGGATTTATTTCTTTTAAGACAAGGGTATGGAGTTTACGTTATGCTAAGAAAGAATCTAAAAAATTATTTTCGAAAATCTATTATAAAGAAAATTTACCTTGTCTTAAAAGGAAATTTAAAAAAATGAAATTAATTTTTAACACTGAAATTAAGAATAAAAATAAATTTAATAAAGCGGACGTGACGGAATTAGCAGACGTCTGTGCTTGAGGTGCACAGGGGAGTTATTCCCGTGCGGGTGCAAGTCCCGCCGTCCGCACATCAAATTCGGGCAATTAGCTCAGTGGCTAGAGCGCGTCGCTTACATCGACGAGGTCGTAGGTTCAAGTCCTACATTGCCCACACAAAAAGAGTTTTATAAAGCTCTTTTTTAAATATTAATAAATCTAAACTCTATTTAATTTCTCCAAAGCTCTTTCATATACTCTTTTATTAACCGGTGTTTTAATTCCTATTTTTTCTCCAAGCTTAACCACAGCTCCATTATAATAATTAATTTCATCTAAAACTTTTGGTTTTTCTCCTCTTTCTTTACTTATAAGCTTAGCTAAGAAAGTTCGAAAAGGTAGTAAAAAGATTGTTGGTATCAAGTTAAACATTGTAGACAAAATTCTTACTTGATAATGAGGAAAATTAAGAAATCTTCCACCTGCCGCCTTAACAACTTTGACATATTCCTTTAAACTTCCCACTTCTTCTTTAAATATTTCTTTATTTTTAAAGCCTGCTTTTATTGAAAGACCATGTGAGGCAGAAACCATACCAATTAAATTTAAAAATAATTTTGAAAATTCTAAATTCTTTGCTTCTTTCTGAGGAAATTCACTTATTTCAAATCCAGATTCTTTAAAAAGTTCAACAAGCTCTTTAATATCTGTTTGACCTTGTGCTTTTGAAAGAGCGATTCTGATTGGTAAAGAATATTTGATATATGTATTACCATTTTGTTTTTTCTGGTCTATTGGATTAAATAAAACAGCCCTAATAATTTTAATATCTTTTGCTTTTTCATTAAAAATCTCTTCTAAAGCTTTTTTTGAATCTTCCAGCGCCTCTATACCATTTTGAGAAAGAAAAAGAATAGGTATTCTTTCACCTTTAAATTTTTCAAAATAATATTTAATGACAGGAGAGACGGGATTTTTTGTTGCTAGAAAAATAATGTCTGGATTGATTTCTTGGTTGAAATCACTGTCTTTTATAACCTTAACATTAAATAATTCAGGTTCTTTATCTTTTTTTTGAACAAAGAGCTTTTTTTGTCTTATTATTTCTATATCTGTTTCTTTTCCCACACCTAAAACATCAGCAAAGCTTTCTAATTCATAGACAAACATTGTTCCTGTTCTTCCTCCTATGCCAATAATAACGATTTTAGTCTTGTCCATATTCAATAAAGTATATCATTGTTTTAACTCTAAATAAATTGATTTCAGTTCAATTTTATGATAAATTTAAACATATTTTTGTTTGAACTAACCATTGGAGAGGTGCGTCGAATTGGCAAGACACAGGTTTCGAAAACCTGAACCTATTTATAGGTTTGTGGGTTCAAGTCCCACCCTCTCCGCTTTGGTTTATTTAAATCAAATATAAACCATATAATCAATTTAACAACATATGTCCCATGTTTGAACTATTTAAAAAAGATGAAGAAATAGATCCAAAAGATTTACAACAGGTTATTTCTCAACTTAAGAATCTAAAAAAAGATTTTAAAAAAATGTCAACTGAATTAAATAACCTGAAAAAAGAATCTAAATTTTCTGTTCAAAAAGTTGGCGTCGTAAGATTTAATCCTTTTAAAAATCTGGGCGGCAATCAAAGTTTTTCTGTTGCACTGCTTGACGGCAATAATGATGGAATAGTAATTACCAGTTTTTATAATAGAAACGGAAGCAGAATATTTGGAAAACCAATTAAAAAAGGGCACTCTAGCCATGTTTTGTCTGAAGAGGAAAAAAGGGCAATAGAAAAAGCTAAAAAAACCCGAATTAACAGAAAAGAAATTTAATGACAAAAAATAAAAATAAATTAACAAGCCGGCCTCCGGTTGTGGTAGTTTTAGGTCATATTGACAGCGGAAAAACAAGCCTGCTTGATAAAATAAGGAAGGCCAAGGTTGCTGAAAAAGAATCTGGTGGAATTACCCAACATATTGGAGCTTATCAGATTGAAAAAGATAATAAGAAGATTACTTTTATTGACACTCCTGGTCATGAAGCTTTTTCTCAAATGAGGTCTCGTGGAGCAAAAACAGCTGATATTGCTGTTTTGGTAATAGACAGCACCAAAGGAGTAGAAGTTCAAACAAAAGAAGCAATTGACCACATTAAAAAATCTCAAGTTGTTCCTATAGTTGCTTTTAATAAAACTGACAGACCAGAAGCTAACCCCCAAAAAGCTAAAGGACAGTTAGAAAAGCAAGGCATTGCTGTTGAATCTGTAGGAGGAAAGATCCCTTCAGTTAATGTTTCAGCAAAAACAGGACAAGGTGTTGAAGAACTTTTAGAGCTTATACTTTTAATTGCTGATATGGAGAATTTTCAAACTGATATTTCAAAACCAGTTCAAGGAGTAGTTATTGAATCATATTTAGACAATAAAAGAGGACCAATAGCAACCTTGATTTTGAATGAAGGGATTCTAAAACCAGGTAATATTATTGCTACTTTTTCAGCTTTTGGAAAAATAAAGAGCTTGGAGAATTTTAAGGGTGAGCAGATTTCTCAAGCACTGCCTTCTGATCCAGTAGTTGTTTTAGGACTTGACCAGGCACCAAAAGTTGGGGAAACCTTTAAGCTTTTTAATGATTTAGAGCTGGCAAAAGCTCAGATTAAAGCTCCTGAACAAAAAAGTGTTGAAAAAAAGACAGAGCTCAAAGAAGGACAAAAAGCGCTTAATTTAATCATTAAAACTGATGTTTTAGGTTCCATTGAAGCAATAGAAAATGTTTTAAATAATCTGCCTCAAGAAAAAATTATTCTAAAAATTATAAAATCAGGAGTAGGACAGATTAATGAAAATGATGTTAAAATGGCGAAAAGCTCAGAAGCATTGGTATTGGGCTTTAGAATTAAAGCAAACAACACTGCTCAAAGGTTAGCTGAAAGGGAAAAGATTAGAATAATGAATTTTGAAATAATTTATGATTTGGTTGAAGAAATCAGAAAATACATGGAAAAAATATTAGAGCCTGAAGTTATAAGGACTAATTTGGGAAAGCTTAAAGTGTTGGTGAGTTTTTGGAGCGAGAAAAAACGCCAAATTATTGGTGGAAGAATGACTGAAGGAGAAATCAAAAAAAGTGTTTTAATCGAAGTAATAAGAAATAACGAAGTAATTGACCAGGGAAAGTTAATAAATCTTCAAAAAAATAAAAAAGATATTGAAAAGGCCTCTAAAGGAGATGAAGTAGGAATACTTTATGAAGGAGAAAAAAAGATTGAAAAAGGCGACGAATTAATAATATTTATAAAAGAAAGAAAAAAGGGAGAACTCTAATGTCTAAACGTATAGACCGCGTTAATCAATTGATAAAACAGACTCTTTCCAAACTTATTTTGAAAGAGCTGGATTTTGAAAAAAATATCTTAGTCACACTCACCAGAGTAAAAACTGCTTCTGATTTAAGCAAAACCAGTGTTTTTATTAGCGTGATGCCAGAAGAAAAAATTGAATTAGTTCTGCGTTCTTTAAATAGAAACATCTATCATCTGCAACAAAAAATCAATAAGAAGCTGGTAATGAAGCGTGTTCCTAAAATAATATTTAAACCAGAAACAAAAACAGCTGAAGCTGATAGAATTGAGAAGCTGTTAGATGAGTTGAAAAATAAGGGAAAAACAGATAATATTCAAACTGAAGAATAAATTGGCCTGGTAGCCAAGTAGATAGGCAGCGCTCTGCAAAAGCGTTAACGCGAGTGCGAATCTCGCCCAGGCCTCAACTTATTTTGCCCGGGTGACGGAATTGGTTTACGTGCAACACTTAAAATGTTGTGGTCTTATGACCGTGTGGGTTCGAGTCCCACCCCGGGCACATAAATCAAAATTAAAAACCGCCGTTAGTGGCGGTTTTTGGTTAAGCTCAATATTAAATTTATCCCTCTAATACTTCAATTGTAGTTCTTTTTGCTCCAAAACTCTTTGCCTGCCAATAGCTGGAAAGCCAGACATCAACATGATAATATCCCTTTTTTCTATTCATTCTGTCTTCAACAACAAAGATTTTATCTCCATAAACTTCTGGAATTCTGATTCTTGTTCCAAAAGGCAATAAATTATTTGCGACAATTCCGTCCCTAACATAAGAGCCAGAAGCAGTAATAAAAGGTGTATCGTCTGTTTGAGATTCTGTGCTTGAATAAGCAGTAATAATTACTGGTAATTCTTTTACAACTTTTGGAAGAGGGTCAGTTGGATTAGAAAGAGAAATTAGAGTATTTCCTTGGACAAATAAAAAACTGGGCATTATGTCAAGAGAAATGTCCTTTCCCTGTCCTATTTGAGAATATAGCTGAGACAAGGTTGAAAATAGAATTAAAAGTATTGTTATTTTAAGCGCCTCAATTAAAAGGCTTTTGTTATACTTGCTAGTTGAATTTGTCATATTAAAACCTTCTTATTTGAAGGGTTTTGATATGCTACATCTTTCAAAAACTGGTGTCAATAGTCAAAAAAACGTTCCGAAAAACAAGTTTAGTAGTTGTGGATAAGTTTTTTCTGAGCGGGCGAGCGGAATTGAACCGCCGTCCTCGACTTGGCAAGCCGATATAATAGCCACTATACTACGCCCGCATTAAGTTTCTACAATTCCTTGAATCCATCCCTGTACTCTACAGGCAAGCTCAGTACTACATATTGTAACATGAAGAGTTCCATAAGGAAGAGTATTTTGGGGTCTTTTACCTTTACTAGCTTTACTTATTTGAATCTGTGGTGTTTTAAATTGCGTTTTTGGAAGTTTGGTGATTTTCGACCAATAATTTAGTGCATTTCTTTGATTTGTATGAGGATATAAATGGATTCTTGCTGTAATTTTGTTGTTAGAGGTTTCGCAGATTTCTCGGAAGAATCGCATTTCTATTTCTATCATTAAAGGATCAGCATTACTAAATTGTAATCTATTTCTATTTTTATTATTTCCCTCTGCCCAATATAACGCGGTTCCTATAAACTTAAGATCTTTTTTTGTAACTTTCTTAATTTCTTTAGCAGCTTTTTCTTTATATTCTTCTCTTATTCTAGCTGCTTTTTCAGAACGGATCTTAGCATTTTTTTTATTAAATTCAGTAATGTTTTTTCGCCATTTCTCTCTTGATCTTTTTAGAATTTGTTTTTGTAAATGTTTTGACAACTTTACACCCCTTACCCACCAAGCAACTGTACTTTTAGGAAGATTTAAAATCTTTTGTATCTCTCCATATGTTTTTCCTTTCTTACGAAGAGCAATAATGCTTTCCCCTTTTTCATTCATTTTTGTACACTAGTTATTTGTTATTACTCTTATTTTATCTAGAGTACAACTAATGTCAATATACACAACTGTGCCGCGGAGTGGAATCGAACCACCGACCCCAATTTTTTCAGAATTGTGCTCTACCACTGAGCTACCGCGGCTTATTTGTGGACCGTGTCGGATTTGAACCGACGACCTTCTCAGTGCCACTGAGACGCGCTACCAACTGCGCCAACGGCCCTAACCCTAGTGTCCTCGAGAGGACTCGAACCTCTAACCTAGGCGTTAGGAGTGCCTCGCTCTATCCTGTTGAGCTACGAGGACAAATTTCTTCGGGAACAAATAAATTCTATCAGCTTTTGGTCTTGTTGACAATATGAGTTAATGATAAAATCAAAAATATAATCAGTTTAAAATAATAAAAAGATGCAAAAATCACCAATTGTTGAAATCGCAAAAAAAGTTAATCCAGCTGTTATAACTATTGTTGTTTCCAAAGACCTGCCCAAAATTGAAGGTTTTTATTCTTTCCCTTTTGGAGGAAGACAATTTATTCTTCCCCGGGTTGGAAAAAATAAAAGAGAAGAAGTAAAGATAGGAGGTGGCTCAGGATTTATTGTTTCCAAAAATGGTTATGTTTTAACATGTAACCATGTTGTTAGAGATCCAACAGCCAATTATACTGTTATTGTTGAACCAACTAAAAAATATCCAGCTAAGGTTTTAGCTAAAGATCCATTAATTGATGTTGCTATTTTAAAGATTAAAGACCACGCTCTTCCTTTTATAGAGCTGGGTGATTCATCAAAGATTGAATTAGGAGAATCAGTAATAGCAATAGGAAATCCTTTAGGAGAATTTGAGGATACAATATCGGCAGGTATTATTTCAGGGCTAAGTAGAAAAATCAAGGCTTATCAGGGTCCAGCATTTAGAGCAACAAGTTTAAGAGGATTAATCCAAACTGATGCTGCTATTAATCCAGGAAACAGCGGTGGCCCTTTAGTAAACATGGAAGGAAAAGCAATAGGTGTTAATACAGCAATGGTTATGGGGGCCCAGAACATTGGTTTTGCTATTCCAATTGATTATGCCAAAAAAGATTTAGAAGAAGTAATGAAATTCGGGAAAATCAAAAAGCCATTCTTAGGAGTAAGATATTTCATTTTAGATAAACAAGTAGCTGGAGCCAACAAACTTCCAGTTGATTATGGAGCTTTAATTGTTAGGGAAAATCTGGGGGAAAGTGCGGTTGTTAAAAACTCTCCTGCTGATAAAGCAGGGTTAAAGGAATATGATATTATTCTGGAATGCAATGGTAAAAAAATAAATGAAGAAACTCCTTTGGCTGACTTGCTTCAAGAGCAAAATATTGGAGACGAAATAACATTGAAAGTTTTAAGAGAAGGAAAGAAAATAGATATAAAGGTGAAGTTAGGAGAAAGAAAATAAAGATTTTTAGAAAAACACACCAGCATGTATACTGATGTGTTTTTGTTCTTTCAAGAATGTTTTATTGTTCTCCTTTTTTATACTCATGGCCACAGCACCAACAACCATGTCCGTGTCCATGCCCTTTCTTTTTAAGCATGAATTTCAAACCAACAATAATCCAAATAGATGGCCAAATAATATTCCAAAGTTCTATACTAAGATAACCCAAATTCCTAAGAAGTAGAGCTACGCCAATAATTAAAATAATAAGACCTAACATTGTTTTTTTAAAAAAATATATTACTTATCAAAACGTGCGACCTTTTTAAATAATATTATTAACTCTTTTTTAATTTTGCTTCTAATTCTTTAATTTTCTCTTTTAACTCAATCATTTTAAGTTCTCTTCCTGTTGCCATTTTTCGAAACCTTTCAAGCTCTTCATTCTTGTTTTTTAATTCCTCCTCTTTTTCCTTACGTTCGCTAATATCACGAGCAATTCCTAAAAGTCCAATTGGGCGTTTGCCTTTTTTCAATATTGACCCTTTTATTTCAAGAGGCACTATGTTTCCTTGCTTGCTTTTTAATCTTGTTTCAAATTTATATGCGCCGCCCTTACCCATGATTATATCTTTAAATACTTTAACTAACCTAAGAACCTCCGTTTTACTGGGAAGAAGAGCCATAAAATGTTTACCGATTAATTCTTTTTCTTTATAGCCACAGATTTCTTCTGCTTTTCTATTACCTGAAGTGAATCTTCCTTTTAAATCCAGCGTATAAATACCATCTTCTGCTCCTTCAAAAAGCTTCTCATAGCGTTCTTCTGAAGCTTTTAATTCTTGTTCTACTTTTTTAAGCTGAATGATCTTTGCTTCAAGTTTTTTTATTCTCTGATCTTTTTTATCCATATTGTTTAATTTTACCAAAAAACCACCTCTAAAGGAAGTGATTTTTTGATTTTAACTTGGGTCTCATACGGGACGCATTTAGAACTATTGATTGGAAGAGAATAAGGAAAGAACTTAATTCACTTGGGTTGTTTTCTGAAAAGTCTGCTTATTCTTTCGTTCGCTGAGATTTGTAGAGATTCATCTTGTGCAATCGTTTCCCACACCTCGTTAAGCATCGTATCCTTGACGTCATCATAAAATTGACCCATTGAAAGATAGAATTGATTGTTAATCTCTTCCAGGTGCGAATGTTTTCTTGGCTCTAATATGCCAGCTTTTGTTTCCTCGGAACTCAAATCAGGAAGGAGATAGAAGACATGTTTCGCTCCCCAATTATGAGTTAAAGCCACCCTAAGCCTCCAGAGATATATGATATTCCTGTCTTTTGCATAATCTGGATTTTTTGAGATTAAGAAGTTTCGGCAGAAATACTTAAATCCCCCCAGATTTTGTTTCCCAAAACAATTCCTCATAACCATATCTATGGTTGCCATCAGACCTATAAAGGCGAGTTGATTTCTTCTGTCAGCAATGGAGTCTTGTATCTCAGGAAACAGATGATTTTCCAACGACAGGATGAGACCCATCCAACTTTGTTCCATAGTGTTTCAATATGCATAATACTGTAGTCTAAATTCAAAGTAAAGAAAAATGAAAGATGGACGCATTTAGAACTATTAACTGGGTAGAAATCAAAGAAGAATTGTCCTTATTAAGAGTTATTTAACAAGGTTAAAGCTTTTTTTAACAAGTTTAAGGTTATGATCACTAATATAGTCTGAGGTTCTTATATGAGTATATAGTCGATATATATCTTTTTGAGATAAATTGAAACTGTATTCTTTGAGATTATTTTTTATCTTGTAATCAAAAGCTTTTATATCTTCTGTTCTTAAATCTGTGTTCATAATTATCATACTGTCCTCGCTTAATTTTGACTTATACATATTCTTATCAACAAAAAAAACATCAAATAGATTCACAGGCTTTATTGATCCTTTGTCTTTAAAATGCCGTTCGAAGCGCCCTGCATCGCATTTTCCATCAATACAATATCGATTAAAAAAAGAACAAAGCTTGTCAAAAGCTTTGTATATTCTCGAAGTTAAAACATAATACAATACTTGGTTTTTCTTTGTATCATTTCCAAGTATTATTTGATAATGAGCGAGTCTCGTATGTCTTCTACAATCAAAAACATCACCGAATTTATATTTCATATTGGACAGTGTCTAACCTAAAGCTTTTCTTCCTCCCAGCTTGTTGGCTAATTCATAATCGATAACAGCATTATTACTTGTTGCTAAATAAGGTTTTTCCTTATGTGTCTTCCTTGTCAGAGCACTCGCTGTTTTATCGCCAAGTTTTTTTATCACTCCACTTATCAATTCTCTCTCATATTCAGATAACAGTTTAAGATTATAGGTCTTTTTTCCCTTAGGAACAACTAATTTTCCATATTTATCTTTACTTTCCTTCAATTCAATAATATCTGAAAATTGACTTTTAAATTCATCTTCCACCACAAGTCCTTCTAAATTATCTATTTCATTCTTGATGAAAGAAGGAACTGGTCCATATGGTAGTTTATAATAAATATCGTTTGTCACGGAAGATTTCCTCTCGGCATAAGCTAAAAAGTCAACATAATAAAATAACTTCATTAACTTTGTAACGTGTAATTTCTTGACTTTATCAGCAAAAAACAAAATGATTGTTTTTATCTTAGCAATATTTATAGTAGAGGACATTTTAAAAAAAGAAGTGGATATTTTAATAAGAGCGTCGTATTCGACCTTTAGGAAGAATTGTTATTATAATATAATATCATATGTTAGTAGTATAATATAGTGCGCTCTAATTAAAAAAACTAATGGAAAACGCAATCAAAAACAAAAATCTTTTTATTGCTGAAAAATTATTAGAAATCATAAACAAAGATTTCCAGCCTATCCAGAACAGGTCAATGGTAACCTTAGAAAGAAATGATGCTAATGGATTATCAGAAGAAGAAATCATCTTTTCCTTAAAAAGGCTTGAAGATAGAAACATAGTTAAATTTGAAGATGAAGAAGATAAATTTGATACTTATAATCTCAAATACATTGATCTTTATTTTAAAAAAAATAAATTGCTTGATTTTATAAAAACAGCAAAAGATAATCTCTATGGTATAACAACCAGATATAGTGAAGACTTAATATATCCACTTAGGGCATTGTCTTTAATTTTGAAAGCAAAATACATAAATAAAGAAATCAAGTTTTCAGAATTAGGATATAAATACACAGAAATATATGAATGGATAGCTGATCATTCAGAAGCAATAAAAATAATATATGAGCTTGAGCCCGATGTCGAATGGAAAGATGTTAAAAGACCAGTAGTGTTAGGAGTATCAGAAGTACCAAAAAATTTAAAAGTTGTTAAGAAAGATATTATTGAAAGGTTAAATAAAAAAATTCGTGAACTCGTAATAATGCCTCAGCAAACAAGAATTAAATTATTTTTGAAAGAAAATTCAAAAACAGAGTGGAGGTGTATGAATTGCAAAAGATTTTTAGATGAAATCAGTAATCTTGGACAGATGGTCAATTATATATGTGATTTTCATTGTGAAAGATATAAAATCTGTTATACGTGCAGAGAAAAAAATTGTTTTTCAATTACTCCAACCGGCACTATAAAATTCTTTTCGGCGAAACCAAAAAAGATTGCTAAAACTCTTCAGATTAAAAAACTACAAAAGAAAAACTATCGAATAACTTGACATATAAATTATAACTAATTAAAATACAATTAGAACACTGTAAAAATAAACATAATTAAATCATCTATCTGAGCTTACCCGTACAATGGGTTCGGCAGATAGAGATCATTGTTGAAGCCTTTTAGGTAATCTACCAGTATTTAAGGGTAGCTAAAAAGCCGAAGCAATGAATAGCAGTTTTTTCTAAACTGGTATTTGTTGCTTTGGTTTTTTCTTTTAAAAAACGGCTCAAAAAACCAGCAGAAAACAATTGCTGGTTTTTTCAATCCGATAATTAAATTCCCAAGCTTTAATCGGATTGAACTTGGGAATTTATTTTTAGAAGAAAAATGAAAGATTCTAAAAAAGAACAAAACGAAAACATAAAACAAAAAAAATTTGAGGCCAAACAGAACCAAATTGGTTTTTTTAGCATTCTTTTAAGGGTTGATATGAAAAATAATCCAGAACAATATAAAAAAATAAAACAAGAAAATAATTATGATTGATACTATAATTTTACAAATCCCAATAGACTACTCTATCATCACAGATCACGATAAGTTTAAACCTTCGACAAAAAACATCCTTAAACAAATAGGTTTCTTTAAATATATAAATAATCAAAAAATAAAAGATACTTATACGCCAAGGCTAACTATTATAAAACGAGGTTATAAAATTTACTTAAAAGTGGAATTCTCTATCCCTAAGCTTTTATTTGGCAATAATTTAGATGAAGTAGAAAATAATGATTTTGAAAAAATTACAAGTAAGCTTCGCAAAATAATTAAAGAAATGGGAGTAAAGCTTTGGAGCCATCAAGTTGAAAAAGCAGAAGTAACATCTTTCCATCCATCAAAAAATATACCACTCACTAAAGGATACACTGCTTCATTCGCCATAAGAGAATTGTCTAAAATAAATCTGCATCAGAAGTTAGATTTAGAAAGAGTTAGTTTTAGAAACGATGGCGAATCTTTACAATTTTATTCTAATCGTCATTCTTTAGTCATGTATGACAAAATAAATGATCTAACTAAGCCTTCTAAAAGAGCTATAGACAAAGATCAATTAAAATCACAAATAGATTTATTTAAGTATATAAAAACAAAAGAAAAAAATCTTGAAGTGTTAAGGATAGAAATAAGACTAAGCCACAGAACAAAAATGAAAGAAATTTTAAAAGAAATAAACTTTACAGAAGAATCCATTTTCAAAAACATCTTCAAACAAGATGTTTGTCAAAAAACACTTAATCTTTATTGGAATAAATTCTTCGGAAAAGATAAATTTATATTTTCTGCAATCAACAAGCCTCAAAGTATTTTACAGCTAATATTGATAAAATATCCAAGAACAAAACCAAGAAAAGCTATATTTTTAATGGGCTTGCATCTATTATGTAAAGATGAACAAGGCATCAGAGGACTTAGAAGTATATTACAAAGACATAAACAAAAAGGTAGTTGGATAAGGTTCAGAAATTTTTTAAAGAAATTTGAAGATGAAATTTTCACTAAATCAACTCATGGCTTCATAACAGATATTGAAAGAAGCCTTACGAACTTCAACAAATTTAGGTTAAAAAATCGAAAAGCTATCCATTTCAAAAACTTTTTATTTCATTAGATGTACACCTATTTACACAACCTCTTGACATGTGTTTAAAAATAGGTAAAAATGTACATGTAATGAGTAAAATTTAAATATATCTATGAATAAAAAACCATTTATTCCGACATTATTGCCAATTTCTCTAAAGAATCAATACACCCAAGAATTTGCTAATCAGCTTGCTAAAGCAGAAAGCATGATTGGAAGACTTGATGGTTTAGCAACCATATTGCCTAATCCAGAGCTTTTAATAGCTCCCTTTTTAAAAATAGAAGCAGTAAATAGTTCAAAAATTGAAGGAACACAAGCTAGTTTAGATGATGTTTATAAAGGAGAGGCAAATTTAAGGATTGCCCCTCGCAAACAAGATGAGGTTAAAGAGATTAGTAATTATATTCAAGCCATGAATAGAGGATTAGATTTATGTAAAAACGAGCCTCTCAATTTAGATGTTATTAAAAAAATTCATTTTACACTTTTACAAGGAGTAAGAGGCGAGGAAAAACAGCCTGGTAAATTTAGAAAAAGACAAAACTGGATTGGTAATTTAAATACCCCTATAGAAAATGCTATTTTCGTTCCACCGCCACCAAAGGCTTTGCCAAATTTACTTAAAAATTTGGAATATTATATTCTTAATGATGAAATGAATAAAAATCTACTGATTCAATGTGGTATCTTGCATTACCAGTTTGAAGCAATACACCCATTTCTTGATGGTAATGGTCGTGTAGGAAGGTTGATAATTGCACTTTTTTTTCATAACCGAGAAATAATTATTTATCCTTTACTTTATCCTAGTGAGTATTTTGAAAACCATCGTGAAGAGTATTATCAACACTTGTTAAGAGTAAGTGAACAAGGAGAATGGATACCATGGTTAACCTTTTTCTTGAAGGCTTTAACTATCCAAGCAAAAAAAGCTAGAGATTGCGCAGAAAAGATTTTAATATTGTACAAACAATCTCAAAGTTCTGTGGCTTTAAATATACATTCTCGTAATGGAATAAAATTAATAAATCATGTTTTTCAATATCCTTATACAACAGCAAAAAGAACAAGTGTAATATTAGGAGTTTCACATCAAACAGCCATCCGCTTATTAGTTGGGCTTGTAGATTTAGGAATAATAAGAGGTCCAATTAAGTTTAAAAAAAGCAAGTCTAATATTTTTATTTTTGATAATTTATTAAAGATACTTCAATATAAAAGCTACTAAGCAGTTGGAGTCTAAAGGTCTTGAGAAATAAAAACATAACCAAATAATTCTATGAAAAAAATATACATTTTAATAATTCTATTTTTGATAGTTGGTAGTTTAGGTTTTTTTGCAGGGAAGAATTCTAACGGAACTTCAGAAAATGATTTTGCGAATTTGGAAAAAAATCTGACAGAACTTAAGAAGGATATAAATTTTTATAAAAAGCTAGACCTTTATATGGCTCTAATGAGTGAAAATGATTATAAAAGCATCAAAACGAAAATTGAAGATTCATCTGTTTCAGAAGAATTTTCAGATTTTATGATTTTATTTTTTATGAATGAACTTTTCGAAGACGAAAATATCAAAAATACAATAATTACTCTTAAAGATGAAGTTTATGGAATAAAAAACAAGGAATTAACTGAAGAACAAAAAAGGGATCTATTCGAAAAAGATACCGCATGTGCTAATTTAATATTTGGCATAAAAGAACAACTAGCAAAGAAATATAAAAAAAATACGTATTCGACTTTTAGCGCTACTTCAAAGGAAGAATTAGAATTTATTTTTTATAGCCCAACAATAAATGCTTGCTTGTATTCTACAGAATTTTCTTACAACAATGATAACTACGATGACTATAGTAAAAGCTATTATACAAAATATAAAATAATTTATAATGCTTCTACGAATACTCAATTAAAGAGTGTAGCAACTTATTATTCATCTAACTACCCCTATCTCAGTAGCGAGGAAAGAAAAACGACAGCAGAAAAAAATGAAATTGAATATATTAAATTCATTTTAGAAAATTCAAATTACAATATCGATTTAATTAAAGACCTATCCTGGTTTTAATTAGTTATATGAAAGCAATAATTCTCGCCAGAGTTTCAACAGAAGAACAAATGAACGAAGGGCAGTCTATTCCTGCTCAACTTACTCGTGCAAGAGAATATGCCAAAAAGAAAGGCTTTATAATTCAAAACGAATATCAATTTGATGAGTCTTCAACCAAAGATCAAAGGAGTAAGTTCGAACAAGTTATTGAAGAAATTAAAAAATCAAAAGAGAAAACTGCCCTTATCGTTGAAACTGTTGATAGGTTACAAAGAAGTTTCAAAGAATCCGTATTGTTAGATGAATTTAGAAAGCAAGGAAAATTAGAAATACATTTCATTAGAGAAAACCTTGTTATACATAGAGATTCTAATAGTTCTGAAATTCAAAGATGGGATTTAGCTGTTTTTGTTGCTAAAAGCTTTGTTTTGCAAATAAGTGATAACGTAAAAAGAACCTATGCTCTAAAAATAAGAAAGGGAGAATGGTTAAGCAAAGCTCCAGTAGGATATAAAAATATATTAGATGAAAACGGCAACAAAGACATAACCATAGATCCAACAAGGGCTCATTTTATAGTAAAGATATTTGAAATGTATGCTACGGGCAACTATTCAATGAGAAAGATCAGAGACGAAATGGAAAAAATGAGATTAAAAAGTAATACAAAAAATCCTAAACCATTATCTATTAGCCGAATAGAACGTGCTCTTAAAAATTCCTTTTATTATGGAACAATGAGAATTAAAAATAAATTGTATCCTCATAAATACCAACCTCTTATATCTAAAGAATTGTTTGATAGAGCTCAACAAGTTAGAGCTGGATATCACAAGAAACCGTTTAAATACGCCTCTAAGCCATTTATATTTAGAGGAATGATAAAATGTATTGACTGTGGTTGCACTATTACTCCGGAGAAACATAAAAGCTATACCTACTACAGTTGTACTAACCATAAGAGAATACACAAAAAGAAAACCTACGTTAGAGAAGAAGAATTATTAAAGCCTGTTAACGAAATTTTAAAAAATATTAAATTGTCAGATAATCAAATTCAAGAAATCACTGAAGACTTAAAAAAATCAAACGAAGCAAAAAATAAATTTCACAAACAGTCTTTGGCAACCTTAAGAAAAGAATATGATTTAATTGAAAACAGGATAAGTGCAATGTGGGATTTAAGACTTGATGACAGTAGTATTACTAAGGACATGTTTGATAAAAAGCTAAAAGAATACAAAGAAAGACAGGCAGAATTAGAAGCAGAAATGACAAGATACACTGATGCTGATGAAAATTATTATATTACAGCTAATACAGTGCTAAATTTAGCTAAAAAAGCGTATGAAATCTTTAAAAGTTCTGAAGTTAATGAAAAAAGGCAACTTTTGAATTTCCTACTTCAGAACTGCAAATTACAGGGTAAAAAACTCTTATTTGAACTTAAAACACCGTTTGATACGGTGCTCTTAGCGAACAAGTGTTCTGATTTGGGTGGCTAACGGGATTTGAACCCGCTCAGAAGGTTCCACAAACCTTAATGCTACCATTACACCATAGCCACCATAAACTACAATATACTAAATATAATACACAAACAAGTGCCCCTATCAGGATTCGAACCTGAAACCAATTGATTAAGAGTCAACTGCTCTGCCAGTTGAGCTATAGGGGCTCACTTAGAGAAAGTTTTATTGGCACTGAATCTGCCACCAACCCTCTATTTCTGAAGTATCTGGATTATCTATAAATCCAGTCCATTCAGCAACACCAATAGTAGTTAAGAAACTATTTAAAAATACCCAAGCAACAAAAATAATAACAATACCTATAACCACTGCAGTAATAATACCTTTAGCTTGTTCAACTTTTCCTGGAGATGGACCAGCTGAAAGAAAAATAAACCCTCCCCAGACCAACATCGCAGCTCCTACAATAGGAACCATACAAGTTAAAACAAACATAAGAATATTATTGATAAGGGTAAAAATATGACAAAATGCGCAATCCGGAGTTTCTGAAGTGCCACAAGGAACTATTGGACCTTCACAAATTGCAAAAATCTTATCTGGAACCAATAAAACTAAGAGTAATAAAATTATTAAAAACTTTTTATCCATCAGCTTTATTATAACTCCATAATCAAGTTGCTGACAAGTAACTAAGTGCCCCTGGAAGGACTCGAACCCTCACCACTGCGTCCGAAGCGCAGCACTCTATCCATTAAGCTACAGGGGCAAAAAAATTATAACACTAAAATGAGTTTTTAACAACTTTTTAATGAATTGAAAAAAGCAGGTTTTTAAGATAAAATCTTTAAATATGATAATGTCCAAAGAAGTAAAATCTATTATCAAAAAGCTGGAGAAAAATGGATTTAAGGCACAGATTGTTGGTGGCTGTGTAAGAGATTTTCTAAGAAATGCAAAACCAAAAGATTGGGATATTGCAACTAGTGCCAAACCAGAACAAATCCAGAAATTATTTCCAAAGAGTTTTTATAAAAACAAGTTTTTTACTGTTACTGTTCAAACTAGCAGCAAAGAAAAAGAGTTAAAGGAAATTGAAATCACTACTTATCGTTTAGAAACAAAATATACTGATAAGCGCCATCCAGAACAAATCAAGTTTGCAAAAACAATTGAAGAAGATTTAGCAAGAAGAGATTTTACTGTTAATGCTATGGCTATTGA
>JAUUXB010000014.1 GCA_030588745.1 bacterium | reverse complement strand
ATTGATTCAGTTGCAGCTTTAGTTCCACGGGCTGAAATTGCAGGAGAAATGGGCGCGTTTCAAATAGGACTTCAAGCCCGACTTATGAGCCAAGCTTTAAGAAAGCTTTCTGGAATAATCTCTAAAACAAAAACAATAGTTATATTTTTAAACCAAACAAGAATGAAGATAGGAGTTTTGTGGGGTAATCCTGAAACAACTCCTGGGGGCTTAGCCTTAAAGTTTTATGCTTCAGTCAGAATTAATTTAAGAAGAATTGCTCAGATAAAACATGGCGATAGTATTATTGGAAACAGGATAAAGGCAAAGATTGTTAAAAATAAAGTGGCAGCTCCGTTTAAAATTGCTGAATTTGATATTTATTACAACGAAGGAATTTCATATTTAGCAGACATTTTAAACACAGGTGTAAAATATGGACTTATTAAAAAATCAGGAGCTTGGCTGCGATATGAGGACATAAAACTGGGTTGTGGAATAGAAGCTGGTAAAAAGTTTTTAAAAGAGAATCCTAAAATTGTTAAAAAAATAAAAAAAGCCATAATAGAACAGGCTTAATAGCTGTAAGGAAATTAAAAATGGAGTATTTTAACTCCATTTTTTAATTTACACTTTCCCGTATTTATTTTGTTGTATATGGAAGCAGGCTCATGATTCTTGCTCTTTTTATAGCTTGAGTTAGTTTTCTCTGATGAGCAGAACAAACACCTGTTCTTTTTTTTGCTCTGATTTTTGCTAAACCAGAAACAAACCTAGACAAAAGTTTAATATTCTTATAATCAATTTCTTTAATGTTTCTTTGACAAAAATAACAAGCCATAGTTAGAAATTATGCACTATACATTCTTAATGTTTATTAAAAAGGGATTTGAGATACGTCAATCTCTTCCTCGCCTTCTTCAATAATTGGAATATCTTCTTCTTTAATTTCTTTTGCGGGCTGATTTTCTTTTTGTTGCTCCTGGGCTGGTATTATTTTCGGAGCATTTCTTGGTCCTAATTGCAAACGCTGACCTATTACTTCAGTTCTATACCTTTTATTACCAGATGCATCTTCCCAGCTTCTAGTTTTAATTCTTCCTTCTAAAAAAGCCAGGGATCCTTTTGTTAAATACTGGGAAGCAATTTCAGCTAATCTGCCAAATAAAACAATATTGTGAAATTCTACCTGTTGCTGTTTTTGACCTGACTTATCAGTAAAAAAAATATCAGTGGCAAGTCCAAAATTAACAACTGGATTTCCAGAAGGCAATGTTTTTAGTTCTGGGTTTCGGGTTAATCTTCCAATTAAAAATATTTTATTTAAATTCATCTAATGTGAGCGAAAAGGGAGTTAAGCTTCTTGCCTAAAGCAAGGCTCTTATTCTCCAAGTATTTCCTCTAATTTTTTCTCAATTTCTTTTAGCTCGACCTTTTTCTTGGGTTTAGTTTCTAAAGTTTTGACTTCCTTAACAAAATTAATTGGTTTTCTTCTTTTTGGTTTGATTCTTACTATTTTTTTCTTAAAAAGCAAATATCTTAAAATGTTTTTTCCTGTTTTTAATTCTTCTTCAATACTTCCTAGCTTTTCTGGTTCCAGACTAAAACTTAAACTAGTTAAAAATGCTTCATTAAACTTTTTGATTTCATAGGCCAGCACTTGTTTAATCAAAGCTTCTGTTTTAATAATAGAACCGCCCTTTTTTTCAATTAAAGATTTTATTTTATTTCCAAAGTCTTTGGCTTCTTCTTCAGAGACCTCAGGAGAAACTAAATAATCAAGTTGATATAATTGCATGATTTTATTTTTTTAATCTATAACTGCTGGTGATTAGATTTTAAACTCAATAACATCACCATCTTTCACTTTATAATCTCTGCCAACTGTTTTTACCAGCCCTTTTTCTTTTGCTTTTGTCCAGGATGCTGATAAAGCTAGCTCATCACAGCTAATAACTTCAGCTCTGATAAACTTATCCTTAAAATCTGAATGAACTTTATTTCCAGCTTCTTTAATTTCTGAATTCTTTGTTATTGTCCATGCCCTCACTTCTTTTCCTCCAGCTACAGTAAAAAAGGTTATCAGGTCTAAAATATTATAGCAAGCCAAGATTATTTTATCTAACTGAGATTGAAATCCAAGCTCTTTTTTTTCTTGATCTGACAAGTCCAAAAACCCTTCCTCATCTTTTAGATTAATTAATAAGTGGTTAAACAGCGGCTTAGAAAATTCTGTTCTGCTATTAGTGTTTAATATATAAATAATTGGTTTTGTTGTCAAAAGCTGGTACTCTTTAATTTCCATTTTCTCTTTATCTGTTAAATCAATCTCTGAAACTAAACTTCCTTGGCTTATCTGATCTTTTATTTTCTCAAGAATTTCATTTTTTTTTACCTCTTTTTTCTTTTTCATTTTAGAAACTGCATTTTGTAAAGTTTCCAAATCTTTCATCAGTAATTCAACATTAACCACTTCAATCTCTTTTTCAGGATTGATTTCTCCTAAAACATTTTCAATTTCAGGCTTATCAAAAATCCTTACAATTTGGATAACAGCATCGCAATTTTTTATTTGAGCCAAAAACTGATTACCTAAACCTTCTCCTTTATGAGCACCTTTAACTAATCCAGCAATATCAACAAACTCAATTGTTGTAGAAGTAGTTTTCTCCGGCCTTATAATAGCGCTTAAATCTTGTAATCTTTTATCCGGTACAGCAACTTTTCCAATATTTGGATCAATGGTAGTAAAAGCCCGTGGAGCTATTTTTACTTCTTTCTTAGTCAATGCTTTAAATATGGTGGATTTACCAACATTTGGCAAGCCAATGATTCCAATTGAGAAGCTCATAGCCCAATGATATAATAAAAACATATTAAAATCAATATAAATTATATGGAAATTAAAGAAGAAATATTCAGGGAATATGATATTAGGGGTATAGCGGACAAAGACTTGAACCCTGATATTATTAATTCAATTGGCAAAGCTTTTGGCACTTATCTTATTAAAAGAGGGGTTAAAGATGTTTTAGTAGGGAGAGATGCCAGAGTTAGTTCAGAATCTTACCAAAAAGCTGTTATTGATGGATTAAGAGCTGTAGGTTGTGATGTTGTTGATATTGGCCTTATTGTTTCTTCTTTTCTCTATTTTGCGCGTCAGCATTATAACATTGATGGGGGAGTAATGATCACTGCAAGCCATAATCCTGCAGAATGGAATGGTTTAAAACTTTGTCATGGTTTAAATGCCATTATTGGAGGAGAAATACAAAAAGTAAAAAATATTCTAATGTCAGAGAAATTTAAAACTGGACAAGGCATATTGAAATCCCTTGATATTTTCCCTATATATTTTAAAGCTGTGCAACAAAGAGTAAAGCTTAATAAGAGCTTAAAAGTGGTTGTTGATTGCGGAAGCGCTACTCCGTCTGCTTTTGCACCTGAGTTTTTAAAACAATTAGGCTGTGAGGTTGTTCCAATTTACTGCAGAATTGATACAAGTTTTCCAAGAGGAGCTATGGATCCAGCAAAAATAACCCACTACAAAGACCTAATAAAAGCAGTAAAAGATAATAAAGCAGATCTTGGAGTTATTTTTGATGGAGATGGAGATAGGGTGGGGTTTGTAGATGAAAAGGGTCAGATTTGGTTAGGGGATATGATTTTAACTCTTCTTATAAGAAGCATAGTGCCAAAATATCCTGGCAGAAAGGTTATTGTTGAATTAAAGGATTCAGAGATTGTTGCTGAAGAAACAAAAAGATTAGGAGGAATCCCTATTTTTTGGAAAACAGGCCATGCTTTGTTAGATCATAAAGTATATGAGGAAAAAGCAATTCTTTGTGGAGAAATGAGCTGTCATTACTGGATAGTTGATAATTGGTATGTTTTTGATGATGCTTTTTATACTTTGGCTAGAGTATTAGAAATTATTTCAAATTCTGGTGAAAAACTATCTGAGTTAATGGAGCAAATACCAAAATATCCATCAACACCAGAACACAGAATTCCTTGTCCAGAGAAAAAGAAATTTGCTCTTGTAAAAGAGTTAGTAGAGTATTTTAGGCCTAAGTGCAACAAGGTTATAGATATAGATGGAATAAGAGGATATATTAAAGATGGTTGGTTTTTAATAAGAGCTTCAAACACTCAACCAATGATAACTATTAGGGCAGAAGCAAAAACCAAAGAGGGTTTAGAAAAAATTAAAAAAACTATAAAAGAAAAATTAGACCAATATAGTTATTTGGATTTTGACTGGAGTAAAGATTTTTAAATTAAACCCATTTTCTTTTTTATCTCAGAGATGTTTAATTGAGCAATATTTTGGGCTTTTTTTCTTCCTTGTTTTAATATCTCTTTAACATAAACCTCTCTTTTTATGAGCTTTTTTCTTTTTTCTCTGAACGAGCTCAAAGAATTTACAAGTAAATTAGCAAGAGATTTTTTAAAATCACTATAACCCTTATTCCGGAAATCTTTTTCCAGTTGTTTTATTGATTTATTTGAAAACAGAGAATAAATTGTCAAAAGATTAGAAATACCTGGTTTTTTCTTTGGGTTGTAAATAATTTTTCTTCCTGTATCTGTAACTGCAGACATTGTTTTTTTTCTGATTATTGAAGGTTCATCAAAAAGAGAAATATAGCAATCTGGTCCTAAGGATTTTGACATTTTATTTTTTGGGCTGTTTAAGGCCATTATTTTTGATCCAATAGCTGGAATCTGTGCCTTCGGGATTTTAAAAGTTTTTCCAAATTTAGAATTAAATTTTTTGGCAATTTCTCTTGTTAATTCCACGTGTTGCTTTTGGTCTTTACCAACAGGCACAACATCAGTTTGATAAAGTAAAATATCAGCAGCCATAAGAATAGGATAATTCAAAAGACCAGCATTAACTGATTTTTTAAATTGCTTGGACTTATCTTTATACTGAGTCATTCTTTGAAGTTCACCAATTGGGGTTATAGTGTTCAAAAGCCAGGCCAGTTCAGTATGTTCTTTAACCTCTGATTGAACAAAAAGAATTGATTTTTCTGGGTTAATTCCAGCTGCCAAATAACATATAGCTGCATCTAAAACATTTTCTTGAAGTTTTTTAGGCTGATAGGGAACAGTAATAGCGTGAAGGTCAACAATAGAAAAAATACATTCAGCTTTTTCCTGAAGTTCTGGCCATTGTCTGATTGCACCCAGATAATTGCCAATATGAAGGTTGCCAGTTGGCTGTATTCCACTAAAAACTCTCATAAATTTTAAACCTCAATGATTACAGACAGGATCATTGGTCTTCTCTTTGTGATTTTAAAAAGAAACTGGCCTATTTTATTTCTAAGTTCGTCCTTAACATAGCTCCAGTTAACTGCTCCACCAGAACCTGTAGCTCTGTTAATAATATTAATTATTCTTTTTCGGGTGTCTTTTAAGAGTTTTTTTGATTCTCTTAGATAAACAAACCCTCTTGATATTATATCAGGAGAACCTATTACTTTTCCACTCTGTCTATCTACAATAGCTATTATTACAAACATGCCATCTGTTGCCAGTATGTGTCTGTCTCTTAACACTATTTCTCCAACATCTCCAACTCCTAATCCGTCAACCATCACATAATTAGAAGCCACTCTTTCTTTTTCAATACCTATCTTGTTTGGAGTTACACTTATAATCTGTCCATTTTCAGGCAGAACAATGTTTTTTTCTGGAATGCCTGTTTCTTTTGCTAATTCAGCATGGGATATTAACATTGAGTACTGTCCGTGAATAGGAAAAAGGAATTTAGGTCTAATTATTTTAATCATTTTCTCTAACTCTTCTTTTTTACCATGACCGCCAGCATGAATATCCATCATTTTATAATGAAAAACCTTAGCCCCCTGACGAAGGATTTCATCTTTAACTATTTGTACACTTCTTTCATTGCCTGGAATTACTGAAGAAGAAAAAATCACAGTATCATTCCTTTGAATTTTAATAAAAGGATGTTCTTTGCTAGCAATTCTCATCAGCGCTGCTCTTGCTTCTCCTTGTGCTCCTGTGCACAAAATTGTTACTTGAGAATCAGGATAGTTTTTGATTTGCTTGGAATTAATAAATGTTGTTTTTTTTGCTCTAACATAACCAAGCTGCTTTGCAATTTCAATGTTTGTTTTCATTGAATAACCCTCAACACAAACCTTTCTTCTGCTCTTTTCCGAAATACTTATAATCTGTTGAATTCTGTTGATTAAAGATGCAAAGGTAGCAGAAATTATTCTGCCTTTGGCAACCTTAAAGATTTCCTCTAAGTTTTTTAAGATTTCTTTTTCTGACAATGAATGACCTTCTTCTTCAGCTCCTGTTGAATCTGACATCAATAAAAGCACTTTTCTTTCTCCAAGGCTCTTTAATTTTTTAAAATCAGTAGGCAAATCATTAATTGGATGAGGGTCAAACTTAAAATCAGAAGTGTGCATTATGTTTCCAACTGGCGTTTCAATAAATAATCCTAAATTATCAGGAATATTGTGATTCTGCCTGAAAAATTCAATCTTGAATTGGCCCAGGTTTATTTTAGAGCCATTTTTCACTTCTGTGATTCTAGGTTTTGGATATCCCTTGAATTCTTCCTGTCTTTTTAGAATTATTCCTCTGGTTAGGGGACTGGCAAATATTTTCAGGTTTTTCTTAAAGATATGACCAATAATATAAGGAAAGGCACCAATGTGGTCATAATGACCATGAGTAAACACAATTCCTAAAACATCTTTTTTTCGTTTTTTAAGATATTCAATATTGGGAATAATATAATCAATGCCAGGCATGTCTTCTTCTGGAAATCTTAAGCCAACATCAATAATAAGGATGCTTTTCTTGTATTCCAAAAGAGTCATGTTTCTGCCTACTTCACCTAAACCACCTAAAGGAATGATTCTCAGGTCGTTTTTCGTTCTTCTTGTTGTTTTAGTTTTTCTCATTATTTTTTCCATAATTTTTTAAAATTAATATTAAAACTCAAAATTAGAGTTTATTTATTTTAATAGTTATTAGTGCCGAGGGTGGGACTCGAACCCACATGGAGTTGCCTCCACAGCGTTCTGAACGCTGCATGTCTAACCAAATTTCACCACCTCGGCAAAATATGAAACTTTATCCTCTTAAGTTTTATTGTAAAGTTTTAGAGGATATGCCCGCCTCTGAGCCTAGAGAATTGTTATATAAACAGGTTTTTTAAATTTATCCTAATGTTTTTTAAAAATCAAGTTCTGCTTTAAAGATTTAATTCTTTAAGATATTTTTTGAGCTCTTTTGAAAATTCAGGACGGGAAAGGGCAAACTCTAATACTGTTTTTAAATATTCAAGCTTGTTTCCAGTATCATAGTATTTTCCATTTTTTATTTCGCAGGCATAAACAGGCACACCTTGTTTATTAAGCTCATTAATAGCTTCTGGCAACCAATATTCTTTACCTTTGCTAGGGTTTAGGTTTCTGATAGCATCAAAAATCTCTGGAGGAACAATATATGCTCCGTGAGTAGCTAAATTAGAAGGCGCTTCTTCGGGCATTGGCTTTTCAACAATCTTTTTTATTCTAAAAATACCTTCATCAACTTTTTCCACATCAGCTATTCCATAACGGGAGAGCTGGTCCTTTGATTCAATTCTTACAGCTGAAATCATAACTCCTTTGTATTTTTCATAGGCCTTAATCATCTGAGCCAATCTTGGAGGTTTTGCCATAATAAATTCATCGCCCCAGACAATTGCAAAGGGCTGATTGCCAATAACAGGCTCAGCAGTTAAAACTGGTATTGCATTTCCGTAGAGCTCTCCGTTTTGACGAATATATATAAAGTTAGCCAGCCGAGCAATGTTTTTAATTACTTCTAACTCTTCTTGTTTATTGTGGTCTGATAAATGTTTTTCAAGTTCAGCCGACCTGTCAAAATGGTCTTCAATTGCTCTTTTGTGCCAGCCAGTAATAATAATAATGTCTTTTATGCCAGAACTAACCACTTCTTCAACAACATACTGGATAACCGGCTTATCAACAATAGGCAGCATTTCCTTTGGCATTGCTTTTGTTGCTGGTAGAAACCTTGTTCCCCAGCCAGCAGCTGGAATTACAACTTTTTTAATAATCTGGTTTTTATTTTCCATATAAAAAATCTAAGTTTTTGGGCATTAATTCTAATGATTTTTCAGAACGCAATTCAGGAACTTGTTCGTAATTTTCATTTTTTATCCAGCCTGATTTTGTATAGTAATAACAAGCCCCTTGCTTTTCCATAAAAAGATCATAAACCCCTTTGCACTCTTCTGATGACCAATCCATTGTTATTAAGTCATCTGATGAGTCATTAATCATAACATGTCCATACCCAGAAGGAATTGCAACATACTCTCCTTTTTCTGCTTTAACAAAGAATACATCTTCAATTATTCCTGGTTCTTTTTTTTTCTTTTGTGCTAAAAACAATCCTCTGCCTTCCAACATTCTATATACCTCTCCATAATTGTCTTTGCTATGGTAATGACCTTTTGTTTTAATATATTCTTTTCCCAGCATTTTTGCTGGAACAATAGTAATATGGTTTACAAGCCCATTTTCCTCTTTTACCTTTCTGTACATGAAATAAAGCTTGTCATTAGGAGCCTTTTCTAGCCACTCTTTATCATAAATCACATCTTTCATGTCATTAAGGTAGCGAATATCTGGCTTTCTGTTTTCAATTAGTTGTTTGTAATTTTCCATGCCCTTTTTGTCTTAATATACCAAGTTGACACATCAGTCAATCTTTTTGAAGGGTCAGTAATTATTTTTTCATTTATTCCTTTTATTTCATCAGGAACAAGATAAAGATAGTTTGGGTTATATAAAAATACAACAGGTAAATCTTCTATTAATATGTTTTGAAACTCTTCTAATTTTCGTTGTCTTTCTGTTTCATCTAATGATTGCCTGCTTGCTTCCAAAAGCTTATCAGCCTTGTCATTTTCGTAATTAGCCAGATTGAGACCTAATTCTCCTTTCTGAGAAGAATGCCAAAAAGGAAAGGGGTCTGGAATGAGAGATAAAACTTCTCCAAATAAAAGCGATTCAAATTCTCTTTTTCTTAAAACTTCATTTTCTAAGGTATTGATATCGAAAGTTTTAACACTAAGCTTAACTCCTAATTTCTTCCATTGAGATTTAAGAATCCTTGCCACTTTTGTCATAAGTGGCTGATCAACAGTATAAAGAGAAAACTCTAAAGACAGCGTTTCTTCTGGTCTCTCAAAGCAAACTTCATTTAATTTTTCTCTTGTTTTACTCTTAACATCACCTGTGCCTTTTTCAAGCCCAAAAGGAGTTAAAACATCTTCTTTGTATTTTTCTTGAAACCTAATAACAGCTGCTTTTGTCTGGCTTCCAAAATACCCTGTTATTCTTCCTTCTGGATATATTTCTGGATCTTTGGAAAGACACTTTTGAAGTTCTTTTACTTCAGTTCCTTGAGAGCCAACAGTTAAGGTGCTTTTAAACACAAAAGACAATTCTTTTTTAACTATTTTTTCTCTTATTCCCTGTTCTGTGGTTATAAAGCCAGCTTTTTCTAAAATGCTTTTTGCTTTTTCAATATCAAATTCATAAACCCTTGCTGGTTCTTGAAGCCCATAGATATCAGGAACAATAGGGGAATGAACCTCTCTGGCTTGTCCTAAAAAAAGCGTTTCAATAATCTCTTTTTTGTCTGTTCCATAGTTTAGAGCCATTCTTACATTTTCATCAGAAAGGACATCTGACTTTCTTTGATTAAAGAAAACTGCAAAATATCTTGGTAAATACAGAGAATAAAGATTTGAGCCATCACACTTATTCAAAGTATTAGAAGAACTGTTGCAGAAAGAAATATTCTCAGGAGAGTTAACAGAAAATCCTTGAATTTGCTTTTTTTGGTAAGCAGTTATTAATTCTTCTTCAGTTTCAAAGAATTTAAAGGAAATTTTTGGTATATATGGGCCTTCATTATAATAAAGCACATTTTTAATTAAATTAACTGAAATTATTTTTCCTTCTTTGTCTTGTGATAAACCTTGTAGTTTATATGGCCCAGAACCAATAGGCTGAAGATTATTGGGGCTAAAAGAAAAGTTTTTAGCAGAAACATTTTCCCAGATGTGTTTTGGTATTATTTTTAAAGTAGAGTTTTCCAAAAATATTGATGAGCTATTTTTTAAAGTGAACCGAACCCCTGATTCAGATATTTTTTCTACTGTTACGCCCAACCAAATAGAGCGCAAAGGACTTTTTATATCTGGGTTTTGAATAATTTCAACTGTGAAAACTATATCATTAGCAGTCAGTTTATGTCCATCCTGCCAGAGTAAGTTATCTTTTAGATAAAACTCATAGATTCTTCCATTGTCAATTATTTGATAGTCATTTGCTAGATCTAGAGCCAGCTCACCATTTTTATCATATTTCATTAAACCAGAAAAAATAAGTTCTGTTAAATCTTTGTCTGCAGCTGAGAGTGGTGCATAAACAGGATTAATGAATCTTGGAAATCCCACTATTCCTTCGCTATAAGAACCACCAAAACCTGGCACAACTTCTGTATTATTAATATAAAAATCAACTGAAAGAAAAATAAATGAAAAAAGAAATAAAGAACTAAAAAAAATAAAGACTTTTCTTTCCCTATTGCTTAAAGTTTTAAAAAATTGGCGCCATTGGTTTTTTGAGGGCCATTTATAACTCATAACTGATTTTTTATCTTTTTATCCTTTTTAGAGATTAATTATTGTTTATTGTAGTGAAAGATTTAACAAAGCTAAAATCACAAAAATTGCTCCGAAAACTACTGTTGCCCAGAAAATCTTTTTTTCTGCACCTCTTCTTGACACATGAAATTCTCCACCTCCTCCAAAGGTAGAACCCAAAGAACTGCCTCTTTGCTGTAAAAGAATTGATATAGTTAAAAGCACAGCTACTATACTTTGAGCAATAAATAAGTATTGTTTCATCTTTTTAGTCCTAGGAAGAAATTAACAGCCCAGACAATTACTGTTGTAAAAAATAGGGAGCTAAGACCAATAATTGTGAGCTCTAAAAACAGAATGTCTAAAAACCAGATAATAGCCATATTTAATAATATTGAGAAGAGCCCTAAAGTCAAGAACTTTAAAGGGAGGGTTATTGTATCAAGAATTGGTTTGATGAAAAAATTAACAATTCCTAATATTCCTCCTATAACCAGTAAAACATGCCAGTATTGGGTAAGTGTAAATCCCAAAAAACTGCTGTCAGCAAGGATTTCTAAACTTACACCAGTAATAAATCTAACTGCTAGAAATATTGATAGAATGCCAGCAGCAATACGCCAAAATAGTCTTTCCATACGTTTTTATTATACACCTTAATTTTAGCAAATCAAGAATTAAGTCAAGACAAAAATTCATACTTCAAAAGTGATCGCCTTTATTTCAAGTATAAAGGGGGTTCTTGACAAGCATAGGAGTCTTGATTAAGATAAAGAACAATTAGCACTCAAAGGTCTAGGTTGCTAAAAGATAAACAATATAAGTTTAATGTAAATTTATAATAATTATGAACATAAAACCATTATCAGATTATATTTTAATTGAACCAATTAAAGAAGAAGAAAAGACAAAATCTGGTATTTTATTGCCAGAAACAGCTGATAAAGAAAAGTCTGAACAAGGCAAAGTTATTGCTGTTGGTCCGGGTAAAAGAACTTCAGCTGATAAAATGATTCCTATGAACGTAAAAGTTGGACAAAAGGTTTTGTTTACAAAATATGGTCCAAGTGAGATTAAAGTCGATGGAAAAGAATATCTTATTGCCAAGCAAGAAGATATTTTAGCAGTTATAGAATAAATAATTATTATGGCTAAAAAAATTACTTATCAAGAGGAAGCTCGTAAAAAACTCAAGTCTGGCGTAGACCAATTAGCTGATGCAGTTAAAGTAACACTGGGCCCTGGAAGCAGAAATGTTGTTTTAGACAAAGGATTTGGCGGACCTACCATTACCAATGATGGTGTTATTATTGCTAAAGAAATTGAGCTTAAAGATAAAACAGAAAATCTAGGAGCTGAAATTGTAAAAGAAGTTTCTGAAAAAACCAATGATGCTGTTGGTGATGGAACCACAACTGCAGTGGTTTTAGCTCAGGCAATGATTTCAGAAGGATTAAAACTTGTTGAAGCAGGATTTACTCCAGCTGATATTAATAAAGGAATAAAAAGCAGGGTTGATAAAATCATTGAGTTTTTAAAGGAACGCTCAATTAAAATTCAGAACAAACAAGAAATTGCTCAAGTAGCAACAATTTCTGCTGAAAATGAAGAAATTGGTAATTTGATTGCTGAAATTATGGATGAGGTTGGAAAAGATGGGGTAATTACAGTTGAAGAATCAAAAGCATTTGGCCTTGAGAAAGAAATTGTTAAAGGAATGCAGTTTGATAAAGGATACATTTCTCCTTATATGATTACTGATACTGAAAGAATGGAAGCTGTTTATGAAAATCCATACATTTTAGTAACTGACAAGAAAATCTCAAGCTTACAGGAAATTGTTCCTATTTTAGAAAAAGTAAGCCAAGCAGGTAAAAAAGAATTAGTTATTATTGCTGATGAGATTGAAGGAGATGCTTTAGCTACCTTGGTTGTTAACAAGCTTCGCGGAATATTTAAAACCTTGGCTCTTAAAACTCCTGGTTATGGAGACAGAAAAAAAGAAATGCTAAGTGATATTGCAGTTTTAACTGGAGCCCAGGTTATTACTGAAGAAGTTGGTTTGAAGTTAGAGGGTATTGATCTCTCAGCACTGGGTTCAGCTAGAAAAGTCATTTCAACAAAAGAAAAAACAACTATTATTGAAGGAAAGGGCAAGAAAGATGCTATTGAAGCAAGAATTTCTAATATCAAAAATCAGATTGAAATTACTGATTCTGAGTTTGACAAAGAGAAATTCCAGGAAAGATTAGCTAAATTATCAGGAGGTGTTGCAGTAATTAAAGTTGGTGCAGCTACTGAAGTTGAGCAAAAAGCCAAACAGCACAAAATAGAAGATGCTTTAAATGCTGCTAAAGCAGCAATTGAAGAGGGTGTTGTTCCTGGTGGAGGAGTAGCTTTGGCAGTAGCAGCTGCTTTAACTGATTCTACTGGTGATGGAAAACTTTCA
>JAUUXB010000004.1 GCA_030588745.1 bacterium | reverse complement strand
AAGGTTTTACCCGTTGAGTCAAATTCTTCATAAAGACTTTTTTGGGCTTCAAAAACATAAGCAGGAATGATTTTATAAGACAAATCAATTTCATCAGTATTCGAATCTATCGTTAATTTTGTTTCAAGGGTAATTAATTCTGTTTTAGGACATATCTCAATTTCAGCTTTTGACATCTGAAAAGCAAGAAAAATAAGCAATACTAAAAAAAGAGGAACAATGACCCAGCCCACCTTAAAACCTTTTTTTTCAATCTTTTCACCAGCAACTATGGCTTTAGCCTTTTTCTTTATCTCTTCAATAACTTCTTGTTCAGAAATCTTTTCCTTAAAGGTTTTAACAACTGGTTTTTTATCCTTCTCTACCTTCTCTGGAGGTATGATATCAAATATTTTTTTAGTCATTAGGTTATTATATAGAAATCTTTTGTGTTTGAAAAGATGAAATAAAAAAAACTTCGTCATCTAAACGCCTTGTTTATATAAATACTATAACTATCAATAGCAACAAAAAGTCTATCCTGACTTCGAGGAACAGACGTTATTAGAATTAGGACTGTGAACAAAGAAAAGGTTAATATTCCAAATTTAGCCAGCTAAAACAAAAACTACCTTTTTGAGGCAGTTCTTGTCCTTTTCAAAACCACAATCAAATTATGGACTTAAAAAAAGAGGGAAGAAAAATTCTCCCTAAATTTATTCGTATTTAGGAAGGAGCTGTTGCATTTCTGCAACAATCCTTTTCATCTCTTGAGGTTGATTTCTTTCTTCAGCCTCAAGAAGTTTTTTGGAAAGAGCGGTGTACTCTTCCCAGAATTTGTCCGGGAGAGCATCCAGTGCTTTTTTCCTTTGTTCCTCGATCGTCTCTTTATCTGTCATGATTATAATTATACACTATTCATAAAATTTGTCAAGCTTTTATAATAATAGTTTGGCAAAATATAAATGGGGTCAACTCTATTTTTTTCGTAAATTCTTTTTTTAATTTTATCACAAAAAAATAAAGGGTAGGTTTTAATACACTACCCCTTTCTTATGTTTGCCATAAGAACTCATGTGTGACTTTTTTGGTTTCAGAATCCCAAAAGATACCTTTCTTCCCTTTTTTAAAGAGCTTAAGAGAATATCCAAAGGTTAGAATATAGTCCCAACCTTGCTCCTCCAACTCTTCCTTGGTTATTTTCTTATCTTTCATACTTTTTGTCATTCTTAATCATATCCTTTGTTGTGGTTCTGTTTTATCATAATTACAAAAGAAATCAAGCCGTAGTATAAAAAAATGAGACTATAAGTCTCACCAATAAATTTTAAGCCATTTTCTTATACTACGGCTTGCAAGTTTTTTCATTTTTTTTTGTTCCTTCGTAGAATACCGAGTAGCATAATCATTATTATTGTTAACTAATTTCCATCTTCCTTTTTTGAATCTGATTGTAATTTTAAATCCGCAGTAGTTACATCTTATCTTCCAATTTTTATTTTCAACCAACTCCACTGAAACTAATCTATATATTTCGCACTTTAAGCACTTTGTAGAAGTAATTTGTTCAATAGGGCTCATCTGTCTTTTCTTTAGTAAATCAGGTAAAAAATGATTTTTAATGAACTGTTCATTTACTCTTTTCCAATGTTTATCCTTCTCTTTCTTTTCTTTCTCTAAAAACCTGAACACAGGCGTGAATTTTAATCCATTTTTCAAAAATATGTCCACCTCTTTTCTAATTCACTTATTAAATTTTTAATATTCTTAATGAATTTTATCTGAAATTTATATTTTTTTCAAGTTACTAAAAAACCGCCTCAAGGGCAATTTACTGATCTCAGCTCCCCTGGCGGGACGATGTTCGAACCTGTTTAGCTTCTTTCTAAGAGATTATTAATTACCATCGCCCAATCTATGATATCGAACACAAGGTGTCTTGTGGGTCTATACATCTTGGCTTTATTTAAATAAAAAAGCCCCTAAAAAACGGGGTTAATTTACTAATTTAAATTTCCTAAACCTCAATATCGTGAAATAGGTATTGGTTTTGAACTAAACTTAAAAATCCCAAGCCTAAATTCATGGATGAACATCTTTATTCTTTTCATCCTTATCCCAACTTGAGCTTGAACTTTCCCCTGGTTGCCTCAACCAGACCCATATACCCAGCCATAATCTTTGTAGATTCTTTTTCCTTCTTCGGATACGAGAAAATCAAGAAATCTGCTGGCAAGTTGTCTATGGTCCGAATACTTGAGGATTCCTATGCCCGTACTTCTAAATACTTGCAACTCTCTTGGAAATTCTATGGCCTCCGAGGTTTTTGGCCAGATATGCTCGAAGGCATTCCAGCCGAAGATGGCGTCTACTTTCCCTTTATGGATCAGTGCCATCACATCCCCGCACCCATCCGCTAGATTGGTAATGTTCTTCAGTAAGCCCCTTGTGATTCCTGCTTTACTACATATGTCATCCCAGACACCTACTAAGCAACCGCTTATAGATATGCCGACTCTCATTCCTTCTCTCATAATATCTTCAAGGGATTTGATATCCTTGGGATTCCCTTTTTGTACGATAATGACTGAACGGCGGAGACCGACACTTCTCCTACTTCCTTTGATTATGAGTTCCTTCCACTCGGCGTCGTCAAGCAGAAACTCCGCTCCACACTGTAAGATGTCCCCATGCTCGGTTTTAAGAATCTTTTGTACAAGTTCCTCGGCTCGACCAGTTGTGAACTCAAATTCTGCCCCAAATTTATCTCTGAAAACTTTTGTAGCTCTTTTTAAGGGTGGCGCTGTGGCACCTGAGGAATAAACATGCATCTTCTCTTTTGTTTTCTGCATTTCACATCACTCCTTTTCTTTTTGTCAAAGAACATTTCCTCCTTGACTAAAGTACTTTAACAAACTCAATAAAAAAGTCAACCCCGAGAAAATCTCTCGGGGCGGGCGGCTCCGGGGATGGTACAATATTAGAACTTGGTTTTTTGATAATTTTGGAGCTAAAGTACCGATTTTATTGTCAGCTGGATGATGTTAGAATCTGTTTCATATCGAATTTTGAGCGACTGTAGTTTGCCGTTGTTACAAACTTATGACTCATTTTATCATTTTTAAAATATCCTCAAACCTTACGTCGACAACTTTTAAATCTTTTGATTTAAGTGGAATACAATGACCAATGGCATTCCTGGAAGGAATTGCTTTATCGATTGTGACCGCGAAAGAACTCTTGTCCTTCTCGTTTAGATACGGAAGAAAATCATTCCAGTTCTTCTTATTGATAATAATCTCTTTAAGCTGTCCTAGGTGAGTATATTCAAGCTGATCCTTCCTTTTTAATGCATCATAAGGCGTTTTCTTAATAGTGTCCTCAACAACTTTTTGTATACTACTGGGAATGTAATTTTTCCACCAATCAACTTTCGATATTAGTACTTTTCTAATCAGTTCCCTTAATGAATTTTCCACGGCATATAGGTGCTGATACGCTTTTGCCATTTTCAACATATTCGCTTCTATTCTATTGAGGATAAGAAAGTCGGGAGAAATAGAACTTTTAATTTTAGCTTTTTTGTTTCTAGTTAGTTTTTTGATAATAGCTGATACCGTTTTCGTAGATTTTTTCCTAACTTTGCTTTTTGGGGGCATGTAACTCAAAATACCAGCAGTTTTCTTATAAACCCCGAGTTGTGTTCTTTTAGCCAATCCTAACCTTTCGGCTTTTTTAAGGAGACCGCTTACTGTTGTTTGATGAATTCCGACGATCTTAGCAATTTTTGTGTAATGATTTTTCCCGTTTGCATTTTTTAATATTTCAACACTTTTGCCAGCTGTCTGGGCATATTCTTCGCAATTATTTTTTAAAATGTTAATATCTTCTATCGCCATACTAATTTTGTTTCTTCTTCAAACATTTAGCAATTTTATTCACCATATTAATATCTGTGCCAACTATCTTCCGTATCTCACGTTGGGTCATACCAGCTCTACTAAACTCAACAATCAAAAGCTTTTTCAGTAAATCTATGATTTCCTCCGTTTTAGATTCTTTTTTCTGTTGTTTTTTCATCTTACTTTTTCTTTTTAGTCTCCTTCTTCTTTCTTTTTTTGCTAAGAGAGAATAAGTCTGATATTTGTTTATTGGTTTTTCCTAGTAATGGTGCAATTTCTTGGTTCTGAAAACCTAATTGTCTAAATTCATCAATTAACTCAGTTAAGGTTGGTTTTGATCTTTTTGTCTTATCTTGAGTAAGGAAAATTAATAAAAACTTAATGATTACATCTAATCTCTTTGTAATATCTTGTGTTTTTTTGTTTGAGGGCATGTTATTATTTTGTCTTTAAATTAATTTGAAAAAATATTTTTTCCCTTTTCTAGTCTCACTTGTTATAAACCCCAATTCAGAAAGTGTTATTAAGTGATGAGTGACTGTCGGTTGTCTAACTTTAAGGATTTTTGCAATCTCTGTAACTCCCTTTTTACCATCACATAAATCATAGACTTTTCTTCTGGGTCCACCAGCTAACACTTTCTTTTTAGCAGCTTTTATCTGATCTGCATGTGTCAGCTTATAGAGAGCTAAAACTTGACTAAGAACAGACTTTAAAGCTATTATTTCTTTTATAAATTCTTCGTTCATCTATGTCTTTTTTCTATAAGTTTAATTTTAACATTGTCGACCATAGATATTTTAGCTGATATAGAAATTATCGTCAATATCCAGAACATAATGTGTATGCAAACCTGCCTTACAAAAAAACCGCCTTTCTGGCGATTTTTCTTGATATACAATTACATGCAATTTTATCCAATTTAGCTCCGGCAGTAGGACTCGAACTCATTCAATAACCGCTCTTATCCTTCTTATTCCAGCTCCAATTGATTTTTCTTTAATAATTTTAAAACTACCTAATTCACTGGTTTTTTTAACGTGAGGACCTGCACAAATTTCTTTTGAGAAATTTGTTATAGAATAAACTGTTACTTTGTCAGGATATTTTTCTTTAAAAAATGCTAAAGCGCCAGATTCAATTGCATCAGAATAATTCATTTCTTTTTTCTCAACTTTTAAATCTTCTTTGATTTTTTTATTCACTAAATCTTCAACTTCTTTAATTTCATTTTCAGTTAATTTCTTGGAATGAGAAAAATCAAAACGCAATCTTTCATGAGTAATATCAGAACCCATTTGTTTTACATGATTTCCTAAAACCTCTCTTAAAGCCTGATGAAGCAAATGAGTTGCAGTGTGAAGCTTTGTAGCTTCATAGCCAGCCTCTTTTCCAACTCCACCAAATTTCTTTTCAGCTCCAGCCCGAGATATGTCGCGATGTTTTTCTGCTGCTTTTTTAAAATCAATTTTCAAAGTATCAGAAATCTTAACTTTTTCTTTTACAGCTATCTCTTCACTAAACTCCAAAGGCATGCCATGGCTCTCATATAAATTGAAAGCCATATCACCGGTCAATTCACCTCTTTTAGTGATCTCTGAAGTGGTCTCTTTAAATGCTTTTTCTAAAGTTTTTTCAAATTTCTCTTCTTCGTCCTGAATAATTGATAAGATATTTTTTTCTTCAGATTTTACTTCCGCATAAACATCCTTATAAGTTTCAATAACTTTTTTAGCCAAAGGAGCTAAAAAGTTCTTAGGCATATTAATCAATTTGCCAAACCTTATTGCTCTTCTTATTAGTCTTCTTAAAATATATCCTCTCTCAGTATTAGAAGGCATAATGCCCTCAGAAGCTAAAAAAACAGTGCCTCTAGTATGGTCAGCAATAATTTCAAATGACTTCATATTATCTCTGTATTCTTTTCCTCCTGAAAGCTTTTTGATTTCATTTATTACATCAATAAATAAATCAGTTTCAAAGACATTATCCTTTCCCTGAACAGCTAAAACTGTTCTTTCTAATCCCCCTCCAAAATCAACATTTTTCTGCTTTAATTTTTCAAAGCCTTTTTCTGTTTTTACATATTCCATAAAAACACTATTACCAATTTCAACAAATCTGCCACAGTCACAATTAACATGACAAGGTAAATCCTTCCATTGAGACTTTTCATGACGCTTTAAGTTTTTGCCTAAATCATAAAAAACTTCGCTATCTGGGCCGCCTGGCTCACCCACTGGCATGTTTTGAGGAATACCTGACCTAGACCACCAGTTTTTAGTTTCATCATAATAAAAAATCCTTCCATTCTGCATGCCTTTTTTTCCACTAAAATCAACATCTTTTGCTTCAATTCCAGCGTCAGTAAACAATTTTTTCCATATTTCTACAGACTCCTTATCCTTATCAATACCAATATCTTTGTTCCCGCGAAAAACTGTTACATAAAGTCTTTGAGCATCAATTTTTAACTCATTTGTTAAAAACTCAAAATACCAGCTTAATTGCTCTTTTTTAAAATAATCACCCAAAGACCAATTGCCAAGCATTTCAAAAAAAGTGGTATGACGGTTATCACCCACTTCTTCTATGTCTTCAGTACGAAAAGACTTTTGAGAATTGGTTAAACGAGTGCCCTGAGGATGTTTCTTACCCAATAAATACGGAACTAAGGGCTGCATTCCAGAACCAACAAAAAGAGTGGTTGGATCATTTTTTGGAATCAATGAAGCGCTTGGAATAATAACGTGTTTCTTAGATTTAAAAAATTCCAAATACCTTTTCCGAATCTCTTTGGAATTCATGTTAGGTATATTTATCTGCTACGGATGAAGCCACATAAGCTTCAGGCTTGATTTTTGCTTCAAAGCCATTTCCTTTAATAAGGCCAACAACCTCTTTAATCATGTCTTTTGTATCCCCGTTTTCTCCAACATCAGCGTGAATGTAACGGAATTCATAATTATAGCCGCTACCAAGCTCTTTGATTCTTTTGTCTAAAACTTCTTTAAGCTCTAAAGATAACTCACAAGATATTAAAACTTCTTCTAAAATTCTTTCTTTCCAGGTGTAAAATTTCCTATTATCATAATTGATTTTTTTAAGGAAAATCCTGCCCCCTGCACCTTTTCTCAAAACAACAATTGCCACAGGAAACTGAGGATTCTCCTGAGAAGAAGAATCACAGCCAACAATAATCTCATAAAAACTTTCTGGCTCTGATTTTATGTAATTAAAAATCTCGTCAATAACTTGACTGAATTTTAAATTCCCAATACTTGGATTATGAAAATAACCTTCTGATATATTCTTCATAAGCTATTTAAAACAGGGGTTTTCCCCTTTTTTTGATTATTCATTAATATAGCAAGAAAAAATCAAAAAAATCAAGTCCTTAAATTCTGTCCACAAACTTAACTATGTTTATAAGTTCTTTTGGTTTTAAGGATGCTCCGCCCACTAAAACACCATCAAACCCTGACTTAATGATAAAACCTTCTACATTTTTAGCATTAACACTGCCTCCATACAAAACAATAGTGTTACTAGCCACAAGTTTTTTAATTTTAACATTAAACGATTTAGCTTGGGCAGGACTCGGGGTCTTACCAGTGCCAATTGCCCAAATTGGCTCATAAGCTATGATTACTTTTTGTTTTAAAATACCTTTTAAACATTGCTTAATTTGAGAAGTGTTTTCAATGCACAAAACTGGCTTTAATCCTTTTTCTAGAGCTGACTTTAATTTCTTATTAATCAAATCATTTGTTTCAGAAAAATACTTTCTTCTTTCAGAATGACCCAAAATAACATAATCACACCCTAAATCCTTTAGCATTGCTGCTGAAACCTCACCAGTAAATGCACCCTTTTCTTGAAAATAGCAATCCTGAGCACCTAAGCTTATTGTTCTTTTAAATTTAGCCAGTTCTTCTAAATAAACAAAGGGCGGACAAATTATTACTTTGGTATTTTTAACAGCCCCCAAGCCTTTTTTTATTGAATTAAAAAGATTTTTTGCCTGATTTAAGGTTGTAGGATTACATTTCCAGTTTGCAACAATAAACTTCTTCATGTCACTTTTTGAGCTGAGCTCTTAAATACTCTGCTGCTTTTTCCGGCTCAATTGTTGAAATCTCCATTCTAGTTCCTATTTCAAAGCCAGCTGGAATAGCAGTTTTAGGAAGTACTGTCCAGTGCCAATGATAATAAGAATAATCCTTACCATCACAAGGAGCAGTATGCAAATAAAAGTTATATGCAGGATCTGACAGACCCCTGTAAAGAGCTTTCATTACTTTTCCAAAAGCTTCTGACAACTGTTCTTTTTCATCCCCATTAATTTTCTCAAAATATGCTAAATGTCTTTTAGGAGAAATAATAACCTCAAAAGCTGCTTTGGAAGCAAAAGGACAAATTGCCAGAAATAAATCATTTTCAAAAACAATTCTTTTTTTAACCTTTTGTTCCCATAAGTTCATTTCGCAATAAATACATTTCTTGTTTTTCTTAAAATAATTATTTGAATTTGTAAGTGCTTTTCTTAAATCAAGGTCAATTAAAGGAGTAGTAATGATTTGAGAATGAGGATGGGGTTGGGAAGCGCCAGCTTCAATACCATGATTATGAAAAATTGATATATAATTTACAAACTTCTTTTTCATTAAATCCAAATATCTTTTTTGGTAAACGTCAAAAACTTCTTTTATTTGAGAAGTTTCAAAATGAGGAAAATGTTTTTTATGGTCTTTTACTAAAACCAGTTCAGCGAAACCAATAGCATTCATGATTTTGTAAAATTTACCTTCTTTTCTTTCCTCTAGTTTTGAATAAGGAAGAAGAGCTGGATATTTATTGGGAATAACAATGGTTGTCCATTTCTTAGGAATCTCTCCAATTTTAAATAAAACCTCTTTGCCTTTAAAGTAAGCTAGAACTGGTCTTTTTTGGTTTTCAAGATTATAAAAAGGGCAATCTTTTTGCAGAACTTTAGATTTTGCTCTTTTCCTTTTTTTATAAAAACCTGGCCTTCTTGCCCTGCCTGTTGCAATAATAACCCAGTCTTTGGAAACCAAATCAAATCTTAATTCTGACGGAAATTTCGTTTTCTTCTCACTTTTCATAAATACCCTGAATCATATTCATTCTTATTTTAAACAAATCAATTGTCATTTTAACCATGCTTTTAAACTTCACAGAACTTCTCTTATCATTAATCCAGTAAACTGGAATTTCTTTTATTTTGTAGCCCATTTTTTTAGCTATAACCATCATTTCAGCATCAAAAGCAAAACGCGAAATCCGAGTTCTTGAAAATATATCTTCTGCAGCTTTTTTTGTAAAACCTTTAAAACCGCACTGGGTATCTGGAATACCCCAAAGCCCGCACATTATCTGAACCAACAAGTTAAAAACATTACCTATCATTATTCTCCAAAAAGGCTGAGGAACAGCTAATTTAGCACCTTCTATATCGCGTGAACCAATTATTACTTCAAAACCTTTTTTAAACTCTGGCCACATTTTTTCAACCTGATCAATTGAAGTCGAATTGTCAGCATCAGTAAAAAGACGATACTTGCCATTAGCTGCCAGCATACCTTGTTTTACAACATAGCCCTTGCCATTGTTTTGTTTATTATCAATAACTTTTAGATTTTCGATCTGAGAACTTAAATCCTTAACTACCTTAACAGTATTGTCTTTTGAACCATCACTAATAACTAAAATTTCCCAATCATAGGATTGTTTTTTCAAATATCCATAAATCTCTGACAAAGTTTTTGGCAGTTTCTTTTCTTCGTTATAAGCAGGAATAATAACTGAAAGATATGATTCTGGCATATTCAAATATTTTATCATAATTTAAAAAAGAAATAAAAATGAGTGTCTGAAACACTCATCAAATTCAAAAGGTTTGTGCTGGTTTATTCCAAAATAGTTAATACCTCAGCTCCTTTTTCAGTAATAGCAATAGTGTGTTCAAAATGAGTTGATAAGGAACCATTTTCTGTTTCAAAACCAGAGCCGTCTTTAGATTTTTTAATCTTTCCATCCCCTATCATTGATAACATTGGTTCTAAACAAAAAACCATGTTTTTTTTAATTTCCAAACCAGTATGGCGCTTGCCATAATTTAAAATCTGAGGATCCTCATGCAAATCCCTGCCAATACCATGACCACATAAATCTTTTATAATAATAAAACCCTGGCCTTCAATAAACCTTTGAATTGTATTCGAAATGTCGCCAAAAGTATTTCCAATTTTTGCTTTTTTAATTCCACGTTTCAAAGCTTTTTTTGCTGCTTTAATAAGCCGGTTTACTTCAGAATCAATTTCTCCAATTCCAATTGTTATGGCCATGTCGCTATGAAAACCATTTTTCAAGAATCCCAAATCCAATGATAAAATATCTTTTTCTTTTAGAGTTCTTTCAGATGGAACACCATGAACAATTTGCTCGTTAATTGAAGTGCACAAACTTGCTGGAAAACCTTCATAATTTTTAAATGATGGCTTGCCTCCATATTTAAAAACAAGGCTTTGAGCAAGCCTGTCTAACTGTAAAGTAGTAATTCCTGGCCCTACTTTTTCTTTTAATTCATTCATAATAGAGGCCAGAATCTTACCATTTTCCCTCATTATTTTAATCTCTTCGTCGGTTTTTATTGGAATCATTTCAAAGCTTTTAGAATACTTTCAAAAACAACAGCTGGTGCGGGAGAACCATTTATTTTACTAATTTTTAATTCTTCTTCTTTAAAAAATTCAATTAAAGGACTGGTTCTATCTTTGTACTGTTTTAATCTCACCTTAATTACTTTTGGGTCATCATCTTTTCTAATAACTAGTTTTGAGCCATCAAAAGGACATTTTGTCAGTTTTTCAGTTTCTTTGTCATAAATTATAGTGTGATGAACAAGCTCACAAGTTTTTCTATGAGAATTTCTTAAAAGAGATTCTTTCTCGTTTAAATCAATTAAAATAACCTGAATGTTATTAGTTCCACAAATATTTTTTAAAAATGGAATTAACTCTTCTCCCTCATATAAGGTACGGGGAGAACCATTCATAATTATTCCCTGCTCTTCTTTTATCAACTTCTTAATTTTTTCTTTTGTCCAAAAATTAATTAAAGGAGGGCTCATCAAAATCCCAGAATCTTTTTTATTCTTCTCTTCCAAAAGAGAATATTTTTTTCCATCTACAATTTCAAAGTCACCTTCTTTTATATCTGTTAATTTCTTACGAATCATCTTGCTGGTTTCAAAGTGATAAAAACCAAGTTCTTCAGATAAAAGTTCTGCTTGTGTTCCTTTTCCTGCGCCTGGCGCTCCTAAAAGAATTATTATTTTATTATTCATTTTTTTAATTTTTTAAAACGTATCGTATTCTCTCATTTCCAGTTGAGCTTCAATCTCTCTCATTGTTTCTAAAGCAACAGAAACTAAGATAAGTATTGAAGTTCCACCAACTAAAAAACTGAAAACAGCTATTTTTGTTATTACTTGAATAATTGTTGGCATAAGAGCAATAGAACCCAAGAATAAAGCACCAATAGGCAAAACCCTGTTTAAAACAAATTCTAAAAACTTGGCAGTTGACTCACCTGGTCTAATGCCAGGAACAAAACCACCCATTTTCTTTAAATTATCAGCAATTGATTTTGGTTCAAAAGTAATAAGAGTATAAAAATATGTAAAAATAAAAACTAAGGCAAAATAAGTAAGCCCATAAGCCAATGTATTGTTGAAAAACCCTTCAACAAACTGGGATATCTTGCCCCAAAAACCTCCTGCTCCGCTCAAAAAACTGGTAATCATTGAAGGAAAGGTTAAAATTGACAAGGCAAATATAATTGGCATTACTCCAGCCGGATTAACACTTAAAGGAAGATAAGTAGATGCACCACCATAAACCATTCTACCTTTAATCCTTTTAGCATATGTAATAGGAATATTCCTTCTTGCCTCATTAATCAAAACAACACCAGCAATAATCAAAAGTGCCATTAAAAAGAATATTAAATAAGAAGCGAGCATTGATGATTCATAAGTAGCTATCATCTGTCCAATATTTCTTGGAAAATCAGCAATAATTCCAGCAAAGATAAGCAGAGACACTCCATTACCAATCCCTTTTTCTGAAAGGAGTTCTCCCAACCACATTAAAAAAATGCTGCCCGCAGTAATTGTTAAAATAGCACTAATCTTGGCAGTAAAACCAAGTTCTGTAATGATCCCTTGTTTTGAGAATAGTGTCAGCATTGAAAAAGCTTGAAGTGCAGCTAGAGGAACAGTTACAATCCTTCCGTATTGCTCAAACTTTTTTTTGCCCTCTTCTCCACTCTCCTTGTAAAGCTCTTCTAACTGAGGAAAAATCATCGTTAAAAGCTGCAAAATAATTGTTGCAGTAATATATGGACCCAATCCCAGCATAACAATAGAAAGTCTTTCTAAAGCACCGCCTGTAAAAAGGTTTAAAAGACCAAGAACCTGAAATTGTTCAAAAAAACTTTTCAGGTTTTCAGGATTAATGCCAGGAATTGGAATATTTGCCATTATTCTAAAAAGAGCGAAAATCCCTAAAACAAAAAGAATCTTGTTTCTCAAATCCTTTATTTTAAATAATTGAATAACTTTTTCGTACCACATATTTGGATTTCGTCTATTGTATACTATCTACTTAATTATCCCTTTTGCTTTTTCAATCTTTTCTTTTGCTAATTTTGAAACCTGGCAATTCTTAATTATTAATTCTTTTTTTAATTCTCCCCTATCTAAAATCTTAACTTTTGGAGCTTTCCCTTTTATTCTACTAATTAGCTTTTTTTCAAGCAAGCTGTTTGGAGATACTAAATCTCCTTTTTTAAAGTTTTTCTCCAATAACTTCAGATCAATAACTGCTGGCTTCTGCCTTCTAATTTTAAACCTATACCCTCTTAATTTCGGGTATTTTTTAACCAATTGCCTGATTGAAGGTACCATCTGACGGCCAGCACGAGATTTCTGACCTTTTATACCTCTGCCGGAATAAGTTCCTCTTTTTCCACCTCTTCCAATTCTTTTTCCTTTTTTCCTCTTATGGTTTGGTTTTAACTGATGAAGTTGCATAAATTAACAGAGTTAGTTTCTTGTTTTTAATTGTTTTAATGCTTTAATTACTGCCATTGCATTATTAAGTTTATTCCCTGTTGTTCCTAAAACCTTGGAGGAAATGTTTTTCATTCCAGCCAAAGAACAAATCACTCTTACTGTACCTCCTGCCACCAAACCTCTTCCTTTTTTCTGGGGTTTTAGAAGCACTTTAGCTGAACTGAATTTAGCAAAAACTTCATGAGGAATTGTCTCGTTGACAATAGGAATTTCGATTGCTTTCTTTTTTGCCAATCGTGTTGCCTTTCCAATAGCAGCTGCCACATCAAGACCAGAAGCACTAGCCACTCCTACTTTTCCTTTTTTATTCCCTACTACCATTACTGCCCTAAATCGTATTTTTTTGCCACCTGCTCTAGTATGTGAAACCCTGGCTAAATCTAAAAGCTTTGAATCAAATTCATCCTTAACTCTTACATGTTTTCTAATTATTCTTCGCATATTATTTAAAACTTTAAACCTTCTTGTCTAGCGCCTTCAGCTAAAGCTTTAACTCTTCCATGATATTTATATCCTCCTCTGTCAAAAACAATCTTTTCAATCTTTAATTCTTTGGCTTTTTTAGCAATTGCTTTTCCGACCTCAAAAGCTATTAATAATTTTGAAGAAAGAGGTTTTTCTTTTTTATCTTTCTTGTTCTTTGCAGAAGAAGGTTTTTCGTTTTTTTGCTTTTTTACCTTAATCTTTAAATCGCTTGTTGAAACCAGCACTTTGTTTTTTTCATCATCAATCAATTGAGCATAAATATGTTTGTTTGAACGAAAAACACAAAGCCTGGGCCTTTTACTTGTCCCAGATATCTTACCCCTTACTTTCTTGTGTCTTTTTATTCTTTGTTTTCTTTTCTTTTTTGCATCCATGTTTTTTAAAATTATTCTACTGTTGTGGTAACAACTTTCTTACCAGCTTTTCTTCTGATTTGTTCACCTTGATACCTAATTCCTTTTCCTTTATATGGTTCAGCTGGTTTTACCTTTCTGATTTTTGAAGCAATCAAACCAACCAATTCCTTATCAATACCTGAAACAGTGATAATGTTTTTTTCAACTAAGATTTTAATTCCTTTAGGCGACTTTATTTTAACAAAATGAGTAAAACCAACAGATAAAACCAGTTCTTCTTCTTCCATCTTAGCCTTATAACCTAAACCATGAATCTCTAGTTTCTTTTCATAACCATCAACAACCCCTTTAACCATGTTTGCCAAAAGGGCCCGTGTCAATCCCCAGAAAGCCTTGCTTTGTTTGGTTTGTCTTTTCACTGAAACAAAAACTTTTCCCGCTTCTATTTTAACTCTAATCTCAGGCCTAAACTCACGTGAGAGCTCGCCTTTTGGACCTTTTACAGTAATCAACTGCTTATCAATTTTTATATCCACGCCTTCTGGTATTTCAATTGGTTTTTTACCTATTCTGCTCATAATTACCATATTTCACATAATATTTCTCCACCTATATTTTGTTTTCTAGCTTGTTTGTTAGTCATTAAACCTTTAGAAGTTGAAATAATTGATATACCATAACCACTCCTTACTTTTTTAATCTTCCCTGCTGTAGTATAAATTCTTTGGCCTGGCTTGGAAATTCTTTTAAGACTTAATATAGCTGGTTTTTTATTTTCATACTTTAATTTTATTTCAATTGATTTTCTGGTTTTTCTTCCCTTTTTTTCTACCTCCTTAATAAAATTCTCTTTTTTTAAAACCTTTGCAATCTCAAACTTTATTTCAGAATAAGGAATAACTACTGTTTCTTTTAAAACAGCTTGAGCGTTTCTTATTGATGTTAACATGTCTGCTATTGGATCCATATTTACCAACTACTTTTTGTAACTCCTGGAATTAGACCTTTGTTTGCCATTTCTCTAAAACAAATTCTGCACAAACCAAACTTTCTCATATATGCTCTTCTTCTCCCACACCTAAAACACCTACGAACAATTCGTGTTTTAAACTTTGGTTTCTTTTTTGCTCTAGCAATTTGGGATTTTTTTGCCATAACTTATTTTTTAATTGGAAAACCTATTAATCTAAGAAGCTTTAATCCTTGTTCTTTATCTTTTGCTGTTGTTATTACTGTGAACTCCAAACCAAATATATTCTTTATTCTTTCGGGCAGAATTTCAAAAAAAGAAATGTGCTCTTTAATTGCAACAGTTAAATTCCCGCTTTTATCCACTGACTTTGGGTCAATCCCTTCAAAGTCTCGAGAACGAGGAAGGGTTATATTTATTAATCTTTCTAAAAAATCAAACATCATTTTCTTGCGTAAAACAACCATTGCTCCAATTTCCATACCTCTTCTAATCTTAAAACCAGAAACTGATTTTCTTGCTTTTGTTAAAACAGGTTTTTGACCAGTAATCAAAGTTAAATCTTCTAAAATAGCATTGATCATCTTTTTCTTTTCATCAGAACCCTTTCCAGCAATCATCTTTCCAAAACCAGTGTTAATTACAACTTTTTCAATTTTGGGAACAGCCATCCTGTTCTTATAACCAAACTTTTCCATCATTTTAGGGATTACCTCTGTATTGTATTTTTCTTTTAAACCAATCATATTTGTTTATTGCATTTCTTGCAAATGCGGTATTTTTTATCCTCAACAATCTTGTAACCTACTCTTGTTGTTTTATTGCACTTTGAACAAATCAATTTTACATTTGAAATATTAATTGGGGATGGTTTTTCAATAATCTGACCCTTTTCTCCTGTTTTTTTTGGTTTTTGATGCTTTTTTATTAAATTCACTCCATCAATTAAAACCTTTCTCTCTTTAGGGAAAGCTTTTAAAATCTTACCTTTCTTCCCTCTGTTTTTACCCAAGACAACTAATACTGTATCTCCTTTTTTAATCTTCATACTAAATACTGAGCTATAGCTGCCACTTCTGTAAAACCTTTTTCTTTCACTTCTCTTGCCATCGGCCCAAAAACCCTTCCTCCTTTTGGTTTTTTTGTCTTACCTTCTAAAACCACGCAAGCATTGTCATCAAAACGAATATAGCTGCCATCAGACCTTCTGTATTCCTTTCTTTGCCTTATTATTACTGCTCTTAAAACATCATGTTTTTTTACCTCTTTTCTTGGATCAGCACTCTTTACTGTTCCGACTATAACATCACCAAGCCGAGCGTAACGCCTTGCGCTCCCACCCAGAACATGAATACACTGAAGTATTTTACCTCCTGCATTATCAGCTATTTTTACCATTGAGCGTAATTGAATCATAGTTCTTATTCCTTAGTAGTTTCTTTTTGCTTAGCTTCTTTTTTCTTTTTAACTGTTTCTTTTTCTATTACCCTCCATGTTTTGTGCTTGCTCAGCGGACGACATTCTTCAATAATAACTCTGTCCCCTATCTTATAAATCTGTTTTTCATCATGAGCCTTATAATTCTTATTAATCTTATACCTTTTCTTATACTTTGGATGTGCTTTTATACGTTCAACTCTAACTACAACTGTTTTTTGCATTTTGTCCGAAACAACTATTCCTTTTAATTTTCTTTTTCGCATATCTTTATATTTTTAAAAAATTCAAAGTTCTTGCTGAAAGCAAGGTTCTTATTTTTCCTTTTTTAATATGGTTAATATCCTGGCAATATCTTTTTTGGTTTTTCTAATCTCTCTCACATTCTTAACTTTTCCTGAAGCCAAATCAAAACGCAGAGCACGAATTTTATTTTTTGATTCTTGAAGCAATTTATCTAATTCTGATTTTGATTTTTTTCTGATTTCAGTGATTTTCATTTATTTTTTCACAAATTTAGTCTTTACTGGTAATTTATCTGCTGCAGTTCTCAGCGCTTTAACAGCAAGTTCTTCTTTTATCCCCTCCAACTCAAAAATAATTCTTCCGGGCTTAACAGCACAGGCATAATGTTTTACAGCACCCTTGCCTTTACCCATTCCAAACTCTATTCCTTTTGATGTTATTGGTTTGTCAGGAAAAATTCTAATCCAGAGCTTACCTCCCTTTTTAAGATGTCTAATAATTGCACGCCTGGCTGCCTCAATCTGCCTGGCACTAATCCATCTGGCCTCTAATGTTTTCAAACCATAAGAACCAAAAGCAAGCTCAGTGCCTCTATTAGCAATTCCTTTTGACCTTCCTTTGAATCTTTTCCTATGTTTTGTTTTCCGGGGTTGCAGTATTGCCATGTTCTTTAAATTTTTCTCCTTTATATATCCAAACCTTTACTCCTATTACTCCATAAGAGCATTTTGCTATTTTATAGGAATAATCAATGTTTGCCCTTATTGTTTGTCTTGGAAGAAGGCCTTGTTTAAGCCATTCTTTTCTGGCAATGGCAATGCCATTTAACCTGCCAGTTAATTCAACCCTTGCTCCCTTAACTCCTTTCTGAGCCATTACTTTACCTAAGGTTTGTTTTAAAACACGTCTGTAGCGCATTCTTTTCTCAATCTGACCAACCATCCATAAAGCAACTAAAGAAGCATGAATCCAGGGGTTTTTAATCTCTCTTATTTCTAATCTTAGTCCTGACTTTTGTCGGCTTTTAACTTTATCTTTTTTAACAAAATCTTCTCTTAAAACTTTAATTATTAACTCTCTTTTTAGTTTTTCTATGCCCTCACCACCTCTTCCAATAATCAATCCTGGCCTGGAACTAGAAATTATTACGTTTACTTTACCTGGAGATCTTTCAATTTCAATTCTTCCCACACCGAATTTGCCAATTTTACTATCAAGAAACTTTCTAATTTTAAAATCTTCCTCTAAATATGAGGCAAAATTTTTCTCATAAAAACCGCGAGATTCCCAATCTTCTGTTTCTCTTATTCTAAATATTTTTGGATGGACTTTGTGTGACATATTAATAATAATTTTATGGCTTTATGGTTAGTTATACAAATAAAGTTGCAGCAAGTCTAACCATTTAATCATTAATCAGAATGCTTTTCTTCTGAAAAATCTTCTTAATCCTTTTCCTTTTTTAGCTCTAACTTTTTCTGGCTCAAATTTCTGCCTTGTCTTTTTTTCAATCACTTCTTTTTTTTCTTCTTCTTCTTTTTCTTCTAATAATTCTTTTTCCTTTACAATTTTTGGTTTTGTTTTCTTTCTTACTTTTTTCTTTTTCTTACTCTTATCAATTTCATCTAAAACAAGGGTGATATGAGAAGTTTTTTTCATGATTATATCAGCCCTGCCTCTAGCCCTTGGAAACTGTCTTTTAAGCTTTATTCCCTCATTAACAATAATCTTGGAAATATAGAGATTGTTTTCATCTACCTGGAAATTATTCTTAGCATTAGCTATTGCTTGTTTTAAAAGCTTTAAAATAGGTAAAGCAGCACGCTTTCTAGTAAAAGATAAAAGCTTTTCAGCTTTATTGGCTGTTTTTCCCCTGATCAAGCTAGCAACTAATCTTACTTTTCTTGGCGCAATCCTTAAATACTTTAATTTAGCAGTTGAAATCATAACTCTTTAGCATTAGCTATTTCTTTTCAGTTTCCTTTTGGCTAACTTTTTTCTCTAATTCTTTCTGCATTCTTCCACCATGCCTTATAAATTTTGTTGTTGGTGAAAACTCACCGAATTTATGGCCAATCATGTTTTCATTAACTTTTACTGAAATAAACTGCTTTCCATTGTGAACTAAAAAAGTATAGCCAATCATTTCAGGCGAAATAGTTGAACGTCTAGACCAAGTCTTAATTGGCTTTGTTTTATCACCCTCTAACTTCTTAAGCTTTTTCAATAAATTGTCGTCAATATATGGACCTTTTTTTAAACTTCTTGTCATAAATTTATACTTTATTTCTTTTTCCTTCTTTTTAAAATTAATTTATCTGTCCATCTTTTTTTTCTTGTTTTAACTCCTAAAGCTGGTTTTCCCCAAGGGGTTTTGGGATATTTCATTCCAATTGGGCTTTTCCCTGTACCTCCGCCGTGAGGATGGTCAGGCGGATTCATTACTGTACCTCTGACAGTTGGACGCCAACCTTTTAATCTTTTCCTTCCCGCTTTGCCCAGTTTCTCAAACCTTTTTTCTGGATGAGAAACTTGACCAATTGAAGCAAAACATTCTTCTTTCACTTTCCTGATTTCACTAGAAGGCATTTGAAGATGAGTATAACCTCCTTCGTTAGCCAACACTTTGGCTGAAGTGCCTGCTGACCTTACCATTTTTCCTCCTCTGCCTTGAATCAATTCAATATTATAAACCTGGGTGCCAATAGGAATATTTTTGAGCTTTAGTCTATTTCCATTTTTCAATTCAGCCTTATCAGAACATATAATTTCATCATTTATTTTAATTCCAGTTGGAGCTAAAACATATGTCTTGCTAGCATTCTCATATTTAATCAAAGCTAGATAAGCAGTTCTGTATGGGTCATATTCAATAGCAATCACCTTTCCTTTTTGATTTATTTTCTTTTGTCCAAAATCAATGATTCTGTAGCGTCTTTTCACGCCTCCTCCTTTGTGGCGAACTGTAATTGTTCCAGATTTTCCCCTGCCTGCTCTTCTTTTTAATGTCAAAAGCAATGCTTTTTCAGGCTCTTTCTTTGTCAATAATCTTTTGCTTTTAAATTGTGATTTTGTTCTTGTCATTTTAGAAAGTTAAATTATCTTGGAAGAATCTCTATTTTCTGTCCTTTTTTAATAAGCACAATTGCTTTTTTATAACCTTTTTTTATTCCTTTTATTCCTTTAAAAATTCTCTTCTTTGGTGGCATTTTTATAATCCTTACATTTATAACATCTACATTATATAAATTCTCTACTGCTTTTTTTATTTCAGTTTTATTGGCTTTTTTATAGACCTTAAAAACATATCTATCATTTTTAGCTAAATCCGTTGCTTTTTCCGTTATATGCGGAGCTTTTAAAATACTGTAAGCTAATCCTTCATCAGTTTTTTTAACCGGCTTTTTCATGGGCTTAACTGTTTCTTTTTTAATCACCTCAGTTTTTTTAACCAATTGTTTTTCTTCCTTTTTGATTGATTCTTTTTTTCTTCTGAAAAAATCTCTTAATGCCATGGATTTAATAAATAATCAATAAGATATAATGATAAAAAAATTATTTATGTATTATTAATTATTATTTACTAATTATTTCTTTAAAAATGTTTTCTCTATTACCTCAATGCTTGTTTTAGGCATAACCAGATACTTAAAAGACATAATATCCAAGCAATTTAAATCTTTAGCCTGAATAGTATCTGCATAAGGAATGTTTTTGGTTGCCAGAATTATATTTTTATTTAATTCATGTAAGGCAATTAACGAACTTTCTTTTTTTGGAATAACTTTATTTAAAACTTCAACCATTGATTGTGTTTTGGGCTCACTAATCTTCAAATCATCTAAAATAATCAATAAATTATTCCTTGCCTTAGCTGATAATACCATAAATAGGGCTGATCTTTTCATTTTTTTGGGAATTCGTTTTTTAAAAATCCTGTCTTTTCTTGGACCAAAGGTTACACCACCACCTATCCAGATTGGTGAACGTATTGACCCGTGCCTTGCTCTCCCTAATCCTTTTTGCCGCCATGGTTTTTTTCCTCCCCCTCTTACCTCGCCCCTGTTCTTGGTGTGAGCTATTGATTTTCGCCTGTTAGCCATCTGGGAAACAACAACCTGATGAATCAAATCATTGTTTGCTTCAACTTCAAAAATTCTCTTTGGCAGCAAAGCTTCCTTTAGTTTCTCACCTTTTTGATTGTGAATTGTAACTTTCATAAATATCTCTACTTAACCATGATTTCCAACAAAGTTCCTTTTCTTCCAGGCACAGCCCCCTTTACCATTAAAACATTATTCTTTTTATCAATTTTAACAACTTCTAAGTTTTTAACTGTTATTCTTTCAAAACCCATTCTGCCAGGCATTTTCTTTCCTTTGATAACTCGTGGAGGTATTGAACCTCCTATTGAACCTATTGATCTAAGTGAACCCTTTGCTCCTCTGGTTTTTGGCTGTCCTCTAAATCCCCATCTTTTGACTCCTCCAGCAAATCCTTTTCCTTTTGAAAAACCTGACACTTGCACTGACTTAATGTCTTCAAATAAAGAAACATCAATTTTCTGTCCTTTTTTATACTCTGAAGCATCAGCTTTAAATTCTCTCAAATACCGGAAGGGCTTACTTTTCTGGCTTTTCTTAACTTTTTTATCCTTTAATTTTAAAAAGCCAATCTGAACAGATTCATAATCATCTTTTTCTTTGGTTTTTAATTGAGTAACCTCACAAGGACCAGCCTCAATCAAAGTCACTGGAACGTGTTTTCCGTTTTCATCAAAAATCTGTGACATCCCTATTTTTAAACCCAGTATAAATTTCATAAATCTCTTGCCTGATAACTGAAAACCGGGCATAGCCCGGTTTTCAACCATTGGCTATTTAAAACTAACTTATAATTTTTCAAAATTTAATTTTATCATTTTTATTCTACAAAAGAATTGCCCAAAAATTTAATCTGCTCAATAATTTTAATCAACTCATTACATTTTTATCTCAACATCAACACCTGCTGGTAAATTCAAACTTCTTAAAGCATCAATTACTTTTGGGTTTGGTTCTAAAATATCAATTAATCTTTTATGAATTCTGATTTCAAACTGTTCCCTGCTTGTTTTATGAACAAAAGTGGACCTATTAACAGTATACTTATTAGTCTCTGTGGGTAAAGGAACTGGGCCCAATATTTTAGTTCCATAACGCTCGGCCATTTCAATAATTTGCTTGGCTGAAGTATCAATAACTTTATGGTCATATGCTCTGAGCTTAATTCTGAGCCTGCTCTTAATCTCAGTTTCTACAGTGTCTGTTTTTTTCTTTGGCATTTTTACGAACTAATATGCTGTTATTAAATTAAATTGCCAAATTGTTTTTGCAATTTGACAACCTAAGGAATTAACTTACTTCGATATTTTTGTGACAACTCCTGCTCCAACGGTCTTTCCTCCTTCCCTAATAGCAAATCTTTGCTGTTCCTCCATTGCAATAGGAGCCATTAATTTGATTTTCAGATTAACAGTATCACCAGGCATTACCATTTCCGTACCTTCGGCTAAAGTAACATCGCCAGTAACATCTGTTGTCCTGAAATAAAACTGTGGCTTATAACCAGTGAAAAATGGTGTATGTCTTCCTCCTTCCTCTTTTGTTAAAATATAAACCTGACCTTCAAATTCACTATGCGGAGTAATACTGCCTGGTTTGGCCAGAACCTGACCTCTTTCTGTGTCTTCTTTTTTAATGCCTCGAAGTAAAACTCCAACATTATCACCTGCTCTCCCTTCATCTAAAATCTTGTTAAACATTTCAATGGAAACAGCTGTTGTTTTAACAGTTGGCCTTATACCAATAAGCTCAACCTCTTCGTTAGGTTTAACAATTCCTCTTTCAATTCTTCCTGTTGCTACTGTTCCACGACCCTCAATAGTAAATACATCCTCAATTGCCATTAAAAATGGCTTATCAGTTTCACGCTTAGGCTCTTTAATATATTCATCAACAGCTTTAATAAGTTCTACAATTGGCTTTGCATCTTCATCATCAGCTGATTTAGCATTCAGGGCTTTTAAAGATGAACCTTTAATAATTGGAATTTTATCTCCAGGGAATTCATATTTTTTTAAAAGCTCTCTTAATTCTGATTCAACTAAATCAATAATTTCAGGGTCATCAACCTGGTCACATTTGTTAATAAACACAACCAAAGAAGGTAAGCCCACCTGTCTTGACAAAAGAATATGTTCTCTTGTTTGAGGCATTGGTCCGTCAACAGCTGAAACAACTAAAATTCCTGCATCCATCTGAGCAGCTCCTGTAATCATGTTTTTAATATAGTCAGCGTGCCCTGGACAGTCAATTAAAGCATAGTGCCTGTTATCAGTTTCAAATTCAACGTGAGAAACAGAAATAGTTAAACCCCTGGCTTTTTCCTCTGGAGCAGCGTTTAAATCATCAACTCCTGCTTCAGTAGCATTTAAACCCTTAAGCTTTGACACATGTAAAATTGCTGCACTAGTAGTAGTTTTACCATGAGCAACATGGCCAATAGTACCAATATTGACATGAGGTTTTGTTCTTATAAATTTTTCTTTTTCGGCCATATGTTATTTATTATATCTTATTAATAATTATTTATACCAGTTTTTTTTAAATTTAGCAATAACCTGAACTAAAATCAAGCTTATTTCTTCTTTCCCTCAATAATTTCCTGCGCTACATTTTTAGGTGTTTCTTGATAACTATCAAACTCCATTGTAAAGGTTCCTCTTCCTTCAGTCAAGCTTCTTAAGATTGTAGCATAACCAAACATTTCAGATAAAGGCACAAAAGCATCAATAACTTTAAGATTTAACCGGTCTTTAGTTTCTTTTATCTTACCTCTTTTAGCTGACAGGTCGCCAATTACATCACCGAAAAAATCTATTGGAATAACTACTTCTAGCTTCATTATTGGTTCCAAAAGCACTGGATTTGCTTTTTTAGCTGCTTCTTGGAATGCCATAGAAGATGCAATCTTAAAAGCGAATTCAGAAGAATCAACCTCATGAAAAGAGCCATCATATAAGATAACTGAAAGGTCAACCATTGGATAACCTGCTACAATACCCTTTTCCATTGCTTCTTTTGCACCTTTTTCAACTGCTGGAATAAACTCTCTTGGTATAGCTCCACCTTTAATTTTATTAAGAAACTCAAAGCCCTTGCCTCTTTCTTTTGGCTCTATTCTCATTAAAACATGACCATATTGTCCTCTTCCTCCTGACTGCTTGACATACTTACCCTCTGCCTTAGCCAGTGCTCTTATTGTTTCTTTATAGGCAACCTGGGGCTTGCCAATATTTGCCTCAACTTTAAACTCCCTTTTCATCCTCTCAACAAGAATTTCAAGATGGAGCTCTCCCATTCCAGAAATAATTGTTTCACTGGTATCAGGATCTGTTTTTACTGTAAAAGTAGGGTCTTCTTCAGACAATCTTTTAAGAGCAACACCCATTTTTTCCTCATCCGTCTTGTTTTTTGGCTCAACTCTAATAGAAATAACTGGTTCAGGGAAAGTGATTTTTTCTAATATAACAGGGTGTTTTTCATCACAAAGAGTGTGACCTGTTGAGGTATTTTTAAGTCCAACTGTAGCAGCAATATCGCCTGCATATATCTCATCAATATCTTCACGCGAGTCAGCATGCATCCTTAAAATTCTACTTATTCTTTCTTTATCACCAGTAGCAGTATTTAAAACATAAGAACCCTTTTTCAAAGTTCCTGAGTAAACTCTAAAGTAAGTTAAAGACCCAACATAAGGATCAGTGGCAATCTTAAAAGCCAAAGCAGAAAATGGTTCATTATCATCAGTTTTTCTTTCAACAATTTGATTTGTTTCTGGGTCAGTACCCTTAACAGAAGGCAGATCAATTGGACTTGGTAAATAATAAACCACTGCATCCAGTAAAAGTTGTACTCCTTTGTTTTTTAAAGATGAACCACAGAACACTGGCACTAGTTTGTAACTAATAGTAGAAGTTCTTAAAGATTTTTTTAATTCATCAATAGAAATTTCTTGCTTTGATAGGTACTTTTCCAAGAGATTTTCATCTTCTCCTGCAATCTTCTTAACCATTTTTTCTCTCCACTGATTAGCTTCTTCCAGCAACTCAGCAGGTATGTCCTCTTCTTTAATATTTTCACCTGACTCTCCTTCAAAACTAATTGCTTTCATTGTTATTAAATCAATTACTCCTTTAAAATTCTCTTCACTACCGATTGGCAGCTGAAGTGTTACAGCATTGGGAGTTAGCTTCTCCAAGATTGAATTTAAGCTCTCATAGAAATTTGCACCCATTCTGTCCATTTTATTAATAAAACAAATCCTTGGAACCTTGAATTTATCAGCCTGGCGCCAAACAGTTTCTGACTGCGGTTCTACACCAGCCACTCCATCAAAAACAACCATTCCGCCATCTAAGACCCTTAAAGATCTTTGGACTTCAGCTGTGAAATCAATGTGTCCTGGAGTATCAATAATATTGATTTGGTATTCTTTTTCTCCTTTTTCAGCTAAATCTTTGGGTATCCAAAAGCAAGTAGTAGCAGCTGAGGTAATTGTAATTCCTCTTTCTCTTTCCTGGGCCATCCAATCAGTAATAGTTGTTCCCTCATCAACACTACCAATCTTGTGAGTAATGCCTGTGTAATACAAAATACGCTCAGTAGTTGTTGTTTTACCAGCATCAATATGAGCAATAATTCCAATGTTTCTGTATTTTTCTAATGGATATTTTCTAGGCATACTTCATTAGTTTTACCAGGAAAAATGAGCAAAAGCGCGGTTAGCTTCAGCCATTTTGTGTGTATCTTCTTTTTTCTTTACTGCCCAGCCAGTATTACTGGCAGCGCTCATTATTTCTTCAGCTAATTTTTCTTTCATTGGTTTTCCTTTTTTTGATTTAGCTGCCTGAATTATCCAGCGCATAGCTAAAGCCAATTTTCTGTTCCCTCTCACTTCTACTGGAATCTGATAAGTTGCTCCTCCAACTCGTCTTGGCTTTACTTCTAACACTGGACTAGTGTTTTTTAGAGCTTGCTCAAAAATTTCTAAAGGTTCTTTTTTTGTTTTTTCCTTTACAATATTAAAAGCGCCATAAACAATTTTTCTGGCTATAGTTTTTTTACCTTTTCTCATTATATAGTTAATGAACTTAGCAACATCTACATTATCGTATACAAGATCAGGTAAAAGCTCTCTTCTTTTGATTTTCTTTTGTCTAGCCATGTTTTATTTCTTTACTCTTTTGGTTCCGTATTTTGATCTTTGCTGTTTTCTTCCTTCTACGCCGCTAGCATCTAAAACTCCTCTCACAACCTTATAGCTTACTCCAGGCAAATCTTTTATTCTTGCTCCTCTTATCATTACAACAGAGTGCTCCTGAAGATTATGACCCTCACCAGGAATATAGGCAGTTACTTCCTGGCCATTAGTTAAACGAAGCCTGGCAACTTTTCTTAGTGCTGAATGAGGTTTTTTAGGAGTCATTGTAAATACTTTTAAACAGACGCCTCTTTTAAATGGTGAGGGATATCTTACTGGTCTGTTTTTTAAAACATTAAAACTAAATTTAAAAACAGACGATTTTTTTCGCTTTTTTGGTTTCTTTCTTGCTTTTTTGACTAACTGATGAATTGTTGGCATAATTTTTTCAAAAAATTAAAACAATAAAGTGCTTTAACACTTGTCTGATAAATTTAACAAGGAAATAAATGAAAGTCAATCCTTTAATTTGTTTTATTTGATTAAAACGGGTTTTTTAAAAAACAAACAATTGTCCGGAAGTCAATGAATAAAGAATCACTGCTCCTAAAAATATTAATCTTAAACCAAAAAATATGAATATTAAAAGGAGAATAAGGCTGTATTGCTGGAAAAAGCTTTTAAATCTTGAAAGTCTTTCTGGCAATAAGGAAAAAAGAATGTGATAGCCATCAAGAGGCGGCACAGGAACCAGGTTAAATATACCCCAGGCGAAATTATAGAAAGCAATAATGCTAAAAAGCGTAAGAAAAGAAATGTTTAAAGGAAGAAATCTTACAGCTAAGCTAAAAAACACAGCGATTAAAAAGTTTGTCAAAGGGCCTGATATTGAAACTTTAAGTGTTCCCCATTTTTGGTCACGAAAATTATATGGATTAACTGGCACTGGTTTTGTCCATCCAAAAATAGGGCCCTTTCCAGCGCTTATTAAAAATAAAATCAGGGGCAAAAGAACAGAACCAAATGGATCCAAATGTTTCAATGGATTAAGAGTCAGTCTGCCAGAATCTTTTGCAGTTGGGTCTCCCAAGTAATAAGCAACGCTGCCATGAGCAATTTCATGGATCATAATTGAAAAAAGAAGGACTATTAATGTAAATAAAATAATTAAACCTTCCATGATATTTATTTTACACATTCTTTAATGACTTGAAAAGATTTAAAAAACATTTTAGCATTATTTATATGACAAAAGAATGTATAATCTGCGCAAAAAAATCAAGAATGATTCAAAAGCTGGTAAAACTTCGTGGAAAATATAATCCAACTTCTAAAAAAAGAAAGTATCCCAATTTACAATGGGTCTTTATTCCAGTTGGAATAAAAAGAAAAAAATTCAAGCAATTTGCTGGAAAAAGAATAAAGGCATGTACGAAATGTATTAAATCTCTTTCTAAGGTTAAATAATCCTCTATGCCAAAATACCGGGGCATGGTGTAGCGGCAACATACGCTCTTGGGGTGAGCGGGATGGCGGGTCCGACTCCCGCTGCCCCGAAATAATTTATTAAACATTAAGTTTATAATAATGTTGTACAAAGACCGTCTATACGGAGAATTTAAGATTGCAGAACCAATTATCCTAGAACTCATAAATTCTCCTTCACTTCAAAGATTAAAAGATGTAGATGTAGCTGGTTACAGGCCCCTCTGGGTTAAACCAGATGTTAATGTTGGTAAATATGATCACAGTCGTTTTGCTCATTCGTTAGGTGTATATTTATTACTTCGAAAATATAACGCGACGCTTGAAGAACAAGTAGCCGGTTTGATCCACGATGTTTCCCATTCTACTTTTTCTCACTGCATCGATTATGTTTTGGATGACGGTTCGGAAAAAGAACACAATCATCAAGATAATCTTTTTAACGATTTTGTAAGAAGGACGAAAATTCCGAAAATCATAAAAAGATATGGTCTTGATTTGGAATATATTTTGAACGATAAAAATTTTCCGCTAAAAGAAAAGGAGTTGCCAGATTTATGCGCTGACAGGATTGATTATTCTTTGAGAACTGCTGTAATTTTTGGCGAGTTAAATGATGTTGATAAAAATTATATTCTGGACAATTTAATTATAGAAAATAGTAGCTGGGTGTTTAAGGATTTCGAAAGTGCCAAAAAATATGCAGAATTATTTCTTAAGCTAAATACAATTTATTATTCAGGTCTTCCTTCTGCTATTATGTTCAGAACGGTTGGTGACTGTTTAAGATATGCTCTGCGAAAAGCTTATATTTCAAAAGATGACCTTTACACAACTGATAAGAATGTACTATCAAAAATTAAAAAACATCTAGAAGATGACGAACAATTAAAATTGTTTTATGAACGAATGAACAAAAAAATCAAGGCTAGTAATAACCCCGAAAATTACGATACTCAGGTGTTTTGTAAATCAAGGGTTGTTAATCCTTGGTGCAAGTACAATGGTGAAATAAAACAAGTTTCTGACATTGATACAAACTGGGCTAAAACACTGGAAAAAGAACTAAAACCAAAACAATATTTTTTAAAATTTGAAAAATAGAAATCATTTAATCCTCTCAAAAAAAACACCTTTAACTTTATAAAAACTTAACTAAAAAACCACCCTAGACGTGGTTCTTTAGTTGCCCTGTTTTCTAGGAAATTTCTGGAGAAAATCCAGGTGGGTGCCAAAGGTGCATTCCACGGAACACACATCATTTTAGGCTCCCGTTGTAAAATCATTACCAGATTTAACTAGAAAGCCAGGGCATTATTCATTTTATCTTTTTCCAAACACTCTTGTCAAAGCCAGCAGTTAAATTAAAGATTAAAAATTTCAACCAGTTGTTTGATTAAAGACACTGCTACTGGCTGAGCCAATAAACTATAAGAATCAACTCCTTTGTCATCTTTAATAATCCAGGCTTTTTCTTTTATTTTCACTTTTTTTGAATTTTCGTCCCACTCAAAAACATATTCAGGAGTAATTTCATAATCATCAATGTAATCTTTAGCAATATCTGTTGGAACTGAGTTTCTCAGTAAAACCTTTGGAATTCCGTAGAGCGATAAAGCTTTTTCAATGAGCTCTTCATCTTTTTTTAATCTTTTTTTAATCGGTTCAATACCAAACTCATCCCCTTCTTTTGGCTCCATTACTATACTCTTGCAATCTGGATTATCACAAAGAAGACGGAATTCTTTTTTATCTTTATCATAAGTAATTTTTGAAGTTGGAAATAATTTTAAGTTTCTTGGAGTTTTGCATTCAGGACACATTCTGCGCCACTTAATTCTTTCATCAATAACTGATTCAGGAATATCAATTAAAATGAAAACATCTGGGTCATCTCTGTAGCCAATCAGGTCTCTAAAAAACAAAGAAAAATCTATCTGGTCTAATCCTCTTGGAAAACCATCTAAAAAAAGAGTTTTTTTACTAATACTTCTTATTTCTCTTTTTATTAAAGTTAAAATTAATTCTGTTGGAAGAAGTGTTTTTGTGCTTCTTGATTCCAAAACAGAAATGATTTCTTTTAAATTTTTTGAACCCCTGTAGTTTTTTTCTAAAAAACTAATTAATTCTTTTTTCCTTTTGCTATCAGCTAGTTCTTTATCTACGCCTCTAATCATGTCGCCTATTGAAAAGTGTTTTATTTTTCCAGGACCAACAAGTTGAGCAAACATTTTTGAATAAGTTCCTTTGCCAGAGTTTTTCTTCCCCAGAAAATAAGCAATAAAACTATTTTCTTTTAAAAACTCTTTTAACTTTTCAATTTCTTTTCCTGCTTTGGCCTTAAAATATTCTTCTTGTTCTTTTGGCTCTATTAGATTGAATTTTCTATCTAATCCTTTAATTTTAGTTTTAAAAACTGGAAACTGCATAATTTGTATTTAGTATAATTTTATGTTTTGACCGTTTGAAATGATTTTTATATCACCAATCTCATCTGTTCTTAAAACTTTTATACCATAATCATTTAAAATATCCAAAACTTGAGCGTGTGGATGACCGTATTTATTATCTTTTCCAAGTGAAATTACAGCAAGTTCCGGAATAACTGATTCCATTAATTCTTTTGAAGTAGAGCTTTTGCTTCCATGATGTCCAACTTTTAAAACATTACAGTTAAGATTTAACCCTTTATCGATAATTTTTCTCTCTATTGATTTGTATGCATCGCCTGTAAAAAGAAAACAGTTGTCATTAAAAACTAAATGAACAATAATTGAGGTATTATTAGTATTTTTAATGCTTTGTCCTTCTAAATTTTCAAAAGGATAAATTATTTCAAAAAATATGCTTGGTGTAATTATTCTTTGACCTGCTTGAGCAATTGTTATATCAGCTTTTTCTTCTTCAATTAACTTTATCCACTCTTCAAATTCTTTCGTATCTTTTAATGCTCCTGTCCACAAAATATTTTTAACTTCATAAGTTTTTAAAACTTCAATTAAGCCCGCGATATGATCATGTTCTGGGTGAGTCAAAATCACCAAATCAATTGCCCTATCCCAAAAAGGCATTTCATTCCCTAATTTCTCTAAAACAGCGGAGCTAGGTCCCCCGTCAATTAGAATTTGATAGCCTTTTGGAGTTTCAATAAAAATACTGTCACCTTGTCCTACATCAAAAAAATTGACCTCAAGAAATTGAGGCCGGTTTAAATCATAAGCTATTGACCAGAAAAAAATATTACCAAACAATAAGACAATTAAAATTCCAAAAACAAGATTTTTCCACTTTCCATCCATTCTTTAAGTATATCAACGAGAATAAAAAAATGGGAGGAAAAAACTCTAAACTCCTTTCTTTCTCATATCTCGAAAAATTTAACCCCCAAAACATACTTATTAGAAAAGGCATGAAAGCGCCTAACTCTTTTTTTAAAAACAAAACACCAGCCCAAATGAGCTGGTGCTTTGAAAGACCTCTAAAAGGTCTTTAAGAGTCAATATTTAGGCTTTTCCTAAAATCCTAAACATTTTTGTACCACATTCTGGACAGATTCCACTCATAGCTCTTCTCTTAGTGCCTCCCTTGCCTTTCATTTCAACCTCTTTTTCATTTTGCATGTCCTGCTTTTTTTTGCATTTTACGCAGTAAGCTTCTGTTGCCATAAAATAAGTTTAAATTAAATTGGTCTAAACTGAGCTTAAAATAAGCATCAAAAAAATCGACCTTTAGAATATTTGTTCATGGAATGAACTTATCCACAACATTACTTTACCTTAAATGAAGCAAAAATTATAGTCAAGTCCCTTTAATCCCTATTTCTGCCTACACCTATCTTTCTCATACATTAAAGCAATGATAGTATCAGCGTCTATTATCTCTTTATTCTCTATCATTTTTAAAGCTTCACTTAAGCTAAAAACTTTAACTTGATCAATAATTTCACCGTCATCAAGTCTTTGCTTGGTTTTCTCCAAAAAGGTAGCTCTAAAAACATACATATACTCTGTACAATAACCAGGAGATTTATAAAACTCTGCAATTTGCTCTAGTTTTCCAGCTTTAAAGCCTGTTTCCTCTTCTAATTCTCTTTTTGCTCCTTTTTCAGGATCTTCATTCTTGTCTAGTTTGCCAGCTGGAATCTCCCATAATTCTTTTTCTGCTGGAGCACGATATTGCTTAATTAAGATTATCTTGTCTTTTTCAATTAAAGGCAAAACAGAAACTGTATTAGAAAAAACAACAATTTCTCTTTTAATGTTTTGCCCTTTAAGTTTTCCTTCAATTATTTTTAAAGAAACAAAATCTCCTTTATAAATCTCTTTAACTTTCTCAATTTTCATATTACAAACCTAATCCGTTTGATATTTTTTGCATTGAAATTAAGGTAATCCTAACAAATTCCTCTAAAGATAAATTTAAGTATTCTTCACATTTTTGAATAATTTTTCTATTCGCTCCTTTAGCAAAAGCTTTTTCTTTAAAACGTTTTAAAACACTTTCAGCGCTTAAATCATTAATCTTTTTTGAAGGTAAAACCAAAGTGGCAGCCACAATCAATCCTGTTAAAGGGTCAACGCAATACAGGGCCTTTGCTATTAAGCTTTTGGGTTCAATATCATGAATCTCATTATGAGTTAAAACTGCCTTATAGATTTCTTTATCAAAACCTAATTGCTTTAGCATGTCAGCACCTTGTTTTGAGTGTAGGTTTTCGTCTCCACCTGTTTTTTCATAATCAATATCATGAATTAATCCGCAAATACCCCATTTTTCAACATCTTCATTGAATCTTTCAGCTAAACTTCTCATAGAAGCTTCTACTGCTAAACTATGTTTAATAAGATTTTGATTTTTAAGATTTTGTTTTAATAAATTTAGAGCTGTTTCTCTATTCATACTTTTTTAATATTATACATTATACTATATTCAAGTTAAACTGACAGAGACCTGATCTCTATCAAAATTTCTCTGTTAAAAAGGTTCTCTTCTCGAAAAAAAATTGCCCTTGGGGGCTTTTAATTTTGGTTTCAGGAAAAATCACAAGTATACCGGTGTTAAATTACAAAAAAAGAGGAAGAAAAATCAAGGCTACCTTACCAATTAATTTTATCAAAATATCTATTGCCGGACCTGAAGTATCTTTAAATGGATCTCCTACTGTATCGCCAATTACTGCTGCCTGATGGGCTGGAGATCCTTTTCCTCCTAAATTCCCAGCTTCAATATATTTTTTGGCATTATCCCAAGCTCCTCCTGCATTGGCCATGGTTAGGGCAAGCGGAAAGCCACTAATTAAACTCCCCGCTAAAATCCCAGCCAGACCTTCTGGTCCTAATAAAAATCCAACTAAAATTGGAACTAAGATGATTAAAACTCCAGGAAGAAGCATTTCCCTTAGGGATATTTTAGTAATAAGGTCAATACATCTTCCATAATCAGGTTTTACCTTTCCTTCTCTTAAACCTGGAGTTTCTTTAAATTGTCTTCTTACTTCTTTGACTGTTTTTAATCCTCCCCTACTCACCCCTCTCATTAATAAAGAAGAAAACAAAAATGAAAGCATGGCTCCAATAAAAAGGCCAGCAATTACTTTAGGATTTGAAAGGTTCACTACCTCGAGGCGAGCAGCTTGAAAAAAAACAGCTAACCAAGCCAAGGCAGCTAAACCAGCTGAACCAATAGCAAATCCTTTTCCAGTAGCAGCAGTGGTATTGCCCACTGCATCTAAGGCTTCTGTTTTTTGACGTACTTCTTCTGGTAAACCAGCCATTTCAGAAATTCCAGCTGCATTATCAGCAATGGGACCATAACAATCAGCAGAAAGATTAATTCCCAAAACTCCCACAATTCCAATTGAGGCAATAGCAATTCCATAAAGACCCCCAAAATAATAGGTCAAAACAGTAGCTACTGCCACTCCTAAAATCGGTAAAAAGATACTTTCAATTCCAAGCGAAAGTCCTTCAATAATCAAAATTGAAGCTCCGGCCTGGGAACTTTTGGCAATACTTAAAACCGGTGGTTTGTCTTCTGCAGTATAGTACTCGCTAACCTTGCCAATCAAAAAACCGACCCCCAAACCCAGTAAGTAACTATAAAAAAGATTAATTTGACCAAAAAATCTAGAGATTATTAAATAAGCAGCAATGACCATTAAGACATTAGCTATCAAAATTCCTTTTCCCATAGCCTTTTGGATTTCTTCTATTTGTTTATTAAATTCAGCTTCTTCTATTCCTTTGGAAACCTTAATAAAAAAGCTTCCTACAATTGAGCTTAAAATTCCTGCTGAAGCCAAAATCATTGGCAAGAAAACACCCTCTACTCCATAGATATTCCAACCAATAACCATGGAAGCTATGATTGATGAGAGATAAGTTTCAAAAAGGTCAGAACCCATACCAGCAATATCTCCAACATTATCACCAACCTGGTCAGCAATCACAGCTGGATTTCGAATGTCATCTTCTGGAATTCCGATTTCAATCTTTCCAACCAAATCTGCTCCTATATCAGCACTTTTAGTAAAAATCCCCCCTCCTACTCTTAAAAAAAGAGCAGCCAGAGAAGAACCAAAAGCAAAACTTATTAAAAGTTCAACATCTTTAAATAAAAACCAAATTATGGTAATACCTAATAACCCTAAACCAACTACTAAAAATCCCATTACCATCCCAGCCGAAAAAGCAATCTTAAAACCCTTGGAAAAACTAATCCGGGTAGCCTCAGTTGTCCTAACATTGGCTTGAGTAGAAACCATCATTCCTATATAGCCTGCCAAATAAGAAACCCCTGCTCCACTCAAAAAAATCAAGATTTTCAAAGGACTCTTGGTCATCAATCCCAACCCTAAAGCAATCAAAGCTAAAACTATAACCATTACCTTAAATTCTCTTTTTAAAAAAGTCTTAGCTCCTTCCTGAATCGCCTGAGATATCTCTATCATTCTACCAGAACCAGAAGAGGATTTATTTATTTTTCGAATTAAAAAAAATGTGAAAACTATGGCAGAAAGAGAACTAATGAGTGGAATTAAGTTTTCCATATTATTTAAAAAATCCGTTTTCTTACGGAATTAATCTTATAGTCTATCTTAGATTAATTTAATGATATTGCTTTAAAAACTATTGTCAAGTGGAAATTACGGGCGACTATACCATGAAAACAAGTAAGTCCGTTCTTTCTTTTTTCTCAACTTTTAAATCTTAAAAATCTGGCATTTATTGCAACTATTACTGTGCTTAAAGACATTAAAACAGCTCCTATAGCTGGACTTAAAACAATGCCTGAATTATATAAGACACCAGCTGCTAAAGGGATTGCAATAATATTATAGCCACTAGCCCAGAACAAATTTTGTTTCATTTTTGAGTAGGTAGCTTTTGCTAACCCAATCACAGAAACCACATCCAAGAGATTATTTTTAACCAACACAATGTCAGCTGATTCAATAGCTACATCAGTACCAGCACCAATAGCTATTCCAATATCAGCTTGAACTAAAGCTGGTCCATCATTTACTCCATCCCCTACCATAGCAATATTGTTTCTTTGAGCCTGAATTTTTTTAACTACTTCTACTTTTTGGTGAGGTAAAACTTCTGCAAAAAATTCATCAATACTTAATTCATCAGCTACTAATTGGGCCACTTTTTTATTATCACCAGTTAGCATTATTGTTTTTATACCCATGCTTTTTAGTTTCTTTATTGCTTGTTTGGATTCTGGTTTTATTGAATCAGACAAAGCAATGGCGCCTATTAACTCATTTTCCAAAAAAACATAAACAAGAGTTTTGCCCTGTCTTAATAAATTGCTGATTGGTAAACTATCTGATTTAATATTTTTTTCCTTTAAATAATTTGCGCCCATAACTTTGACCTGTTTTCCATTAACAATACCATCAATTCCCTTTCCAGGATATGAAACAAATCTGTCAACAGGGTTAATTTTAATATTCTCTTTTTTTGTTTTAGTTAAAATCGCTCCAGCTATTGGATGTTCTGAATTTGATTCCAAAGAAGCAGCATAAAATAGAATATCTTTTTTTGAATAACCTGAAACACTAACAATATCAGTCACCCCAAACTCACCTTTTGTTAAGGTGCCTGTTTTATCAAATATAACAGTATCAATATTTCTTGCTTTTTCAAAAGCATTCCTGTTTCTGATTAAAAATCCGTTTTGGGCTGATAAGGAGGTTGAAACAGCAACAACTAAAGGTATTGCTAAACCTAATGCATGAGGACAAGTAATCACCATTACTGTTATCATTCTTTCTAAAGAAAACACAAAGCTTTTAGCAAGATAAATCCAGGCAAATAATGTAAAAACACCAATAGAAACAGAAGTAATAGTAAGCCACATAGCAACCTTATTTGCCAAATCTTGTGTCTTTGACTTTGAAGCCTGTGCTTTCCTAACAAGTTCTATTACTTGAGAAATATATGATTCTTTACCAATTTTCTCTACTTTTACTTTTATTGAACCCTGACCATTAATAGAACCACCAATAACAAAATCCTTTACATTTTTTTTAACTGGCATGGATTCCCCTGTTAACATTGCCTCATTTATAGAAGTTTCTCCTTTAATAACTACTCCATCAGCAGGAATTTTTTCTCCTGGCTTTATTAAAACAATACTGCCAAGCACCAATTCTTTAATAGGAACATCTTTTATTTGCCCATTATCTTTTACTAAATGAGCTAAAGAAGGCAAAAGCTTTGCTAAAGATTCTAAAGCTTTTGAAGCGCCTATTACAGAGCGCATTTCAATCCAGTGTCCCAAAAGCATAATATCAATTAAAGTTACAAGTTCCCAGAAAAAGAATTTGCCTTTTAAACTAAACACAACTGCGCTGCTGTAAAAAAATGCAACGCTAATTGCCAAACCAATCAAAGTCATCATTCCTGGATTTTTCTTTTTTAACTCACTAACAAGCCCTGTTAAAAATGGTTTTCCTCCATAGAAAAATATGAAAGCTGAAAAAGCAAAAAGAAAATATTTATCAGTAAAAAATCTTAAACTGAATCTAAAAAACTCTTGTATCAAAGGAGATAAAATTAAAACAGGAACAGTAAAAATTAAAGAAATAAAAAATCTTTTTTTAAAATCCTGCATCATCATTTTATGATGATTATGATGATCCTTATGATGCCCATGGTGGTTTTTATGACATTTTGTGTTCATAAATTATCCACAACCTATATCTTACTTTACTCTAAAGCCCTACAAGGGAAGCAGTCTAAGAAGCAACATTAAGCCTATTCCAAGTAAAAACACGAAAAAATAACTGCTTGTTTTCTTTAAGACTGTACAGGTTTTAATTTCAGGAATTAAATCTGAGGAAGCAATATAAACAAAGCCTCCAGCAGCAAAGCTCAGCAAAAAAGTAATTGAACCGCTTATTTCCCCTGAAATAAAATAGCCAACCACCCCACCCAAAACCACAGTAATGGCTGATAAAAAGTTTAAAAGCAGGGCTTTTGCTTTTTTAATTCCTCCATATATTAAAACTCCAAAATCCCCTATCTCCTGGGGAATCTCATGAAAAGCCACTACTAAAGTTGTAATTATTCCAATAGAAAATGAGCTTACGAAAGAGGCGGCAATAATCAATCCATCAATAAAATTATGAATAGCATCAGAAACCAAAATCAAATATGAAAATGGCATTATTTTGGAATGCTCTCTTTTATGACAATGATGCCATTTAATAAAGTTTTCTAAAATAAAAAAGGTTAAAAAACCACAAATGACATACAAGAATACGTTCAAACTATTTTCCAATCCAACATTCTCAAGCGCCTCTGGAATCAAATGGAAAAATGCTCCCCCAATCAAAGCGCCTGCAGAAAAAGCAACTAAAAGCAAAAGAATTTTGTCTAATAACTTTTCTTTTAAAAATAAAGTTAAGGCTCCAACAAAAGCAACTAAACTTATTAAAAAAGTAGCAATAATTATATTTAGAAAAACTGTCATTTTAAATAAGCATTAAAAGCTCTGGCTTGAATAAGATTATTAAGCTCAAGATTAAAAGCACGATGCCTGAAATCAGTTTTATAGCTTTGAGATATTTTTCTGAAACCTGAGTTATTCTTAATGTCCAGATAGCTAAAGCAAAGATTATTAAATCATCAATCATATAGAACAGGATATATATAAGAAGGTAAAAGTAATAAGAACCAGTACTAAGCTTATAAGTGGTTAACATCTTTGTAAAAGCCAAAGGAAAGCCCAAAGAGCAAACTAATTCCACCAGATTTACTCCAGCTGCAACCACAGCCACGCCTAAAAGCATTAAGGGCAAAGAAGTTTTTGCTTGTGAAATTTCTTGCATTTTCGCAAACATTTTTTTCTCAAACCTTACAAATACATTGTCTTTCTTAGAGTCTATTTCGCACAATTTACAAACTATGTCATGAAAATAATCTTTAATCAAAAATACTGAAAAAATCATTATAACTATTCCTACTAATAAAGTAATGTATCTGATTTGCTCTAAAACTAAGAATAAGTTTAGCCAGGCTGAGATAAAAATAAAATATACTATACCTGAAACCAAAATAAAAGTTCCGCCAATTAAAAATACTCTTTCCCTTATTCCTGTTGAAACTAAAACAGTAAGCAAAAAACCCAAAGCAATCATGGCACAGGCATTAAAACCATCTAAAGCTCCCAGCGCAATTGCCAAGACTATTGGAGACATGTTTTCAAGAGAAATCTCTCCTATAATCGGAAGTGTGATTTTTCTGCTTTCACTTGGAGATTCAGGCCCAGATGACTGCTCAATTATCTCCAACAAATAATTCTCCATATCAACTGCTATATCCTGGGCAAAACCCAAAAAATAACGGTCTTTGATAAAAGTGATTGGAACAAAACCTTGTTCAGCAAGAGGTACATTATGTTGCTTGTACATTTCTTTAAGAAAATCTACGTTTTCTCTTTCAAAAATACCATAATTTTTAAACTCAATATCAGGATATTTTTCCTTTAAATCCCCTAGAAATTCTTCTTCATTGGCACAATGAGGGCAGATTTGACTAAAGAAAAAATCAACACTCACTTTGTCCTGAGCCAAAGAAAAATCAGCGCTGCCAAGCACTAAGAATAAAACTAAGATTGCAAAAATGAGTTTTTTCATATAGAATTAATATGCTATATTGTACGTCTGATAATTTATTTTGTCAAACATTAAAATTAAATATATTTTAATTTTACCTAAATTTGTTAAAATTAAAAGGCGAAAAGGTCGTTAAGATATTAATTGAGTTAATAATATGGTTTTTTCAATTATTTCTCGTTTAGTTAATGGTGTAAAACAAGGCGTAAAAGCAGGACTGGAAGGAGTCAGTGATACTGGCAGCGCTATTGTTGATGTTGTTAAAAATACAACTGTAACACTTGTTAAAGGAACCGGAGAAGTGGTTTCTAAGGGTATTGAAGTTGCTGGTTCAATAGTAAAGGGCGCGATATTTGGAGTAGCTGATATTGGTGCCTCAGTAATTGGTACAATAAAAGGAATTGTTATGGGAACAATTAATGGTGTTATAGAAGCTGGTGGAAAACAAGATCAGGCAGTTCAAGGAGCAGTATCTCAGGCAATATACAGCGCCAAAGAACTGGGTCTTGATATTGGTAAAACTGCTGTTGAAGCAGTAAGTGGTTCAGTTGAGGCAGTTAAAAAAGTGGGAGGAGATGCAGCCCAAGCAACAAGGCAAGCTGTCACTGCTGCCCTAGAAGCTGCCAGAGATATTGGTGATGAAACATTAACTGCTGTTAAAGATGCTCTTACAATCAGTGTTGAAGGCGCTAAAGACATTATTGAAACACTTAAGAAATAAATTTTAAAAATTATCTCTTAATTGGGACTTACTGGATTTAAAAAAATCCGAAATATTGTTTTTTTCGGATTTTTATATTACTTTTTATATCCAACTACTTCTCTGCCCAAGCTAAAATCAATGTTTCAAACCCACACAAAGCTCCTAATATATTGTCAATAATAGTGATTGAGAAAACTTTGGCATTAAAATTTTTTTCAATCATTTCTTTTAGCCTTTTAGCGCCAGCTAAGTCATCTCCATGAGAAATCAATACTCTTAATTCATTTTTTGGTTTGCTTTTATTAACGTCTTGTCGAAATGTCTTAAAAATTCCAGTTGGAATGTCTTTTGCACCGGTCTTGATTCCTGCTGGAACCAGCAGCCCGTTTTTAAAAGTTAATACTGGACGAATGCCAAACTTTGCGGCATTTCTAATCAGTTTAGCCCCAATTCCTGATATCCTACCGCTTGCTTCTATATATTTCGGGTCCTTAAACATTATAAAAGTATGTATCTTAGGAACCAATTGCTCAAGCTTTTTTACTATCTCCTGTATTTGCATCTGTTTTTCTATGAATTCAACTGCCTTTAAAACTAAGATTCCCTGTCCAATGCTGGCAGTTAAAGAATCAATAACAACAACTTTTTTTTGTTGGTCAGATGGTAGAAACTTTACTGCTTGGATTGCTGAATTATGACTTCCTGAAAGTTTTGAAGTTATGGTAATACAGAGAACTTTTTCAAAATTCTCAAACTGCTGTTTGTATGCATTTAAAAAGTCCTTTGGAGAGGGTTGTGAAGTTTTACCAAAGCTCTTAATCTTTCTTTTTTCAAGCTCTCTCATTTTTTCAAAAGTATTAGTCCCAGGCATATTTTCCAAATCAGGCCAGTCCAGTTTCACAGGAACCAACCCTATTTTATATTTTTCAATTGTTTCCTGAGGTAAGTCAATTGCCTCCTCAGCAACAATACCTATTTTTTTCATAAGCATGAGTTATTGGTTATTAATAATATAAATAGCGATAATTTTTTATTATATCTTAATTTTCAAAGAAAGAAAAAAGCCTGTCCATTGACTTATTTTAAAAAACAACTACAATAAAGCTCAAGCTTATTTCTAATAGGTCCGGCTATAAGTCGAAAGAAGTCTTGATTTTAATTATAAACTGAAAGCGGCTTAATCAGTCACGAAAGGTCGCTTTTAAAATTCGTTTATTTACATTATATATGGCTTTCAACAAGTTTGAAAAGGACTCAAGAGATTTTACTCCTCGGAAAATGGTTAAAGGAAACTGGAAGTGTGCTGACTGCGAAAAAGAAATCACAGAACTTCCTTTTGAACCATCACCAGACAGACCAATTTACTGCAGAGATTGTTGGTCAAAAAGAAGGGCTTAAAACTTTAGACGTTAAGATCTAAACCATAAAAACTCTGCAAAAATTTGCAGGGTTTTTGGTTTAGTCCGAATTTATCTTTAATAAATAATGGTATCAAAAATAAAAATTAGGTAAAACTTGACTTTTAGATAAACTTACTACATAATATAGAACTATGGAAATAATAACCACAATCATTGTAATAATTGGATTTCTTTTCTCTACCCTGATTAATTTTGGGTCAAATTTTAATGTGAAAAAGCAGACTGCAGGCGTTGTTCAGCCAGAAATTATAAAAGAGCAGGTCATAGAACAAAAAGAAGAAAAGTCTGTCTTAACATCAACAACTGCGCCTGTACCAATAAGCAAACCTCTACAGGTTATTAACTTAATCGAAACATATATTACAGCTGGTCCAGAACAAAACCAAACTATAAATGATACAAATAAAGTTATTTTTGAATTTAAGGAAAAAATTCTTTCAGAGCAAATTACAGAAAGAATCTATTTTGAAACAAAAGTTCTTGGTTTTGACAATGGTTGGAAAAAAACATACTCAAAAAAAAGAACTGTCATTTTACCAGCTGGCTCGTACACTTTTTTAGTCAGAGCAAGAACAAAAAATGTTGTTGATTATAGCCCAGCGCAAATAAGCTTTAAAATAAACACTTCTCCTTATTTTGGTAAATTGAAAATTTCAAGAATTAGAATTGAATCTTCCTCTAAGCCATCTTTAATAACTTTAAGCACTAATATTAAAGATAATGAAACAATTAATATTACTAACTGGTCTATTGAAGGAAAAAAGGGAAAGATTATTATTCCTCAAGGAATAGAAAAATACTACCATTATTACAATTCCTATACTAGTCAAGATATATTTATAAGAAAAGGAGATAGAATATATTTATCAAGCGGATATAATCCTTTAGGGAGAGATAGAAACTTTCGTTTAAATAAATGTATGGGTTATTTAACAAGCTCATTTGATTTCCCTATTCCTGTTTCTAAAAACTGTCCCAAACCAATAAAGCAGGATATTTCTCATTTAGAACCATGCTGTCAAAAGTTTATCCTTAGGATTAAAACATGTGAAATCCCTGATTATTCTGAAAATGTTAATGTTAGAAGTGATAAAGACTGCATAGAATACTTAAACGAAAATCTGAACAATCAAGCTTGTTTTATGAATCACTGGCAAGATAAGGATTTTCTAAATAACAGCTGGCATATTTATTTGAATGGTAAAAATATTGTTGCTAATGATTGTTATGATACACTTTATTTAAAAGACCAAAGTGGCCTTATTGTAAGCAGTTATTCTTATGGCCAACCTGTTTGTAGGTAATATCAAAACACTGCTATTTTACTATCCTTATTGCTTTTCCTTTTATTAAAGCCTCGCTTATTTTTTTATAAGCAGAAGAGAGAATTCTTTGGAAAGTGCTCTGAGATGTTTTCATTAATTTTGCACATTCACTTTGCTTCAAATCTTTGATGTTCTTTAATCTTAAAGCTTCCACTTCTTCAGTGGTTAATTCAACAACTTTTAAAAACCTCATTGGCACACCCTGAGGTTTAAAATAAGTAATATTAGGATTGAACTTTATTCTTCTGCAAAGTCTTGGTCTTACCACAAAATATTAACAAGAGTTACCCAATCCTATCTTTAAAGATAGGATTGGGCTTCTTGTTTTTTTTATTTACCTTTTAGTTCAGATAAGCGCTTTTTTATAGCTTTCAGTTCTTCTCCTAAGAAATCTGATTCTTCTTCTAGTAATTCTTTTTCTTCTTTTTTTGTAATTTCTGGTATAAAAGGGGTACAACCCCAACCATAACCTCTTCCTCGACCTCCACCCCTGAATCTTCTTCCCATACAAGGTCCCCAGCCCCAGCCAGTGCTTGGTCCAAGACCAAAAGGGCCTCGTCCATCAAATCTTGGCATGTTAATTTAAAGTTTAATTGATATTTTGGTAGTTCGGCCTTTTATTCAACTACCTATTATGAGTATATACCCATAACCATATCTTGTCAAGAGCAGTTATTAACTATTAAAAAACCGGCTAAAGCCGGTTGAAATGGAAACGGAAACAGAGCTATCTTTTATTTTTCCTGTTTCTGTGATTCATATTATCAGACATTTTTTTAAAAGTTCTTGCAAGGTTCACTCTGTCAGCAACTATCTCCCCTATTATTGCAAAAGGAATTGCAATTGCCACTATTATTCCAATCATTCTTGGTGTGATTGAAGCTCCTGTTGTTAATTTAATAGCAATAATATCTTCAGTTATTCCAATTAAAATTCCAAAAAGCAGGAATTCAAACATTACTTCTAATTTTCTCCATTTTGAAACCATATTATTTTATTTTATCAAAAAAATGTTTTCAATAAAATAGAAATGTTTATTATTGAAAAATTCTCTGCCAGAAGCCTTTTAATTCCATTTTAATATTAGAATGAACTGACTGTCCTTCTCTTACTTCAAAGAATCCTGACTGATATGTTTTATAATCAGAATGTTCCACCTTTATATAATAGCTCCCTTCAGGAACCAAGAACGAATACTGTCCAGTTTCATTAGTAATTTGAGGATTTTTTTGATCATAAAGTTCTGCTGCCCAAAGAACATAATCATCAATTGTTTCGTCAAAAACAAATAAGCTAACTTTGGCCTTTTTAATACGGAGCTGACCTCGAAGAAGTTCTTCATATATATATCCTTCAGGATCAACTAGAATAACCTTTTCTACAGTTTTTTTGGTTCCATCAATAAAATTAATACCTACTCCCAATTTATACTCGCCTGCCACTAGCGGTATGTTTAAAACAGCCTTCCAAAATCCTTGAGCGTCAGGTCCTTCAAAAACAAGGGTTTGAATCTCATAAGTTTTTGCTAGAACACTACTAGCAAAAACCTTAGGAATAAATATAGCTGGTAAAGAAAAAGTGTACTGGGGTTCTAATTGAGAAGTTTTTTCAAAGAATAAAGAACCTTCTAGTTTTAAAATTGGTTTAGACGGCTTTATAAAGACAATGATTTCTTTTCCAGCAATTACTTGAGCTTCCTTGTAACTTAAATCCAAGTCAATATTCCCAAAACTGCTACGTATAAAAATAATGTCTGTTTTAACGACCTCAGGTGGTCTAGAAGGTTGAGGTTTAGGTATAATTCTTTCTTTAACCACTTCTTTTTCCAATGGTTTTTCTTCTGGAGGAGCTTGAAGTGAAATCCAAGTTGTCTTTAATTTATTAATTGTTAACTCAGTAAATCCTTTTAACCTTAAAACTATTGAATTAATCTCTTTATCTACTGTTTTTATAAGCTGGCGCGGAACTTTAGTTATATCTTTTATTCCTTCCTGGGTTTTCTCGCTTAGATCTTCAAAAGAATCAGTTACAAATGTACTTATCTTTTTAACTGTTTCAGTTCCTTTGCTGATTGTTTCTTGAGTTATTTCAATAATTTCTTTTTCTATTTGCTTTAAAATTGAAGGAGGTTTTGGTAAAGGAGGAATCAGCGGAGGAGCTGGTGGAAGAACTGGTGGCAATATTGGCGGTTCCTCAATTTCTGGTTCAGGTAAAAGCTGTATAATCTCTTGCTGAAGTCTTAATATTCTTTTTTGTATATTTATAATTTTAATTTCTAAATCTCTGATTAAAAGCTGTCTAATTATAGGGGACGGAATTTCTTCTTCGGGTTCAGGCGGCGCTTCGCCTGAAGGATGAATTGGCGAAGGTATAACCTCAGGAACTTCCTCCTCTTCTCCTGTTAAAGTAAAGGTTTTACCATTGGAATCATAATCATTAGAACGAACGATTATGCTGCCAGAAGAAGCACCTTCTGGAATTTCTATACTAATTGATGTATCTGTCCAAGCAGAAACCTTATCATTAGAAACTAATACTCCATTAATGGTAATTTTATCACTAGAACTTGCCCGATTACCTGCAGTAGGACAGGTGCCTGTTTGACAAAAATGATCGCCTAAAATTTGAATAGATTCTCCAACTTGAGCAGAGCTAGGATCAAGATTAGTAATTCTTGGAAGAACGCGGAAATTGGTCCAGTTATCTGTTTTGCTATCAGAAGAGCGAGTAAGAACAATATTGCCTGTATAACTATTATCACTGATGCTGGTAGGAATTCTTATTGCAATAACAGTATCAGCCCAGGAATTGACTGTAGCGCTTTCTCCTAACACAGTAATTATTCCTGTTGAATCAGCAAATCTATTGCCATTAATCGTGATTATGCCATCGCTGTCTGACGAAGAATATTCTCTAGCTGCATTAGTTATTTGAGGTGTGGTTAAAGAAGTAATATCAGGATAAACATAAAAATCTAAAGGTGTAGAATCATCCACAGCATTAGCTCTAACTATTAAGCCATTAGTACTACTTCCTCCAAAAACATTTATACTTGATGAAACAGTAAAGGCTATGCTGGTAGAATTCCAGGAAGAAACATCAGAGCAAGGAATAGAATAATTTCCTATCTTAACTTTACGATTTGGAGAACTACAAGACGAACCAAAATTGATACCGGAAATAGTAATTTGTTGTCCAATACGTCCGCCATCAGTTAAACTGCCTTCTGTGTTATTTACAAAAGAGGTTGCATCAGGACCAAGGGCAGTAACAAGTTTTGGATATTGGGTGTAAACAGATAAAGCGGTTCCATCTGCCTTGACCATCTTAAAACAATAAGTAGTTGAAGCACTAGCTCCATTATTCTCTACTACCCAGTCCCACTCACCTTTCTCACCTATTTCAATAATAACAGGATTAGATAAAGAATTATTTTCTTCTTCATATGTCTCTAGTTTATTGGTCTGGGAATCTAATAAGGATGCAGTAATACTAGCTCCATCAGCAGGAGTAGTATTATTGTATCCTCTCCAGATACTTGCACTTGATATTGCTCCTGTATCAGACCAGTTAAGACCTGAATCACAGGTAGCAGTTGTTGAAGCATATTGTAGTTTAAAAGCCTGAGTAGAGGTTGCCAGAGCAACACTGCTTACCTGAAGCGACATTCTGACTCTTAATATATCACCAGTAGTAACATCGGTAGCAGTGGCATTTTCATTAGCTTTAGGAGTTGTTGGCTGAACATTGTCAGTATTGTCATAGAAACGGAACGTAGTTTGGTCAAAGACCGGCAAAGGAGTGCTTGCTTTAGGATAATTATTGTATGTGGTTAATACTGTTCCATCTGACTCTACCATTCTGAAGCAGTAGCTAGTGTTAGCAATAGCTCCATTATTCTGTACCACCCAGTCATATTCTATGTCCTGACCAACTAAAGCAGATTCAGGGTTTGAAGCTGAATTGTTTTCTTCCTCATAAGTACCTAATACATCAGAAGGTGTTAGTAATGTTGAAGTTATAGTAGCTCCATCTGAAGGAGTTGTGTTGTTGTATCCTCTCCAGATGGTT
>JAUUXB010000008.1 GCA_030588745.1 bacterium | reverse complement strand
AAAACCGGCGAAAGAATAAGCAAATCTCTTTTCCTCAAATTCTGGCTCTTTTAACACCTGCTCCCAACCCTCTTTCCATATAAAGTCCCTGTTAAAAAGATGGGCAATAGCTAAGCTGGATGAATTTTCAGATAAAAACTTGAGTAGTTTAGAGGCAAATTTCAATGCATCTTTTCTCTGTTCCTGAAAAATATCTTTCATCTCAAAAACATGCTCAAATGCTGATGTTTCTTCTTCCAACAAACTATCAACAAAAAACCTGTAAGCTTTATCAGTAGGCACTCTTCCAGCAGAAGTATGGGGTTGAAGTAAATAACCCAGTTCAGTTAACCTGCTCATATCATTTCTAATCGTAGCAGGGCAGACATTAAAACCATGCTCTTTCTCTAAAAACTTAGAGCTGATTGGCTGAGCGCAGTTAATGTATTCTTTGACAATTGCATTTAGTACTGATTCTTGTCTTGGGCTTATCATGGTTTTTTTCGTGTAAGAATATTATATCTTTTAGCAGTCAAAGATGTCAAGTGCTAATTGTTAACTTTAGTAGTTTTTTAAAATATATTATAATAAGGTAATGAAATAATTGCTAAGTTTTATGAAGCAAGATATTAAAACCTCAAAATTCATCTGGATAGATATTAATAGACCAAGCGAGCATGACATCAAATATCTTAGAAAAAGATTCAAGATTCATCCTTTGGTTTTAGATGAGCTTATCGACCCCAGTCCAAGACCAATAGTAGAACTACATGAAAACTATGTTTTTTTGGTTTTTTATTATCCAATGTATAATATTCAAACAAGGAAAACTAGCTCCAGAGAATTAAATATCATTGTCAGTAAAGAAGCAATAATCACCAGCCATGATAAAGTTATTCCTCCTTTAAAAACTCTTTTTGATAGCTGTAAATTTCAGAAACAAGCCCAGAAAACATATTTATCAGAAGGAACTGGCCAGGTGCTTTACTATATTATAAGTGCTTTTTGGAAAAACTGTTTCAAAAAACTAGAGAAAATAAATGAAAGGATTGACAATATCCAAAAAGATATTTTCTCTGGAAAAGAAAAAGAGATGGTTTTGGAAATCTCTCTGGTTAAAATTGATATTATTAATTTCTGGAGAATAGTTGAACCCCAAAAAGAAGTTGTTGAATCATTATTAAAAGAAGGATTAGAGTTTTTTGGAAAATCACTACTTCCTCATTTCTCTGATATTTTAGGAACTTATGAAAGAGTATCGAATGCTTTAGAAACCAACAAAGCAACAATTCTTGCTTTAGAAGACACCAACCAATCACTACTCTCAACAAGAATCAATGAAATAATGAAGGTTTTAACAATCTTCTCAGTAATCCTTTTACCTTTAACCCTTATTGCATCTATCTGGGGAATGAACTTTCCCTTATCGCTTCCTTTTGCAAATTCACCAATGGGTTTCTGGCGGATCTTTGGGATAATGCTAATTATCCTAGCAGCTATGATAATCTATTTTAGGAAGAGAAAATGGCTCTAAAAAACAAACAATACATTCTTTTGCTAATAATAGCTTTAGCAATTTTTTTTAGGTTTTTTCAGCTGGACTCTATCCCTAAAGGACTTTATCATGACGAAGCAATCAATGGAAATGATGCTTTTTTTAGTTTAAGAAGCGGGAATTATCGTATTTTTTATCCTGAGAATAACGGAAGAGAAGGTCTCTTTATCTGGCTTATTTCCTTGTCTTTTTCAATTTTTGGTGTTTCAATCTGGGCTTTAAAATTCATCCCAGCTATTATTGGCACTATTACTGTGATTGGTCTGTATTTACTCACAAAAGAATTATTCTCTTTAAGCGCTAATCACAAATCTCAAGCCATCATTATTGCTGTTTTATCAAGTTTTTTCCTGGCTATTTCATTCTGGCATATTAACTTTTCCAGAATCGGTTTTAGAGCAATTATGGTGCCTTTTTTATTGGTTTTTTCTTTTTACTTTTTAATCAAAGCATTTCAAAAACAAGAAAAAGTTTATGCAGGAATTGCTGGATTGTTTTTTGGTTTAGGCTTTTATAGTTACAGCGTTTTCAGATTGGCAGTTTTATTATTGGGAATCTTTTTACTCGCTTTTTGGATATTATATAAAAAACAAGGTTTACAAAAGAAATTCCTGAAATTAACAATTAATCTTCTTTTATTCATAACTATTATTTCTTTACCTTTGGGAATTTATTACATTAAAAATCCTCAAGACTTACTTGGAAGAACATCCCAGATTTCAGTGTTCAGTCAGCCAAATCCCTTAAAAAGTTTTGGACAAAGTCTTTTGCTTCATTTAGGAATGTTTAATTTCTATGGAGATGCAAATTGGCGCCACAATCTTTCCACCTCTCCCCAATTACTGATACCAATAGGAATTCTGTTTTTAATAGGTATTTTAATTTCAATAAAACTGTTAAAAGAATCATTTAAGCAAAATGATTATTTAGCAACCATTATCCACTGCTTTTTATTTGCCTGGCTGTTTATAATGGTTCTACCCGGTGCCTTAACTTACGAAGGAATCCCCCATGCCCTAAGAGTGATTGGTGTAATGCCTGTTATATATATTTTTGCTGCTTTAGGAGCTTGCCAGATATATAATTGGCTTAAGAGTAAAATGAGTGATAAAAAGCTATTAACTGTTGTTTGTTTGCTCTTTTTATACTTTTTAATTTCTAGCCAGCTTCAAAAATATTTCATTGACTGGGCAAATAACAATGAAACAAAAGGTGCTTTTTCTTATGATTATCTGAAAATAGGAAATTATTTAAACTCTTTATCAGATAATGTCCAAAAGATAGTAGTTGTTAATGTTTCTGGAGTTTCTGTGCCTTATCCTGATGGAATTCCAATGCCAGCTCAATCAATAATATTTATTGAAAATGCAGAATATGGAAGAATCCGCTCTTTTTACATATTAGAAAAAGATTTAAATAAAATAGAAATAGAAGAACCAGCAGTAATTATACCAATGCAATATAATGAAGAATTATTTGAAAAAATAACAACATTGTTTCCACAAGGAATCATTATTAATGAAAATGGAGTTATATTATATGAAACACAACCTTAACATCTCAAACAGAGCAATAAATCTAATAGCTTCAGCTCTCCTTTCAATAATGTTTGTAAGCGCTTTTTTAAGCTACCAGAATGATTCAACAACCATGGATGAACTAGCTCACATACCAGCTGGTTATTCTTATCTGTCTCAAAAAGATTTCAGGATCAATCCAGAACACCCTCCTTTAATAAAAGATTTTGCAGCTTTGCCTTTAATGCTTTTAAACCTTAATTTTCCAACTGATGTTAGCTCCTGGACTGAAGATGTTAATGGCCAGTGGAATCTTGGCTGGGAATTCCTATACAATTCAGGCAATAACCCGGAACAAATACTTTTTTGGTCAAGATTACCAATGGTTATAACCTTGGTTTTTCTGGGCTGGTTTTTGTTTTTTTGGATAAAAAAAGAGTTTGGAAATAAAATTGCTCTTTTTGTGCTAATCCTGTTTACTTTTTCACCTAATTTTATTGCCCATGGAAGGTTAGTAACAACTGATGTAGGAGCTACGCTGGGCTTTATTTTAGCAACATATTTCTGGCTTAAGTTTTTGAAAAACCCTTCAAAGAAGAATGTAATTATAGCTGGTCTTGTTTTTGGTTTCTCAATGCTTTTAAAGTTTTCTTTGATACTTTTGCTTCCTTTTTTTGGAATTATTACTTTAACCTACGTCTTGTTAAACAAAAAAAACCTTTTAAAATACTTGATACTTTCAGCTCTTGTTGGATTAATAGGAACAATATTTGTGATTTTGCCAGTATATCAGTTTCATGTTTTAGATTATCCTGCAGAAAGACAACTCTCAGACACAAAAGCACTTTTAGAATCATCTCCAATACCAGTTCTAAAAGATATTGTTGTGCTTATGGCTGATAAGCCAGTTATTAGAAGTTTAGCTCAATATTTCCTGGGGCTGATGATGGCAACTCAAAGAACAATCTTTGGCAACACAGTTTACTTTATGAACATGGTTTCAGCTTCTGGCTGGTGGTATTACTTCCCTGTTGTTTATTTTCTAAAAGTTCCTTTAAGCTTTCATATATTCACCTTAATCTCTCTTCTTTCAACCCTTTTGGTAATAAAAAGGCCTTTCTGGGTTAAAACCATAGCAAGGACTAAAGAATGCATACAAAACAATTTCACTGCTTTTTCAATGATGATGTTTATTTTGGTTTATTGGGCAGCTTCTGTTATTGGAAACTTAAATATTGGATTAAGACACATTCTTCCTGTTTTTCCATTCACCTATGTTTTAGTTAGTTTGGGATTAGTTTATGGCATTGAAAGAATACAGTCATTAAAACTTAAAAATGCAGTAAATTGGCTTGTTATTATGTTATTGGGTTGGTATATGATTTCTTCCTTAAACACTTACCCTTATTATCTGTCATATTTTAATGAACTATCTGGTGGAGTTGATAATGGCTACAAGCATGTAGTTGATTCAAATTATGATTGGGGCCAGGATTTAAAAAGATTAGCTCAGTACATTGAAAAAAATAACATTGAAAAGATAAAGGTTGATTATTTTGGAGGAGGAGATTTACATTATTACTTAGGTGATAAATGGGAAGGCCTTGACAGACATGAACCCAACCAAAAAGGATGGCTGGCTATTTCAACCACCCATCTTCAAGGAGGAAAAGGTTATCCTGTTCATGGTTTTAATCAGTCAACCCAGTATTACAGATGGCTGGATAATTATATCCCAGTTGCAAGAGCAGGAAAATCAATATTTATATATAATATTCCTGAAAACTCATTTGTACTTGAAGGGCGCTAAGTCGCCAAATCTCAGTTCAATATAATCAAGCTGATTTTTATCCTCCAAAGGAACGTATTCTTTTAAAAGCGCTTCTAGTTTTGTCAGCTGCCAGTTTAAATCTTTCTGAGGATCAAAATAAATATCCCAGCCTTGATCTGTTAAAACATTGACTCTATCACTGGAAACTATTAAAGCTTTTTCAGCTTTAATATTTAATTCAGTTAAAACTGAAAAAATCTTTAAAATTTTTAAAACTAAATCCTCTTCTATTATTTGTTCTCCAAGTTGAAATTGTTTTTCATTATTAAGTTTCTCAATTCTTGGCAATTGAGATTCTTGCAGTAAAGGTTCAAAAATCACTGCTTCTTGATCAAGTAAAAAACAATTCTCATCATTATTACAAAATACTGCCAACCCTAATCTTTCTATTACAATTACATTTAAGCTGTCAGGAAAGCTTTTTTTAATTTCTAAGTCATCAATTTGAGGAAATGAATTTGAAGCAGTTTTTTTAATTTCATTAATATCAGCTAAAAAAATGCTTTTTGTTGTATAAGAAAATATTGTTTTTTGAATTTTGCTTTCAATTATTTTTAAAATATCGTTTTTTTCAGTTTTTGCATTTCCTGTAATTATTATTTTTTCAATTTGAAAAAAGCTTGAAAAAACCAGTAAATATATAGCTAGAATTGAAAACAAAAAACCAAAAAAAGTTGGGAAGAAGTACTTTTTTTTGAAAAATGGTTGTTTCTTTTTAATTCTGTGGGGTTTGCGGTATTTTCTCATGGTAAACTCTTAATTAAATCTTAACATCAAAAAACAAATCTTGGTATCGCTACCAAGCAGAGTGTATTCTTTTACTATTAGACAAAAAAAAGCTATCCCTTATTGACCACATAAAACTATCTCAAGTCGGGTAAATCATCGATATTTATGGCTTCTCCATCAATCATTATGTTTTTTTTCCTAATCCAAGCAAACCCCTTATTACGAGTGATAACCGCGACATCAATCCTTCCTCCTACTCCTGGGATGTCTCCCGGGTTCATTGCGATGCCATCCGAAAAACGCTGAATTGCTTCAGTAGTTTTAATAGTCAAAACGCAAAAATCAATTGCATCCTGAAGAGTCATAGTTCCCCAACTAATCTTGTATTCTAACCCTCGTAGCTGTTTTTCTATTTCTTCCTGATTAGAACTACTAATTGCACTTTGGACTAAAGGTAAATTAAGAATTCTCCCATCCCAACCTAAAACTATACGAGAAGTAACGTCAGTTTGCCCAATCCAAGAAGCACCATATTCTCGTCCTTTTTCTGTGCTATCTCGCCTTTTAGTTATTTCGCCCGGAATATCACAGCCATAAACCCTGTGGGAATCATCGTGATTAAATCCTGCAATAAGTAAACTAATTCTTTCAAGCCCCGCTACTCTTGCGTGTTCTTTACCAGAAGGGTCTTGGAATTTAAATCTTAGTATTCCTGTTGTCTCTTCCTTAAAATCTTCTGTAATCTTGCATCCTTGCCTTTCAAGGCCTTGCCTAATTGTTATCTTTAACTGTTCTAATGGTTTTTTGTAATCGTATTTTTCATTAAAAAAACGATGAAGTTTCTCTGCTATCTCCTTTACTTTCATTTTTTCCACTTCTTCTTTCCTCTTGAACTCCTCTATAAAATTACTGACATTTTTAAGGACTCCACCTTCTGATAAAAAAGCGATGCCCGTAATTGCTACCCCAACACGTTTACTCAATTGAAAAAGCTTGGAGGCATTATCAGATCCAATTCGTGCTTGTCCTTTTTGATTCCTATACGATTGACGTGAATCAGTCGCTAAGATAATCCCAGATGAAGTTGTAGCGTTAATTGCTAATGACATGAATGATTTTTAATCTTACTAGGGCCAAGAAGTTTTTATAATTACTTCGTTACCAGTTTTGTCGCAACATTTATATCCTTCCGAATCTATTTCGTAAAATCTATTATATAATCTTTCGTGAAAAATAATCTCCTTAGTTAATAACCATTCTAATTTTGGGGAAATTTCAATATAATCTGTATTTATCCCAATTACCCCTGTTTTCAAATTAGGAAGGCTGAAGAATAACCGTTTAAAGTCTTTGGTATTTTTTGTGACGATGTGATAATCCTTAGTACTTGCCCTCGTCATTATTTCTTTATCTTCCGCTGATAGATTTTTTGGAATTAGCTCTTTTATTGTTATTGTCTTAAAATTCTTGATTAGTCTTTCTATGAACTCTGCATCAGCAATATTTGAATTAATACACAATTTTATTTTCTTTCCTGTCCACAATTTTATCCTTCCCCATCGCATAAAAAATTAAGTACCAATAAACAAAATTCTTGTTTGGTATTCGTCTATTGCCTGTTGCAGTTCCTTTTTTGAAACATCAACACCAAAGTATTTTTTTAGTGTTTCTACGGTTTCATCAATAGTTCTGCCCTTTTTTCGGGCTTCCAAAATTCCTGGAATGGTTACTCTCGTCCCTCGCAGACAATATGTTCCTCCTTGAATAGAAGGATTCGATTCAATTATTGACATTGACTCGCCCTCTGAATATACTCCTATAGAGGTAGTGGGGGTTTCGCAAGGAATATTAAAAGCTTTTTCTTTTTCTGAAGAACCATCTTTTATTACCGATTCGGTTGTAGAATAACCTTGTGCCATATTTTAAAACTTAAAAATTATATATTTTCCTTTGTATTATCAAAAATTTACAAGAATATAATGAGAAGTTAAAAAAATCTCTACTTTCAGAATAGCCTTATTCTCAAAAAACGTCAATGAGTTAGAAACAACCCATAAATATGGGTTTTTCTTAATTCTGTGGGGTTTGCGGTATTTTCTCATATTTTTCTATTTTATAATTCCGCATCAATTAATTTTATGCGCTTACAATGCTCACAATCTTCCCCAGATTCAGGAATCTTATTAGAATCAAGGCATTTTTTAATATCCATAATACAAGAATCAATCCAGGAGTCATCTCCATTATAAGATAAGATTGATGCTTCAAATTCTAGTTTTTTATCAAACTTAGGAAGGTTTTTGCTAGCATTAGCAAATAAGAAATATCCTGTGTTTGAAACATTAAAACCCATTTGCCTGAATATCCATTGATAAATCTCCATCTGCTTTTTATACCCCTGCTTATACTCATCATCTAAAGAAATCTCTCTGCTAGTGCTTGTTGCTTTATAATCAACAATATAAAGCTCTTTGGTTTTTTGATTAACCCAAATATCATCAATAATACCGCAAATCATTAAATTGCTTTTTTTATGAAGCACAGAAGCTCCAAGATACTTATAATAATCATCTCTCCATTCTGGCAGGTCTTTATGTTTAAAAGGTATAGCATCTATACCATACTCTGTCATTAATGCATGAGATTCTCCATTTTTTCTTAACAAATCAAATTCTTTTTTAAGTAAATGATCAACAGCACTATTCAATGCCCAGCCAGGCATACCTGGTCTTCTCAATCCCATTCTTCTATCTAAATAAAAACAACGAGGACACTGTAAAAAAAGATCAATCTTTGAACGGCTTATTCTAAAAGGCTCTTTTAAATCAGGACTATATATATTTCTTTGTCTTTTTTTGTATTTGTTCATAAACTATAAAAATATTATAAATTAATCTTCTATTAAATTCAATTTTTCGATTGACTCTGTAACTTGTTCTAAATTTTGATAAGTATTTTCAATATCCTCTATGTCCCAAAATACTACCGCTTTTCTAAAATTTTCTGATAGATCTTCTATCGCACCTTTAATTTTAATCATTTGCTCAGAATCAGATACGATAATTAATTTTTGAACCGTTGACTTTGTTTGAGAGCGCTGTAAATTCACTATAAGACCATCAATAGATCCTCTGTCTTGAACTTCAAAAATATAAGAAACTGCCCCTAAATTCGCTATTCGAGCACGCCAAACTGTATCTACTCTAGATCCTCTAACTATTAATTTTTCGGTTTCTACTTCAAAACCCAACCAAGATCCGATTTGTGCAAGTTTATCTCTAATTTCATCATGTCTAGAAATTGTTTTATCTTCCTTTAAAATAATGGTCGTTTGTGTTCCAAAACCTTTAACAAAATTATTAAACACTTCCCAAATAAAATAATCTACAAAAAGCAAGTCAACATTTTTATAACCTATTCCAGTAAGAATTTCTGCTATTTTTTTTAATACTTCATTAAATTTATTATATTCTTGAGAATTTATTTTATATTTCTTATACGGAACATTCTCTACTTCTAACCAAGTTAAAGATTTTCTAGCTCTATCATTCCAAATTCCTGCATCATTAGGATAGATATGACAAAGAATTTCAGTAATCATGCTTGGTCCCATACCTTTTATTTCTTTCAAAAATCTCTCATAACGATCTCCTATTGTAGTAGTTTTGTTAAATATTAAAAAATTCAATTCTTTTCTTATTTTATGAATCCCATTGTCTTTAATAATTTTTGAAACTAAATAATCTTTATTACCCCAAGTTTTAGAAGCCCAAAGTTTCTTTATTAAATGCTCAAAATTTAATTCATCAATTCCTTCATGGATTATTTCTTTAAAAAAAACTTTTCGGTTATTTCTTTCTATTCTATCTTCTTTAAATCTTTTTTCTTGAGAATATTTTTTAAATTCAATAAAAGCATTCTCTAGTTTTTCTTTATTAAATTTAAACTCATTTTCCATATTTTTTTTACTTGTTCATTTTTTATTAAATTATTTAATACTTGTTTTATTTCTAATAAAAACACCGAGATTATAACGAGGAGAATTCTTTATAAATATTTCAACTAATGATGAAAATTTTTCCCTGCCAATCACTTGTTTAAGCATCGATTCAATGAAAAACATTGTATAATCTGTAATTAAAATTATAGAATTAAAATAATCATTTATATCTATATTGCTTCTTTCCCCAATAAAAAAAATATCTGCGTCTTCATAATTTGAACGAATTCTTAATCTGTATAGAAAATTAAAAATAGAAGTTGCTGTTACGTTATTACTTACTTGTTTCTTCTGTTCTCTTGCGAATTTCTTTTTAGGAGAGCCATCTAGATTTTTATACTTACCTTCTTTTTTCCACTTCTTCTCCTGATAATCCTCTTCTTTTTTTCTCGTGGTCCTTAAAATCTTTCCTATAAAGATTAGATCCTCAACAGACTTTGGATTAGCTCGAGGATCTAAATTAATCACTTTATTTAAATCAACTTCATAGTTAAATTTTTCTTCTTTGTAATATGTACAACCCCAACATAATAAATTCCAAGGATAAATAAATGGCAATTTTTCTTTTTTAATAAGAGATGATATCTTAGAAAGAAAATTTTTATGTTCTAAAACAGAGTTTTCTCCAATTGCAATTAATAAAGCTTGAAAACAAAGAAATGTTGCATAATATCCTAATACTGGCGACCAATGATTAGCGAACTTAATAAAAAAAGAATCCATTCCTAATTCTTTCGGTAAATTCAAAATTCTTTCAGAATTCCAAGCATTATGTAAATATTTTCCTACTAAAGAAATATCTATATTATTTTTATTATTTTTACAAACAATAAATTTTTCTATTGAAGAATGGTCCGGATATTTTTCTTTCAGAAAATAAGCCAAACCTCGAAGATAATTTGTATATATTTCAAATTTTATTGTTTCTTCAGAAAATGGCTTAACTTCTATCCATAAATCATTTTTCATTTTTATTTCTACGTTAAATTTTATATTTCAAAATAACTTTATTCTTTAAAAAGATCGATTGTGGAGTTTATGGAGTAACATATAAAACGTTTCTATTTTCCACATATTCCAAAAACTCTTCAATGGTTTTTGGCAGAATTAAAAGCTTCTCTTGATCTTTAACATATCTAATTTGTCTCTCAGAATCTTTAAATATACTTGGTGCAATAAAATAGCATATTGAGTTTTCGTTGCTTTTACTAAACTCTTCCAAATGTCTAACTATAGGCCAAACCTCCATAACCGTTTGTACTCTTCCCTCAGACATAGTTACCTCAATTAAAATTCCATTAACACTCTCATAGCATTCAATATCTCCTTTATTACCAACTCCACCAGCAGTTGAAGTTGGTAATCCTTCGTCATCATAGGGATAATTTGGCACAACCTTTATATTAGGAAATTTTGATTTAATTGCCAAAGAAATAAGGAATTCCAATCTGATTGGATTTGAAAGATATTTCAAAACGTCGTCTTTGCTTAATCTTTTTTGAGATAGATTGATTATTTCTTTTTTAATTTTATTCCAAGAATAAATGCCAATCCATTTAGCTAAAAATTTATCGCGCTCATCGGCACTTACTGGCTTACTTTCGTATGAAATTAAGCTATCATCAATTTTCGCCATGTACGCAAAATACTCTTTTTCTGTTTTGTATTTCTTATATTTAGAATAGTTTTTAAGAATATGATCAATTTTTTTCTGTTCATTTTTGTTTATATCAATAAAACGTCCCCCACCTCTCAAAGAAATTAAGCCAGTTAATCTCATCTTTCTAATAAATTCATCTGGATAATCAACCATAATAGATTTAGGCTTAAACTTTTTCAACTTACCACCCATAATTTTATTAATACAAATATCTATAATAACTTCCCAGCTTGGATTATATCCATGTTTTTTACGTATAGATTTGATAAGCTGATAAAGTTCTTCTGAATTGTTATTTTTCCAAAAAATAATCAATGGTAATTCTAGTTTTGAAATTCCGCTTCCATTAAATCTTTTATCAGAATTTATTTTTTTTATAGTCTCAAGCAACAATATCAATGGAATATTGTCATTTAAAACTCTTACAAAAGGATTGCTTCTTTGGTATTTTGCCATTGAATGTAAAAAGGCTTGTTGTTCAAATTCTGGATGAGAATCACTAGTCATAATTAATCCATCTTCTACTTTAACACTTATTGAATTTGCTAATTTTAATCCTATTTTCGAAAATTTAATTTTTTCGTTTTGCCAAAAATAAACAAATCCCATTTCTTTTGCAAAATCAAATATAGTAGCAAATCTTGAAGGCCAACCCTTATCAAATCCTGCTTCTTTGTGATCTTGAGGATTATCACTAAATATTTTATTAACCTCGCTATTTGTTAATAATTTATTCGAAAATTCGCCTCTTTTAGTATTGGACCATTTCTTTTTTACTTTTTGAGAAACTTTCATAGGACGATATAAACCATAACGAATAAGTTCTTTCATTATTTTATTAGTAAGATCATTACTTAAAGCCTGTTTATCAAATTTACTAAATATAAATAACAATCCTTTCATTCTTTTAGGATTTCTTATTGTTGTTGTAAATAATAAGGGTTTATATTCTGGTTTTCGTTTATTCATATTTCTAATAATTGGTAATTAAAACCTCTTTAATTTTCTTTCTTTGGTTATTATGATAACTAATATAATTACTTTTTATTTTGTATGCTTTATATTTTTTCATCCATTTAAGCAATAAATCGTTTTTACTAGAATTGTAATGAGTTAAGCTAGACAGAGCAAATCTAACACCTCTTTCATTTAAATCATTAATTAAATTCAATAATTTTAATTCTGATTTTAGATTCCAAAGCTTGTTATATTCACTTGCAGCAATTAAATAAGGTGGATCTAAATAAACAAAATCGTTTTTAAAATATTCTTTTTCAAAAATAAATTTATGAAAATCTTTTGAAGTAAATGATATTCTTCTATTCTGCACAAAATCAAAATAGTTATTTAGGGCATTGACAACGTTTTTATTAAAATCAACGTTGCCTACAGGAAGGTTAAATTTTCCCCCCCCATTAAATCTTAGCATTCTATTAAAACCGTAGATAAGTAAAACATATAAAATTAATGGATCTTTTTTTTCATTTTTATTAATGCATTCCTTCAATTTTTCATAGCCATCTTTGTTGAATCTAGCAAAATAAGTCTTTTTCCACTTTTTCTTTAACGAATCTGGAACTATATCTTCTTTATAAGATCTAGATAATTTATATTCGTGTATTATTTTTTCAACATCTTCAAAAAACTTATTTCGATTATTTGAACTTTCAATGAAAAGCTTGTGCATATTAACAAGATTTTTATCTATATCGTTTAAGTAATAATTTTCTGCCTCAGTATTTAAAAATACAGTGCCGCCACCTACAAAAGGTTCATAAAAGTTATTTATTCCTTTAGGAAATAAATTTTTAATTTGCTCCATTAATCTGTATTTATCTCCAACATAAAATAATGGAGATCGTTTGATTTTACTATTCATGGTTAAACCTTAGTTACAAACAAATACTCTTTATGATTATTAAAATTTGTATTTCCAGCATTGAAATGTCTATAATTTCTTTCGAAAACTTTAGTCTTACCTTTTTCTTGTAAGATTTTTTCGATTTTCTCAAGCGGAATTTTATTTTTTGATGAATTGCTTTTAGGATTATAAGTATTGTTATAAGAAATAACCAGATACCGAGCATCAATATCTTTTACAAGCTCTGCAAATCTAGTCTTTGCATTGCTTTTGCAATAGTCACTAATATTCTCTGGATCTGGTTTTAATGCAACTCCATGTAATTTTGGCTCATCCCACTTAGTAAGCGTTTCGAGCACATGATAAAACCGACTATATTGTCTAGAATTATAAGGCGGATCAATATAAACTACATCGGCTTTTATTTTTCTTACTAAAAGATTGGCATCTTCTTTGAAGATAGATATTTCATTAACTTTAATAGGATCAATGGGTTTCATGAAAAAATAGTCATTTATATGTTCTTTTTTAAAGTATGCGTCATAATGCCCAACAGTATTTGCAATTTTATCAACTGCATAAAGTAGCGACGCTATAAGTATATAGTATTCTCGATTCGTTAAATTTTTTTTATTTTCCTCGATATTTTCTCTAATAAAACCAATAATTTTTGATGAATTATAGCCAAAATATTTACCGCCAAAAAAATTAGAAAAATAATTATCTTCTAAATCCTCAACAGGAATATTATTATAGTCTTTGATAATGTTATTTATTTTATCTTTATCCCACGCGCCATCACCGAAAAAAGCTTGATATATTGCATAATTAGAATAAAGAAAATCATTTAGTATAATTTTTTTGAAATGTCTTGCAGCTATAGCTGATATAACACCCGTTCCTGCAAAAATATCAGCGAAAGAATTTCCTTCGCACTCTTTATTAATAATAGAAAAAATCCATTTAATCAATTTATGTTTACTTCCAATATATCTACGATTATGTAATTGAACATAATTTTTCTTGATTTGCGGAATGTAAAAATAATTTTCCTTAATTTTTTTTACATTTATCTTATAAACTGGCTTTTCGGTTTCCAATAAATCAAAAAGGGATTTTTGAACGCCGTCAGAAACATAAAGTGTTGTTTTATTCTCTGATGCTTGTATGTCTATAAAAATACTATGCATATCGTTTTCACTAACAATAATAAAATCAATGACATTCACGCCCATTATTTTACCTGCTTCAAGAATTTTATTTACGACCTCTATGTCTTGCTTAGTTGGAACAATATTTCCTGATGGATGATTATGAAGTATAACAATACCAGCCGCACGTAGTTCAACAGCAGGCCCAAAAACTTCTCGAGGATGGATTATGCTTTTATCTAACGTACCAATTGAGATAATTTCCTTTTTTAATAAAGCATTTCGCGCATTAAGATAAAGACATACTAAATATTCTTTCTTTTTATCTCTAATTTCAGAAGTTAGAGAAACAGCATCTTGTGCAGACAAAACAATTTTATCTTTCGGTCCTAATTCTTCATAGAATCTTTTGACTAATGACAAGGCAGAAACTATTTGCAGAGCTTTAGCCTTTCCAATTCCAGAAATTTTCAGTAAATCATTAACTGTTATGTCTAAAAACTTATTTCCAAACTTTCTAATAATCTGCTTAGAAAGTTGTTTTACGTTTTTACCCTTAATCCCACTACCAATCAAAATGGCCAAAAGCTCACTCTTTGAAAGTGCGTCTGATCCTTTTTCTAGGAATCTCTCACGTGGCCTATCAATTTTTGGAATATCTTTAAGTTTTCCCATAACTATTTGTTGTGTGTGTAGTTTTATTTAGATAAAATATAATCCTCTTTTTATCTTCCTCAAGCTTTCTACTATAAATGAGATCCAATACTTGAAATCTATAATATAATCTTGAGTTTGTATGTATTCTTTATTTTTACCTCCAAAGCCTTTTTTAAACAAGCTTAAACCAAACCATGGATGATTTTTTGCATCATTAGAAACAACGCCCCAAAAATTGAATTTTTTGCATTCTCTTTTCTTAGCTTCTTTGATAGCTTGCCAGAGCAATAAATAAGAAACTGGGATTTTAGGATATTTTAAAGAAGAGGCTCCATGATGATAAAAACCAATTCCCTGCCAAAAAACAAAGATTCCTGAAGAAACTATCTCATTATTATACTTTCCCAATAAAACTAAGATTTCATTGTCACCAGAAAAAGCTTTAAACTCATTTTTTAAATAATCTAAAGAAAAAGGCGTGAAGTGCTGGCGCGCTTTAGTCTGCTGATATAATTTATCAAATTCTTCAACATTATTTGTTTCAACAATTTCAACATTTTCTTTTATTGCTTTTCTAATCAAATAACGAGTGGTTTTACGCATATTCATCAATAATTCATCTTCACTTAAAGTAATATCAAGCTCCCATGTCAATTCTGGATGCATATGAATAGGAGCATTTCTAAAACCAAACTTTTTAAATATAACTAAGCCTGATTCCCAAACAGGAGCAATTCTAATATGACTTACCTTTTCAGTAATAGCTAATACTTCCAATTTATTCGTTAAAATTTTCAAAACTAAAGCTTTAGACCTAGAAACAACAGGCCCATGTGGAACAAACAAAAAATCCCCTCTTCTTGCTTTAATTTTAATAACCAAAGCAACACCAATTAATTCATTATCATAGACACCAAGCCTCCATATCCTATCCCCCATCATCATATTAAACTCTCCCCAATTCCAAGAATGAAGAAATGTTTTTTCTTCACATTTTTTTAAAAAATCTTCCCAAACATTTTTATCAGCAATCTGCTTAATCTCCATACTATGTATTTACGATAAGCTAAGCTTATCGTAATTTAAGCTTATCCATAATTTGTTTTGAAATTCTTCCTTCTAAGAGCACAATGTTTTCGGAGTTTAAAAATTGTTTAATTTTTTCAAAAATCAATTCAGGTTTTTCTAAAAACAAAATTTGTTTTTCTTTCATACCAGCTGACACAGCTCCGGCTTTCAAATCCTTAAATCTATCTTTTGTTGTAATAATTGCTAGGTCACAAACCTCAATAATCTTTTTACCAATTTCCTGATGAACCTGCCTAGAACTAGAACCTAATTCAATTAAACAAGGCATAATAACTATTTTTTTACCAGAAAAAAGATTTAAATGCTCTAAATGAGAAAAAACACCATTAGGATTAGCTGAATAAGTAGAATCAATAATATTAACTCCATTAAAACCCTTAGAAATCCTTGGGTCAACAGCTTTAATATCTTCACAAGCTCTGGCAACTTCTTCTAAGTTCATTCCAAGCTCTTTTGAAACAGCACTTACTAATAAAATATTCTCTATGCTTTCAACTCCTAAAATATCTACTTTAAATTGAGCTGAATCTTCATCTTTAGAATTAACTCTGAAATTAACAGATTCTTTTTCTACAACTATATTTTTTACCCAAAAATCTAATTCCTCTTTAACTGAACAAAGCAAAGTATTATTAAACCCATGCTCATAATTTCTAATAATATCATTTGAAGCATTTAAAACTGCTAATCCATTTTTTGGCAAAGATTCAATTAATTCAAATTTGGCTTTAGTAATATTGTCCTGGCTTCCAAACAAAGCCATATGTTGTTCATTAATACCAGTTAACACCCCTATTTTAGGTTTAACAATATCACAAAGCAGCTTTATCCCTCCTCTACCATATGCTCCCATTTCAACAATAAAAACTTCGTGTTCAACATTCAAATCATTTAAAACACACTGACTTATCCCTATTTCAGAATTTTGATTTGCTTTTGTTTTTAAAACATTGTATTTAGTTTTTAAAACCTCATACAAAAACTCTTTACAGGATGTTTTCCCATAAGAACCAGTAATTCCAATAACAATTAAATCTTTAAATTTAGCTCTTTTTCTCTTTGCTTTAGCAATAACCTGATTCCTAATCAAAACAACAAAAGGCTGAAAAACTAAAACAATTCCAGAAACAACGAAAGGAGTTAAAACATCAAAAAGCAAAAGGTAAAAAACAAAAGATTTCAAATCTGGATTAAACAGAAAGAAATACCAGCAAAAAACAAAAATAAAAGAAACAATAATTAAAAATATTGTTTTTTTTGTTAAAACAGGCTTAACAAGACTTTTTTTAAAAAATACATTATATGCAAACTTAGAAGATTCAAGTAAATATGTAATAAATACCGAAATCACTAATACAAATGACCAACAAATCGGACAATCATAAGCAAAAAAAAGCAAAACTAATTTAACAAACATTAAATTATTAAAAAACAACCTTCTCCCTTTATAAGTACGGAAATGATCAATAAACCTTCCAATATGGTATTCTTTTAACTGCCAGAGATAAAGCCAGAATAAATTAGCTTTAATCTGCCTTAAAAACCAAAAAAAGCTTAAAAGATAAATCATAAAGTATTTAAAAACATGATAATAATTTCTGTTAATCTTTCAGAAGCTCTGAAATGAGGACTGTGTCCAACTCCTGGAATAATTTCAAGCTTGGAACCTTTAATCTTATCCTTAAACTGATAAGCATATTCTATTGGCACTGTTTTATCTTTTTTGCCCCAAACAAGCAAAGTTTTATTCTTAATCTTAGGCAGATAAGAAGTTAAATCCTCATTCACAACTTTTGTCATTGTTGCCTTCATAACACCTTTGGCTTTAACATAATCCCTGTTCTTAATAAAGAAATACAAAATATTCCTTAAAACATCTTTAACCTTTAATAAAAATCCGAAAGCAAAGACACTATTACCTACCTGAACCATCCTATAAATTGCTGTGCTTTTAGCATCCAACTTAGACTTGATTCCAGCTGGATCACATAAAATTAAACACTTAAGTTTATCACCATATTTTGCTGAAAACTTAACTGCAACTCTTCCTCCAAAAGAATGGCCTAAAAGAATGAATTTATCTAATTTTAAAACACCAACAAAGCTAATAAGCCACTCCATATAATTAGATATATTCCAAGGCTTTAAAGGAGTGTCGCTTTTACCAAAACCTGGTAAATCAGGACAAATTATCTGATAGCCAATTCTGGATAAGCTTTCTATGACTCTAGTCCAAGAATCAGAAGAAGATGGCCAGCCATGTAAAATTAAAATAACAGGACCTGATCCTGTAGTTTTATAATTAATCTTCAGATTATTAGTTGTAACTGTTTCTTCTTTCATTTTTATTTCCTCTGAATCTTTTTAAATCCGGCATATTTTTGCAAAACTTTAGGAATTGATACACTTCCATCTTTCTGCTGATAATTCTCAATAATAGGAATCAAGATTCTTGGAACAGCTATACCAGTATTATTCAAAGAATGAGCAAATTTAATCTTGTTATCTTTGGTCCGATAACGAATATTTAACCTTCTGGTTTGAAAGTCAAAGAGATAAGAATCTGAATGCGTTTCCCTGTATTTCTTCTGTGAAGGAACCCAGGCTTCAATATCATACCTTTTAACCTGCCCATCAGACAAATCTCCACCGCAGCAATTAACCACCCTATAAGGCAATTTTAATTGCTTCATAAGTTCTTCAGAGTTTTTAAGAAGCTCTTCATGCCACTTTATTGATTCTTGTTCATCATTCTTACAAATAATAACTTGTTCAGTTTGTAAAAATTCATGAATCCTGAAAATTCCTTTCACGTCCTTACCATAACTTCCTACTTCTTTTCTAAAAGCAGCTGAAATTCCAACATACTTTTTAGGCAAATCTTTCTCATTTAATGTTTCATTAGCATGATAAGCCATTAAAGGCACTTCTGTTGTTCCAATCAAATATAAATCATCATCCACCTTATAGGCATCTTTTCTCCCCCTTGGGAACATTCCCGTTCCAATCATTTCAAACTCTTTAACCATTGTTGTTGGTCTAAAAAGAGTAAATCCTTTTTTAACTAAATAATCAAGCGACCATCTAAGAAGTGCTTGTTCAAGTAAAACTGCTTCGTTTTTAATCACATATTGTCTGAAGCCCCCAATTTTTGCTCCCCTTTTCAAATCCAAAAGGTCTAACTCTTCCATTAAAGCAATGTAATCTTTTGGAGTGAACCTAAATTTTGGTTGTTTCCCCCAAGTTCTAACTTCAATATTATCTTCATCTGATTTCCCTTCTGGAACGTCATCAGCAGGCGGAATCGGAACCTGAAGCATTAACTCATTAAACTCTTCTTGAAAAGCTTTCAAATTTTCATCTAATTTATCGTTGTTTCTATCAAGCTCTCTCATTTTCAAGATTATCTTTTCTTTTTCTTGTTTATCTTTTGCTGCAGCTATATCTTTTGAGGCCTTATTCTTCTTAGCTCTCATGTCTTCCAAGGCCTGTAAAAGCTCTATTCTTTTTTTATCCACTTTCAAAAGCTTATCAATATCAACTTTAACTTGTTTTTTCCTACAACCTTCTTTTACTTTATCAGGATTTTGACGAATAAATTTAATGTCTAACATATTATTTTTTAGGCTTCATTGTTGGAAATAATATTATTTCCCTTAAAGCATGAGAATCAGTAAGCAGTATCACCAACCTATCCACTCCTAAACCAAACCCTGCTGCTGGAGGCATGCCATACTCCATGGCCTCTAAATAATCTTTATCTATTCTTTGAGCCTCTTCAAAACCAAGTTTAAATAACTTTTCCTGTTCTTCAAATCTTCTGCGCTGTTCAATTGGATCATTTAACTCAGAAAAAGCATTTAAAAGCTCTGTTCCTGCTGCAACCAACTGAACATTAGCTAATTTCTCTGAATCTTTTTCTAATGCTTTAGCTAAGGGCTGAAATCCTTTTGGATAATGAATAACAAAGGTTGGTTTAATTATTTTAGGCCGGCAAACCTTACTGAAAATCTCATCAGCGATTTCAGCTTTAGGAACGCCCTTTTCAATTTCCAAATCCATTTTCTTAGCTTCTTTTGCTAAAGACACTTCATTTATCTCTTCTAAATCAAGGCCAGTCATTTTTTTAAACATCTGATAAAATTCTACTCTAGGCCAAGGAGGTTTAAAATTAATTTTTTTACCTTCATAAGTAATTTCTAATTTACCAAACACTTTTTTCAAAACATAAGAAAACATTTTTTCAGTTAACTTCATTAAATCTTTGTAATCAGCATAAGCCCAATAAAATTCAAGCATTGTAAAATCAGGATTATGATACCTATCAACCCCTTCATTTCTAAAACACTTGCCAATCTCATAAACTTTTTCAAAGCCTCCAACCAATAATCTTTTTAAATAAAGCTCCGGAGCAATACGTAAATATAAATCCATGTTCATTGCATTTAAATGGGTTTTAAATGGCTTGGCTCTTGCTCCTCCATAAATAGGTTGCAAAATAGGAGTTTCTACTCCTAAAAACCCTTCATTTTCTAAAAACTCTCTTAAAGATTTAATAATCAAGGAACGAACTTCAAACTTTTTCCTAACATCTTCATTAAAAATTAAATCCAAATACCTCTTCCTGAATCTTTCTTCAACATCTTTTAATCCATGCCACTTTTCAGGCAAAGGCAGCAAGCTTTTAGCAAGCATGTGAAAACCACTAACTTCAATTGTTTTTTCACCTCTTTTTGTTTTAAACAATATTCCCCTTATTTCAATAAAATCTCCTAAATCAAAATTATCTAAAAAAAACCTGTATCCTTTCTCCCCTAACCTGTCTTTTTTAAAATATCCCTGGATCTTACCTGTTCCATCTTCAATATGAATAAAAGTTGAACCACCATGAAGTCTTAACAACCTTATTCTTCCTGCTAGAATTATTTCTTTTTTTGAACGAACAAAAGAACTAAAGCTTTTTAAAACCTCAGCTATTTTATGAGTTCTTTTTGTTACTGCTGGATAAGGAAAAAATCCAGAGTTTCTAATTCTTTCCAGTTTTTTTAACCTGTTTTTCCTTATTTTATCTTTGGTGCTCATAAATTCATTTTAGTGATTTTTAGTTATTTAGTAAAATACCAGTTCAAAATTTCATAAGCAACAGGCAGTGTTGCTGCTCTTACTCCTTCTACATCTTCAATCATAATAGTTATTATTATTTCAGGATCGTCATAGGGAGCAAAAACAGTAGTCCAGTTATGATACATGTCTTCTTTTGAAGTTTCAGCTGTTCCTGTTTTGGCAGCAACTTTGACTGGTAAATAACTAAGGCTCATTGCCGAAGCATTAGGGCTGTTATAACCAGTAACAGCCTGCCTCATACCCTGTCTTACAACCTCAATATTATCAGCATTTAAAAAATCTTGCTTAATAATTTCAGGACTTATTTCCTCTATTATCTCCCCTGTTTCACTATTTAAGATTTTTTTTACAATCTGAGGCTTAAAAATCTTTCCATAATTAGCAATTGGCATAAAACTTACTGCAACTTCTATTGGAGTAACTTGAAGATAACCCTGGCCAATTGACAGATGATATGTATCTCCATCCCACCAGCCCTGACCTAAAACTCTCTTTTTCCAAGCTTTGTCAGGAACAAAACCAGCTACTTCTCCAGGCAAATCAATGCCGGTTTTATCTTCCCAGCCAAGCATATTTAAATATTCCTTAATTTTTGTTGGGCCTAAACCATCTTGAGTTTTATAACCACCACCTAAACGATAAAAATAAACATTACATGATTCAGCCAAAGCTTTTCTCATATCTGTCCAGCCATGAGCTCTTAAGTCTTTATACTGCCAAACAACTTCAGGATCCCAGTAATCTTCAACTTCAAGCATCCCAGTGCAGTTGATAGATTTATCAGGATTAATAATTCCCTCTTCTAATCCTGCTAAAGCAATTAAAGGCTTGATTGTAGAACCAGTAACATAGCCGCCAGAAATAGCGCGATTAAAAAGAGGCTCATTTTCTTTGTCTTTTAAGATTTTATTTATCTCTTCAGTATCTCCTCTTGAAAAAACATTATTATCAAAAGAAGGAAAAGAGATTAAAGACAATACTCCTCCTGTTTTAGGATCCAGCGCAACAACCACTCCTTTTTTACTTCCAATCTCGTAAAGTTTGTTTCCTAATACCTCTTTAACTTTTTTTTGAAGGTCAGAATCAAGCCACAAAACCAGATTATTTCCTGATTTAGGCAAAGAAGCAGTTTCCTGAGACAATATATTTCCTAAAGCATCTCTTTCAATTATTATTTTCCCAGGGTTTTTCCTCAAAACCTCTTCATAGTAATTCTCCAAACCATCTCTTCCAACATAATCTAAAATTGAATAAAGCTCAGAAGAAGCTTCAAGTTCTTGTTTCTTAATCTTTCCCATATAGCCCATTAAATGAGCAAAAACCTCTCCTTCTACATAATCCCTGGTTGATGTTTTCCTTATTTCAAAACCAGTTAAATCATTAATTTTAGTTTGTAGAATAATTAGTTTCTCACGCTCCAGATTCCTGGAAACAAAAACCAAAGAATCTGTGCTGGATGCAATCTCCTGATTTAATTCCTCATAATCCTTTTCTAAAATGCGAGCAACCTCTTTTAAAACTGATTCTTTGTCTTTCTGGATTTGAGAAAGATTTTCTTTTTTTAAAACAAGGTCAAACTGAGGAATATTAAAAACTAGTTGCTTTAAACTTGTATCATAAATCACCCCTCTTTGAGCCTCAATGCTTTTAATAATAAACTTATTCTCATTGGCTAAAGCTTTAAAATTCTCTCCTTCTAAAATCTGAAGCTGAAATGTTTTTAAAAATAAAACTATCATTGTTAAAAACAAAACCAATAAAAAACCTTTTAGAGTTTTATCCAAAAGAGGAATATTTATCTTTTTAATTGAAATCCCCCACTCTTCTTCTTTTTCTTTGGCAAGTTTGTCTAATATGATCTCATGAGGCTCAAGGTCTCTTTTTTGCTTGAATCTCTTTCTTCTAAATCTGCCAAACATATCTTTTAAAGATTAGTTTCATAAATATTGAAATCAAAAAACAAATTAAAACCCAGTAGCCGATATATGCACTGAAAAAAACATCCAAAAGAAACCCAGCAATTAATGCTGAAATAATACCAAAACTGCTTTTTTGTTCTTCAAAAAAATTAATCAAAACCACTGCTATTAAAACAATACTTGAAGCATAATTGAAGAAATGAACGAAAAAACTAGCTTGAAGCATAATTAGAAAATAAAATCCTAAGACAGCAAGAATTATTTTTTTAATCATTTCTTTTAATTACTCACTAAAACTAGAATCACTAATAATAAATAAAGTTTTTAAATCATTAATATTAAAACTAGGTTTTACCTGAGCCTGCTGAAAAGCTGCAGTGTCAGACTTTTCAATATCCTGAATTTCACCTATTAAAAGGCCTCCTGGGAAATTACCACCTACAACACTGCTAATCACCTTATCGCCTATTTCAATATTTTCTTCTTTAGGAATTAAATCAAGGATTATCTCAAAATCACCACTCCCTTTTGCTAAACTATAAATTTCTTTTTTAAAAATCTCTATGTCAAAAGAGCTGTTTTTTGAACTTAAAAGCTCTACTTTTGAAATATTCTCATAGAGCTCAGATATTTTACCCACTAAAACCTTGTTTTCAGTAATCACTGGAAACCCAGCCCTTATCCCATCATCAAACCCCTTATTAATTATCAAATAATCATTAAACATTTCTTTAGCAATTATTTGGGCAATCTCTAAACTAAATTCCTGTTCAATACCCAAACCTAAAGCTGTTCTTAAACTTTCATTTTCTTTTTTTAATTGCTCCAGCTCTATGTTCTGGCTTAACAGCTTCTGATTCTCTGATTTAAGAAACATGTTCTCTTTTGTTAAATTATCAGCTTTTAAAAATCCTTGGAAAAAAGCAGAGGTTTTAATGCCTTTTTCCCATAACCAAACCTGAATAGGTTCAGATAATGAATAAAAAAAACCTTTAACTGATTCTGAAAAAGGAGAAAGGTTTAAGATTAAAATAGCAATAATAACAAAAATTATTATTCCAATTCTAAAATTTATACCCTGATCTAATAATTTATTAAAAGAATTGTTGTTTATTTCAGATTTTCTCTTAAATGCCATTAATTCATTATAACCAAACACATATTAAAATCCAATTAAAAAGGCGCTTTAGCGGCGGCTACCTACTTTCGCAGGAAACCCACTATCATCGGCCTTGGTACATTTCACTTCTGTGTTCGAGATGGGAACAGGTGGAA